>CALVGN010000037.1 GCA_944327105.1 uncultured Erysipelotrichaceae bacterium | reverse complement strand
GCAGACCGCACCGATCCATGATGGATTGAAGGAAAGTGGGTTTGATATGGATCACGTATTGGTGGTGGATACGGTCAAAGAAGCCTTTGCGTATGTTTACCGTCACTTTACGAGTAATGATACGATCCTATTGGAAAATGATTTACCCGATGCGTTTAGTCGTTAAACACAGAAGAAAGACAGGGCATAGCGTTGTATATAAATGTTGATTATCAACTTTCTTACTTTGGATAAATACAGTTGTGATGCGTCAAAGTTTTTTTGAGTATCTGGAGCTTGATTACGATAGTAAGACAGTCTTTTGGTTTAATCCAACATCATATTCAATCGTCAAATTTCCAACAATTTTGAAAACTTCACATATTCAATTGGTTTATTGCTGTATATCAATTATCCCCATATTACAAAGGCACAGTTATCAAAATTGATCGGAATCAACCCTTCTGCAATCGACAAAAATATTGCTTATCTTAAAAATGAAGGATATTTAAGACGCATTGGATCAAATAAAAGCGGATATTGGGAAGTTATCGATGAAGAAACCTCGTGAATAGAGGAAATCAACACAACCTATACAGAAGCTCGATTGACCATAAAATTGATACTGATCTGAATTAGGCCAACAAAAACGTAAACATCGTCATGATTTGGTTCACAAATCGGCAGTCATGATTGATCAACAACCTGATCAACAAACCGGCGTATCATGATAATGGTAAATCATGTAATGAATGAACCTAGCGTAGTTTAAATAAAACGCCGTCGACAGCACTTAGTGTTATCGACGGCGTTTTATATGCGAAACTCGTAATACTAAAATTGACGATGGATGTCGCAATGGGTTGGTTGAAGATCTGTTCAATTATGATTTATCACGTGCTTGCGTATTATTAGCTGAATCTTCGTTTGGTAACTGATAGGTAATGGTCCGATCACTGACTTCGATGTGGTGTTTCTTCAGATAATAATTGATCCATGTGGAAGATTGGGTATAGATCACTGCGGTGATGGGGACACCTAACAGCATGCCAATAAAACCGAACATCGCGCCGAATACAAAGATACTTAATAATACCCATACCGGTGGTAAACCCACTTTAACGCCGACCACACGCGGATAAATCAGATTGTTTTCAACTTGCTGCAATACTTGATAGAAAACCATGAACCATACCGCATCCAAGATCGGTCGGCTGGTCAAAACCACGATCCCGCCGAAAAACATACCCAAAGTGGGTCCAAACATCGGGATCAGGCATAATACTGCAACTACCACGGATATCAGCATGGCCATCGGGAAATGGAAGATGGTCATACCAATGTAACAGATGCAACCAAAGATGATGCCTTCCGTGACTTGTCCGGTGACAAAGTCACGGAAGGTTTCATTGGTGTCCCGGAATACGGCATCCAGGAAGATGGCGGTATCTTCGGTAAAGATCAACGCCAGTACTTTTTTCATCTGGCGGACAAATTTTTCTTTATCGGCCAAAAGATACAGTGATAAGAGAAATCCCATGAACGCATTGAAGAATTCACTGGCAAAACCAACGATACTTTGGATCAACGACTGACTGCTGGTAACCGCCATTTCGCCTAACTGCTCCAATATCTTCTCATAGGAAAATCCATTCTGGGCCAGCCAGTTGAGGATCACCTGGGTATCGCGTTGCGGATCAAACGGTTCCAAATGGAAGAAATCCAAAACGGTATTGATGTTGTTGAAGAAGTTGGTGATCAATGTGGCGATATTGTTGATGATGGAAACCAAAGAAGTGATGGTTTGCGGGATGATGATGGAAAACAATACCGCAATGGCTAAGATGAAAATGATCGTGGTGAACGTTAATGTGAAGGCACGTTTATGTTTCAGGATAATGGCAGGGACATGCTGATGGTGTTTTTCCATGGTGTCTTCCATCGCTTTTAATGGAAGGTTCATCACATAGGCGATACCGATGGCCCACCATAAGGCAGAAAGACTTTTGATGATGGTTTGGACCATGGGTAAACCGGTGTTATATAGAAAAAGACAGATAAAAACCACAAATGCAATGAAAACCACGACCAGACACGGTTTTTTCACCGTTTTGAATTCACGTAAGATTCGATCCATGGTTTTATTATACGTCTTTATGGATACGGTTTCATCTTTTATACCCTGATCTGACCAAGAAAATCATGGTTTGAACCATAAGTTAGATTATTCAAATGGTTATTGACTTCTAACTCGAATACGAATAAACTAACTTCAGTCAGAGTTAAAATACTCTAACTGAAAGGAGAACTATGATGCCGTTAACGTTTGCAGGATTGAATGAGGATCACATCATCCAGTCGATCAATGGAAATACGGAAACGAAACGTTTTCTAGAAAAACTCGGTTTTATTCAAGGGACCAAGGTGTCCGTGGTCTCTTCCATCAATGGGAATGTGATCGTCAATATCAAGGATTCCCGCATTGCCATCGATGCACAGATGGCACGGCACATCATGGTCTAGGAAGGGGAAATTCATGAAATTAGGAGAAGCTGCGATCGGCAGCACGGTCAAAGTCGTCACGATCGATGGTGATGGTGCATATAAGCGCCGCATCATGGATATGGGGTTGACCAAAGGTACAACACTGTATATCCGTAAAGTGGCACCATTGGGTGATCCGGTGGAAATCACGGTACGCGGATATGAATTATCACTACGCAAGGCAGATGCTGCCTGCGTCAATGTCGAAATTGTCAAATAATCAAAGGGAGTCAAACATATGGCAATCAAAATCGCATTGGCCGGAAATCCAAACTGTGGCAAGACCACGATGTTCAATGCATTGACCGGTGCCAACCAATATGTCGGTAACTGGCCGGGTGTCACCGTTGAGAAAAAGGAAGGCCGATATAAAAAAGCCAATGGGCAGGAAGTGATCGTTACGGACCTGCCCGGTATTTATTCGTTATCACCCTATACATTGGAAGAGGTGGTATCACGAAACTATTTGCTGGAGGATGATGTGGATGTCATCATCGATTTGGTGGATGCCACCAATATCGAACGAAATCTGTATTTGACCACGCAATTGGTAGAGACCGGGATCCCGGTGGTGGTCGCGTTGAACATGGCGGATTTGATGAAAAAACGCAAGATCCGTGTGGACAGCAAGGCATTAAGTGAAAAACTGAATGTGAAAGTGGTTGAAACCAGTGCGCTAAAGGGTACAGGTTTGAAAGAATTGATGGATGTGGCCATTGATATGGCCAACACCCATCCAGTGGTCAAACCACAGGCTATCTTTGAACCAAAAGTGGAAAAAGCCATTTTAGATGTGATGGACCACTTGGATGTGGAGCAGACCAAAAAAAGATGGTATGCCATCAAATACCTTGAAAATGATACAGAGGTGATCAAGCACCATCCGTTGGATGGTTCCACCATGCAAATCATTGGTAAGCATCAGGAATCATTGACCCAATCGTATGATATGGATATGGAAAGCGTGTTTACCGATCAACGCTATGGTTATATCACGGATGTGGTATCCACCTGTGTCAAAAAAGGAAGTGGTGAACTCACCATTTCCGATAAGATCGACAAGATCGTGACCAACCGTATCTTAGGTATCCCGATTTTCTTGATCGTGATGTTTGTGGTTTATTATCTGGCCATCGGTACGGTGGGAACCATGATGACCGATTGGACCAATGATGTGTTGGTCGTGTCCATCCAAGACGCGGTCGGTGGATGGTTAAGTGCCATGGGCACCAGTGATATTCTCATTTCTGCTGTGGTCGATGGCATCATCGGTGGTTTGGGAGCTGTTTTAGGTTTCTTGCCACAGATGGCGGTTTTGTTCCTATTATTGAGTATTCTTGAAGATTGCGGGTATATGGTGCGGATCGCATTCGTCATGGACCGTGTCTTCCGTCACTTTGGATTAAGTGGAAAGTCGTTTATTCCATTGATGATTTCCAGTGGTTGTGGCATCCCGGGCATCATGGCATCTCGGACCATCGAGCAGGACAATGATCGTCGCTTGACGATCATGACCGCGACATTTGTGCCCTGCAGTGCCAAATTACCGGTCATTGCCTTGATGGGTGGCGTGATGACGGGTTATATCAGTGGTTCCTGGAACTTAGCGGGTATTTTGACCCCGATCATGTATTTTGTGGGGATCATTGCTGTGATGGTGGCGGCCATCATTTTGAAAAAGACCAAACCATTCAGTGGTAAACCGGCACCCTTTGTCATGGAATT
>CALVGN010000036.1 GCA_944327105.1 uncultured Erysipelotrichaceae bacterium | reverse complement strand
CCGTTAAGATCTGTTTCATCTCTTCCAGCATGCACACGCGTGGATTGGCTGGCGTACATTGATCTTCATACGCGTCATAAACCAGATCATCCAGATTATCGAACCATGTCTTTTCATCGATTCCCTGATCTTTGAAACTCTGCTTGATCCCGACTTGATCGATCAAATCATACACAGCATCTGCATACAGGATCACCCCATGTTCGATATCATTAAACGGCATTCCCAGATCATTCGCCAATTCCGCATATTTACGATCCGCCACATATTCGTTGGCCTTTGGCCAGATCCCCGGCTTGGATGGATGGGTACCATTATAACGGATCACATAGGGCAACAAGATCGCATTGGCCCGACCATGGGGCACATGGTAGCGTGCACCGATCTTATGTGCCATGGAATGGCACACACCCAAGAATCCATTGGCAAAGCACATGCCACCGATGGCTGCGGCATTGGCCATTTTTTCTCTGGCCAAGCGATCGTCTGCACCATGTTCATACGCTCTGGGTAAATAATTGAATACCAACTTGACCGCCTGGACACATAAACCATCGGTATAGTCATTGCTGTATGTGGACACAAAGGCTTCCGTAGCATGCGTCAATACATCGATCCCCGTATCCGCGGTCACAGATTTGGGCAGATTTTCCATGAATGCACTATCCACGATCGCGACATTGGGTGTCAATGCGTAATCCGTGATCGGATACTTTTTGTTTTCTTCCCGGTCGGTCAATACCGCAAACGGAGTGACTTCGCTGCCGGTACCGGCTGTGGTCGGGATACAAACCAATCTTGCCTTCTTCCCCAGTTCCGGAACTTGGAAAGCGCGCTTGCGAATATCCATGAATTTTTGTTTGATGTCATCAAAGGATACATCCGGCTGTTCGTAGAACAGCCACATGCCTTTGGCGGCATCCATGGCGGAACCACCGCCAAGTGCGATGATCACATCCGGCTGGAAGCTGTTCATCAATTTGACCCCTTCACGCACGGTTTGGATCGAAGGATCCGGTTCGACGTCACAATACATCTGGATCGCGACTTTTTCCGGGCGACTGTTCAACACATCGTTGACTTTCTGCACAAAGCCCAGATCGACCATGTTACGGTCACATACGATAAATGCTCTGTGGATGTAACGCATGTCGCGCAGATAATTGACACTGTTGCGTTCAAAGTAGATTTTCGGCGGGATCTTGAACCATTGCATGCTGTTGCGTCTTCTTCCTATCGTTTTGATATTGAGTAAGTTGAAAGTAGAAACGTTGCCGCTGACACTGTTGCGACCATACGAACCGCAACCCAATGTCAACGACGGAATGATCTCATTGTAGATATTACCGATACCACCGAACGTGGAGGGTTGGTTCACCAAGATACGGCAAGCTTCCAACCGTCTTCCATATTCTTCCATCAATTCCGTGTTGTACGTATGGATGGCAGCAGAGTGGCCAAGACCGTTGAATTCCACACACGCTTCCGCCATATCCAAGCCTTCTTTGCTGTCTTTGCAACTGATCAAGGCCAACGTCGGACTCAGTTTTTCACGGGTCAATGGTTCATTGGGACCGATTTCTTTGACTTCGGCTGCTAAAACGATGGTTTTGGGATCCACTTCGAATCCAGCCTGTTTGGCGATCCATACGGCGCTTTGTCCGGCGATGGCACTGTTCAAACGGGCATCGTTGACGTTTTTGCTGAAGGCTTTGACCCCGAATGCATATTGTTCCAATAACGCTTTTTCCTTGGCGTTACAAATATGGACGTGGTAGTCCTTCAATAACGTTTTGAACTTGTCATAAGCGACTTCATCGATGATGATCGTCTGTTCACTGGCACAGATCATGCCATTATCGAACGCTTTGGAAGAGACGATATCATTGGCTGCCTGACGCAGATTCGCGGTCTTTTCGACATAACTGGGCACATTGCCGGCACCGACGCCTAACGCCGGTTTGCCGCAGCTGTACGCTGCCTGGACCATGGCGTTACCACCGGTAGCTAGGATAGTGGCTACACCATCGTGTTTCATCAAGGCGTTGGTTGCAGCCATACTGGGATGTTCGATCCAGGAAATGCAATTTTCCGGTGCCCCTGCTTTCACCGCTGCTTCAAGCATCACTTTAGCAGCAGCTTTGGAACTTTCCTGCGCCAAGGGATGGAACGCAAAGACGATCGGATTGCGGGTCTTCAAACAGATCAGACTTTTAAAGATCACCGTACTGGTCGGATTGGTGACCGGGGTGATCCCGCAGACCACACCGACCGGATCGGCAACGTATTCCAGATCCTTGAGTTCATCTTTGCCGATGATGCCAACGGTTTTTTGGCCGCGCATGTTATTGATGATGTATTCGCTGGCAAATAAATTTTTGGTTGCTTTGTCTTCGAATACACCGCGTTTGGTTTCTTCCACTGCCAAGCGGGCCAGACGGCCATGGGCATCCAAAGCGGCAACGGAACATTTGGAAACGATATGATCGATCTGTTCCTGATTCATGGTCAGAAACTGATCCAATGCCTTATGGGCATTGGTGACCAATGCGTTGACTTCAGTCGCTGCCAGCTCTTCGACAGATGGCGTTTGGGTTTGACTTTCAACTTTCTTTGTCGTCATTTTCTTACTCCTTGTGATGAATTTCACATCACCGAGTAATACGGTAATCGATGGTTTTACCATATGTCAACATAGAAAATTAAATTTTTCACATGTTAGCGGTTACATCATCAAACTTTCACATTTCTTGTGAAATGAAAGGGATTTCGGTATGGTTTGAACCATCGGAGCAATGGTTCATGGTATAGTGAAACCACTAGAAAGAGATGGTTCGACCATGAGCAATTACAACTACAACCCTGCTTTACCCAAACCCAGTGGCTTACCCGTCGATACGTTGGATCTGGACAATCGGATATTATTGGAACCGCTGAACCTAGTGGTTCAGCGGCAAGCTAAAAACGTGATGGAAATGGAATTGGATGATGATTTGACCATGGCATTGACACGATTGAAATGTGAAGATGGTAAAACCATCCATCTGTATTGGTTATGGCCCAAACATTGGCAAAACCATCGCATCATGCTGCATTGTCATGGCGGCGGATTTTTATTACCGATCCATGACAGTGTGATCAAAATCG
>CALVGN010000035.1 GCA_944327105.1 uncultured Erysipelotrichaceae bacterium | reverse complement strand
ACCCCGCCTTATTGATTTCGTTAAAGATCGTGGATGTGTGGATCAAACACTTCCATATCAAATATCTTTTATATATCTCATTCGTATTGTTATTTATCGGATCGTTTGAAACCTATTACGGCATATTGCCGATGTGGTTGCAATGGATCATGGACCAATACTTCAAGATCTTTATTACCACACGTAATTTTGTTTTTTTTGGGTTATTCTATACCACCCTTGGTTATACCATTTTCAATCGCAAGGCACCGCTGCATCGCCATGCGTTATTGGGATTGGGGATATCGGTGGCATTGATGATCATCGAAGTGATCGCATTGCAATATGTGGACCGTAAAAACAGCAATATCCTTCTTTCCGCGGTGCCTTGCGTCTACTTTCTATTTTTAACGGCACTGTATACCAAACCATGGACGGATATCCACTTCCGGTTCCGGGATTATTCAAAATATTATTATCTGATCCATCCAATGATCATCTTCGTTTTACAGATGGTTTTTACCAGCGGTCATGCGTTATTGGATCATCCCTGGCTGTATCTGGTTTTGACCATACTGATCACCCATGGTTTATCCATGCTGATTTTGGAACTGAAAAAGAAATATCCAAGACCATGGTATTGATCAAATCAAATCATTGATCATCATATCTGCAATATTCCTATGGATAATCCCATTGCGTATTAGATCAGATCATTCCATAAGGTCAATCACATTCTTTGGAATGAAATACGTGGTTCAATGTTCCCACTTGAAAAAGATTCTTTCTCTGATTTTTAGGTGATATTTTTACTACCCAAACGAGTTAACGGGGTATTTTTGATAAATTTGATCAAAAATACCCCGTTAAAATAATGACTAAGCAATTCGTGCCAGATAATATTTGCTGTTCGCGATTTGTGTCAGATGAAAATCATCCAATATATTCGCGATAAAGGATGGCAGCAGATCATCATATTTGACTTCCAAGATATGCCAACCTGGTTCATGGATATTAAACCATGGTACATCCGTTGAATAAAACAAGTGCATGGCCGAGCTTTTGCGGATATTGCAGTCAAATGTGATCCGCACGTTGCCACTGGGATAAACCAATGCATACCGATCATACTCGATCAATACCTTCGGCTGAAGCAACAGCCGTTGATAATCGCTGACCATGCCGATCAATTGCGGATCATCCTGAATATTCAAAAGGATGTCCATGGTTTGACCATGGAATAGATGATCCGCAATGATCGGATCGATAACAGTGGAACGTTTGGCACACAATCCACTGTTTTTGAGCTTGGTTTCAAGATGCAGTTTGGAATGGTCTAAACCATAGTAACGGATCCGATACTTCTTACGGATATCGATCCCCGCTTCATTTTCGTTCATGCATTGATCATCGATCGTATCAAAATACAAGGAACGGATGGTATAACCATCGCTTTTTGTATGATGAACATCTTCGTCCATCAGCGCAAGCAGACGCTGTTTCAATACTTCCAGCATGGACTGATGGATCAGATATTTCCACTCATGACGCCATTGCATGCTCATACCCGATTATTTCCATCATCCATCAAAAGATTATAGGAACGGATACCATCGATATCGTGAAGACATGGTTCAACCATGGATAACGCTTTGGGTTTGACCATCAATGCATAGATGACCGAATATTTCCCGGACGCATTGAGACAACTTTTGATTTCATAGCGGATATGGTTATTTTTCAGATTAGCTTCGATTCTTTCATTCACTGTTAAATCATCACTAACTACACTGAGCAGATACCCGTCAAAACGGTTTGGAACCAAATCTAAAATAAGAATCAATATGGTCACCACCAGACACAATACGATCGCGATCAGATACAACTGAGCCCCGCAGATCAAACCAACGGAAATGGACCAGAACAAATAAAGCAGATCGATCGAATTTTTGACGGCGTTTCGAAAACGAACGATGGATAATGCACCGACCATACCTAAAGAAATAACGATATTGGCCTGCATGCTCAGCACGATCGCACAGGTGATCAGTGGCAAAGCTGCCAACACCAAATTGAAGTCTTTGTTATAAAACGTATTCTTGATCTTGATCCGATAGATCAAATAAATGAACAAGCCTAATAAAACAGCAATGGATAGTGCCAGTACCACCTCACTCAATGGCATATCCATCTGGAAACTTTCTAAGAAAGAATCCTTGAAAATATCACTCATGACTTTTTCTCCTTATGGTCGAACCATTAATTCACTTGATAATAATCATCCAAAAAAACAAAGCGGGATGTCAACCCTTGGATGATCAGATCCAAGGCTGCGTTATGATCCACTCTGCCCATGGCCCATCCGGTATAATCCCAGGTCGATTCATCTCGGATCAATGCGCCGCCTTGGCGCAACTGATCATCCCAGGATGATATGGTTTCGACCAGGGATGTATCGGATAACATCCCTTCTCTTAACGATCGATATTGATCACATTGATTCCGAAAGTACGATGGATCATTGCGGATGGCATCGGGAACGATGCCATCCGTATAGATTCCCTGATCAACCCCATCATCACTATATTGGAAACAGAAGTCAAAATCCCATGCCCCTTTAAGGATGGAAATGGTCAAACCATGCTCTGATAGACACAGACGTTGGTTTTTATAGGTATTGTCGACACCCGAAGATAAATTGAGCAACAATTGATAGTTTGCACAATTGGTCAGATCAAACGCATCGGCAAAAGAATCAAGATCGGTATGCAACGTATCAATGGTTTCGACCACATCTTCAATGATATCTCCATTGCAAGGCTTGACTTCATATTCATTGAATTGACATTGATCACTTTCTTCATCCACAACCCAATTGGAGATATTTCCATAATCACTATCCCCTTTCCAATCATCGATCTTGATCAACAAATCATTTTTTTTCGAGCCTTCGAATGTTTTATGATCCAGCGGGGTTTGCAATCCATAGATTCCCATATATGCACCATCAATGATCACTTCCACATATTCATAACCTAACTGATAGCGATCGGAGATCCCATTCCACAAGGTTATAGCCAGTTTTTCCTTGATCTTGGACGTATCGGTGACCATGGATTGCAAGATCCAGTCATCATCATCTCTAAGTCCCAATAGATCATGGGCTTCACTTTCCCATTGATCGTCCAGTAATGTCAATTTGAAACTGGGTTTAGGGGCAGTCGCGGTGTAATTACCACGTCGATGGTATTTGACATCACTTTGAGTGATCTCATATAAATGACGTTCATTATCCGGATCGATCAAGGTGAAGGAACCATAGTTGTCATTATCGATCTTTTCATAGCCTTCAATGATGATCAGTGGCAGATTGGTAAAAGTGATCGTTTTGACATCATAGTTCTCTCCATTGACCAAACAAAGCTCAAAGGCGATATTATCGCTAAAATTGGTGGTAAATTGATCCGCATCGTCAAAGACCAGGATCAATTGATGATTTGTATCCGTGTGGACCAAACCTTCACTGGTCGAACCAATTGGGAATAGATAGGACCCAAACGATTCGATATAAGGGATAGATGTATCATCGAAATAAAGATCGATTGTTGGATCATAAACATATGTTTTATCGGAAATATAATCCAGATACTGATCACGATCCATGATGGTCATACCAAGGAAGGTACTGGTCCTTATCTTGGTCTCAACCAAAGTCAAACCGGTCAGGATCATCAAAACACTGCATAATAGAAACAAACGGATCAAGAATCGCTTCATCGCCAAAATTATATCGATTTTTATTCAATAGACCAAATCGATATCGAATACTTTTAGAAATCCAATAATGACGCATCAAGGTTTCGAATATGCGCTGTAGTCATTGATTTGATTTTTACACATCATTTCATTATATTGATACTAATTGATATCAATTAGTATCAATATACGAGATGTGAGAGGAGCACATTATGGAATTCATCGAGTTTATAACGATTCTCAACGACAATGCATGGAATAACTATCAAAAACTATCGACTAAGTATCCAAAGGACTTTAATGGATACCTTGAACTTTTAAGAAATGTATACTATTGCCAAATCCCCATAAAAGATCGATATGGTGCAAATGTGATCTACCAAAAAGATCGTACACACATTACAGACAAAGTCTTGAGGAAATATCTTGAATACCCAAACAACAACTTCAGCGCTTCAATACTTGAAGAAGAAATCATATCGACTTCAGCAATTGAAAACATTGACTTCAAAAGGGATAGCGTTCGAAAAATACTTCAGGGTTCGCACCCCAGTGACGAAGCCGAGAAAAGGATCGAAGGATTAAAAAAAGGGATCGAATTTATTGCTGATCGTCAAAATACAATTACTGAAGATACGATTTATCGTCTTTACATGATGACGATTGGTAACTATTTACAGGAAACAGATCGTCCGAAAACTGGATCCTACTACCGCGATGACGTGGTATATATCGTCGGTCCATCAAGCAGTGAACACACGGGCATCGATAGCAGATATGTTTCTTCCTATATGAAAGAACTTGTTAATTTCATCAACCGGTCTGAAGAAATAGATGCCCTTGTAAAAGCTTGCATCATCCATTTTTACATTGGTTACGTTCATCCTTGGTTTGACGGAAACGGCCGTATGGCTCGTTTGTTACACATGTGGTATTTGATCCAACAAGGCTATCACGCCACACTTTTTCTCCCTTTTTCGAGTTTTATCGAAAAAAATAGGAAAGCGTATTATCGTGCTTTTGAATTGGTTGAACGCAATTCTCACTATTCCAAAGTCATCGACGTATCTCCATTTATTGACATGATCAACACCGTTGTCTATACACCGATCGCGTCACTAAAGCAAAATAAGGTCATTCCAACTTTCAATGAATTTTTACATCAAGGAAAAATAACATCCAAAGAAGCCTCGCTTTTTCGATATGCATTATCCCATTTCGGCACAAATGAATTTTCGACCAAAGATTTAGAAAAAGCTTATGGCAATGCAGCATATGCGACGATTCGTAGCTTTGTGCAAAAATTTAGCCAATTCGGTTTATTGGACATCATTCACTACACGACAAAAAACAAGTATCGAATCAAATCATAAACAAATAAAGCCCCGGCTTTCGCCGGGGCGGATATGTGATTCTTCGAGGGGGGAAGAAGAATGAATCAAATCACTTTGACCATAATTAGTCTACTTTCCCGTGGTGATACCATCATGGCATGATGGTGAAACCATTGTGAAAATTTAGATATGTTCCAGTTTACTGGAAATTTCAGGGATCAATTGCTGTTTACGGCTCATGATGGTTCGATCATATCCACTGTGGTCATCAAAGATGGTTTGGATGATATCCGGCATGATATAACTCAGATCACCGGTATAGACGAACATGGTCCCATCACCCGATACATGGGTAAACATCATCACCAACAAGTTCAGATCTTCCCGCTCGACCTGCTCATCCAGAACACGCTTGTAATCATTGACTCTGGCCTGGATGTCTTCGATCTCGGAATAGTTGGTCTGACCAACCCCGATCTTGAAGCGACCAAATTGATACAATTTCAAGTCACGCTGCAATATATCCAATGGTTTGGCAGAACGGATGGAAATGGACGCATATAACATCGTATTGGCATATTCTTCGATATCTTCCACCCCAGCGATCGGTGCCAGCCATTTGACCATGGTTCGATCGATATCCGTTGTGGTTTTACTTCGAAAATTCATCGTATCACTCAATATCGCCGACATCATCAGCCCGGCGATCTTGGGCTCCGGCTGCATATTGGCCTCTTGATACATCAAACCAATGATCGTACACGTGCACCCCACTCGCTGGTTGCGATAAAGGATCGGTTTGGTGGTTTGGATATTGCCGATATTGTGATGATCGATGATCTCCAGGATCTCCCCTTCTTCGATATTTTTGATCGTTTGAAAGGTTGAAGAATGATCGGTCAGGATAAATTTTTTCTTGTTATAACCAAACAAATGGAAACGGGATAATGATCCAACCACTTCATGATCTTCATTGACCACTGGATAAGCACGGAAACGGGATTGGGTGACTTTGTTCATCACATCCTGTACATAGTCTTCACTGTACATGAATACTGGATTGAGTGTCATCAGATAGCGTACTTCCACCGCTTCATAAATGATGCGGGCAATGGCCATGGAATCCAATGGTGTCTTGATGATGGCCACATTATGTTTTCTCGCCCGTTCCACCACTTCTTGGGGTACATAAACGCCCATGGAAACGATGATCGCCGCAGCATCCTGCTCGATCAGACGATACAGCATCTGTTCATTGTCACTGCATACGCAGATACTGCCTTCCACAT
>CALVGN010000034.1 GCA_944327105.1 uncultured Erysipelotrichaceae bacterium | reverse complement strand
AGCGGCGCATCAAAATGCTGAAAAATATAACGGAATCGCGTTTGATCGATACTGCGAAGCGCATCCGTGAGCACAAAAAAGCCGGTTATCAGGAAGCAATTTGGGAACGTTATATCAACGATCCGCTGCTTTACTCGAAAAACTTATAACAAAAAGGTCGAAAAAATTATAATGACATTCGATTGTGTGTTGAAAAGGCTATCTGAATTGACCAAATGATCAGTCCGATATCCAATTTTATCAATGTTTTAGCTGACGATACCCAGATGGATCAATGCATTGGCTATACCATTCTGATCTACCGGGGTTGTGACATAGCTTGCCTTGGTTTTCAAGGCGTCAACTGCATTGCCCATGGCCACGGTGTTGGGAAGCAAATCAAACATTTCCATATCATTGTAGTGATCCCCAAAGCCGATCATATGGGTTAGATCCATATTTAGATAATCCGCCAGTGCCGATATACCGGTGGCTTTGTTGATGCCATTGGGAACGATGTCATAACCACCGGCACTGGCGGGGATGAATTGAAGATCGGTCAATGGGATCAGGGAGCGGATGATCGTATCATCCCCAAACATCATGGCTGTAAAAGGTAATGTCCCGTTTAGATGACGATTGGTTTGACCAAAGACCATATATTTTCCGTTGACGGTTTTCTTATAATCTTCCGTCAACCATCCCACCCCTTGGGGTTTGGTATAAAAATACATGGCATCATCGAATTTGAACATCAAGGATAGATCATAGCGGATGGCAGATTCAGTCAGCAGATTGGTATCATGCAAACTGATGGTATGGGTATCGATCATCGTATCATTGTGACAATCCACCACACAGCATCCACAACATCCCACCACATAATCCGGATGCAACTGATTCAAACTTTCACCCAATGCGTAGTGGTTTCGACCAGTGGCAATAGTGATCTTGATCCCTTTGGATCGCGCAAGTGACAGCGCTTTTATACAAGAGGCTGGGACTTCATCATTTTCTGGTATGACCAGAGTACCGTCCACATCAAATATGAGCATTTCAATTGGTTTCATGGTTGATATTCTATCCTAACAACGAATGGTTGAACCATATGGTGTAATGGATTCACATGAATCTTAACTCTTTTTTAGTACCTTAACTATGTTTGAGTTAAGATACAAAATCAAAGTTAAGATCATTCAAAAATGCTAAATCAATAGTTGAAGAATTCATCAGTGTTGCATTGAATGATGGATCAAAAACCCATGAGCGATTCCTAGTAGCATCAGGCATAAAAGACATATCCATGACACAGTCAAGGGGATCCAATCTTTCAACACAGCTATGGTAACACCACAACAGGCAATAACCGTGGTTATGACCAGAAGGATCACGGTCCACATCCATTGTATTTTCTTGCGGTTGTATCCTATATTTTTCAGCAAAAGTGCGTCATTGGCGAACCGTTTTCGTAAGAAAAAATACGATAATACAATCATGATGACTGCAGCAATGGCTCCAGAGATGCTCAATATCCAGATCATTGCAGAATTGCGATAGGATTGATCCATCTTAACGGTATCGTGATCCATGGTGACGAATATGCCACCATCATGGTCTAACCCTGTGTTGCGTTCGTTCAATTTTTCCTGGATATCGATGGTTGGATCATAAAATAGCATGATTTCCGGAAAAACCGAGGTTTCTGTATTGTAATAATAATGTTGACTTAATGGATCCATCCCCACAGGTGTATTTGAAAACACCACATAATGGTCGCCTAACGGATAATCCAGAATTCCGCAGATCGTAACCATTTCCATCGTCGCCTGGGATGGACGCGATTCCACGATTTCATAGTTTTCCACAGTTACTCCACGATGCAATATCCGATTCTTTTCATAATCATTCATATATATCGGAAACGATGATCCGATCAATGATTCACTGTTCGCTGCAACGCCATTTGTCAAAAGAAAATCAGCGAGTTTTTGATCAATAACCACTTCATTTTCGTGCTCCGGCATCGTCCCGATTTGCAATGGCAGTGATTCTAATGATGGATTGAGATGAATGATATCCACTTGATTGAGTTGAGTATGGTCTTGACCTGCATATCCGCTTGCCTGTCGATCCACATAGTATGGACCAAGGTATTGATCCAATGGCTTTTCCAGAACAAATGGTGCATCAAAGGGATAATTTGGTACATCAGCACCATATTCTTCATGATAGAAGGGACGATAGATGCTGGTCATTTCACGTTCACCAAAGGGTTTGATGACGGTGTTTTGACCATCAATAGTCAAAACACTCATCACTTCATATTCGTTACTGGTGCGTGCCACCACACCCCAAAGCTGTGGATCATCTTCCATCCATTGCATCAAAGTCGAACCGTCAAAGACGGGATAATCATAATAAAAGTTTCTGTAACCTTCGATTGGATCATTATGCAGCGGATAACTCATGAGGATGGTTGAACCATGATCATATCGATCATACAGGTAACTGGTTTGGTTGGCGGAAAGGATCATGGCAGCTGTGAAGGTGGTTGAACCAACCAACAGCAGATTCATAAAAACTAAAGCCAGTAAAATCCATCGTTTGGATTTGAGATAGTACCAGGGATGAAAAATGGATTTGAATTTGAATGGTTTGACCATATCATCTTCTATCCTATTTTGAACAATGGAAAGCGATGATTTGGTAAAATCCACCACACCATCCATGTAATGGTCCATTTCATATTCATCATGGCTGATCCAAATCACCAGATGGTTCGATGCATAACGTTGTACGTAGGGCATGATGGCATTGCGGATCGTCTGATCCAGACCGGAACTGATTTCATCCAGGATCAAAATCCTGGCATTGCGGTGCAATGCTAGCAATAATGCCAGTCGCTTACGTTGACCAATGGATAATACTTTGGTTTTTTTATCTGATTCATTGATCAAACCAAAAGCGTTTAATGGTTCATCCATGATCGATGGAGTGGTTTCGACCATCTTAAGATGTTCACTAACGGTCAGTTCATCAAATAAATGGACATGATCAGATATATACACTACTGCTTTGTTTCCGCGAATGCTTCCCTGATAATCGTTATCCAATTTGGCAATCATTTTTGCCAGTGTGGTTTTACCACACCCACTTGGTCCAAAAAAACCAATCATTCCATATTGCGGGAATGAAAGCGATAGATTTTCAAACAAAGTCAATCCAGTATTGAACCGTTTGTTTACGATATTGAGGGTTAGCATGGCATATTTCCTTTTTCCTGTTGATAGGTTTTGAAAAGATGAAATTTGGATAATCGAAGGGATGCGATGGTATCACCAACCCATACCGTCAGCAATACCATCACCATCAAAAGCGGCATACCTTCAATGGTGAGGATATGTGTAATAACCAAAATGATTGATGATAGGACCACACTGACCAGCATCAACAATATATCGATGATCAATACCATCCATTTGATCCGATTCAGTGAAACCTGGTACAAACATAATAATGACAGTGATGCCAGATCATAGCGATACAACCGGTTATAGCCATAGATGGTCAATGTGATGATCAACACGAATACGATGATCATCACCCTTTCAAACAACTGTCGATATGCACCAACATGAGTATCAAATGCCTGTCTTTCATCCAAATAGACTGAAGTCGCATCGATAAATTGGTTTTCTGCTTTTTCCATATTCCATTCGATCATCGGGAGGCGGATCGTCTGTAAAAACCAGCTGTCACAGCTATTCAATAATAGATCCCATTGGTTCACACCATTTTCATCGGTTTGATCATTTAGATACTGCTGCATCCTGGATGCATCATAGTAATAGATGCAACTGCTGCTTTTGGGTTCATCCACAATGGTTTCAACCACCATGGTCATTTCATGATCCATCCCATCGATGGTATAGCGCATCGATAATGGGGTATGGATGGTATTACCACATAATGTATTGGCTACTAATCCATTGCTGCTTAATGGTTGAGCCAACTTAGCATTGGTCGGTAGTGGCAATACTCTACCTTTAAAATTACGCATCAGCGGTCTAAAATCCAAATTGGGATAGATCGGACCATGCAGCCAGTCATCATCATTGCTTTTCGTATCTGGACCATGCAGCACGCTTAGATCATCCACATGATCAATGATCATCCATGCATCAGAGTAACGCTGCTGCATGGCCGGAGGTTCCAATTGTTTGGACAGGGTATGGTCTAGCCCCATAACTGCCATGGTTAAAACCATGATCATGATGGCAAGTACCAATGAACGCAATGCATGATACTTCACGACCAGTTTCACCCATTTTGGCCGAATGGTATGTTTCTTTTTTCGTGGTATAAATTCAACGTTGCGGTGATCAAAATCACAGTTTAAATGATGATTTTCAATGGAATACAACGCCAACGCATATTGCTGTATCAAGTGTGTATCATGACTGGCGACCACCACCGGATGATTTTTGGCAAACCGTGCCAGCATATCCATAACGATCACTTTATTGGATTTATCCAAAGAAGCCGTTGGTTCATCACAGAGCAATATATCCGGTTTAAAAATCAAGGTACGGGCAATGGCCACCCGTTGCTTCTGACCGGCAGAAAGCGTGGATACTTTTCGTTTGAGCAAGGGATAGAGTTCAAGACGTTTGATGATCCATTTCATGGTTTTACTTACCTTGGTTTGACCAAGGCAGATATTGTCCAGCACACTCAATCGATCCAATAAAGGATAATCCTGTAAGATCATGGATACATGATATGGATTTTCGATTTTACCCTCATCCGCTCGATCCAGTTTGGCAATGATATTGAGCAAGGTGGTCTTACCACTGCCGCTATCACCCGAAATAAAAACGATTCCGTTCTTATTTAAATCTAGATTAACGGAATTCAGTACGATGGTTTGACCAAAGGATTTTGTGATACGGATCAGTTTCATACCATAACATTGAAGAGCGAGTCAAAAATATCAGTAGTGTTGTTGCCGTTAGCCAGTTGTAATCGGCAGGTCATTAAAGGTAATTCAAGCTGGGTCAGATGTTTTTTTATACTGTAATATTTCATGAATATGACCAGTTTTGTTGAAATTTCAAACCACATCATTTGCGGTATGGAGTCGATTACATTATGAAACGCGTTTAAAACAAGTTGTGGCGCTTTGTTTTCCTGAATCATTTGAAAATAAATTAAAGTAGAATCGACCAGCTTTTTTAATCTGATTGGGAAGTCAAATTTACAGATTGTCTCAAAAGAGCGCCACCATAATGGATCATCGATTATATAGAGCGTCATGATATATGTAATGCTTTTTAGATTGGAATTGGTGTAATTATCGGGTTTCGAAATAAGCTGAAGTACTTTGTCAAATTTCTCAGTCATGAAATATGCATCAATTAAAAAATCATTACAGTATTTTTGTAATAAAGCAAAGTTATGCTCTTGAGCAATATGATGAATGTTCGTAACGGTTTGAATTGCTTGACTGTATTCCGGTGTCCAAAGTTTTGAATAGCACTCAAGGACTTTGGTCAAAATACTTGCGAACAGATATCCGGATGATAAAAATAAATCGATAGAATCGTGCAATGCTTTGCTTTGTACGAATGGCTGCTTACCATAGTGCTGCAGAGCATAAAAAGTGTTATTAAGGGTGGCTATGGCGAGTCGAAGAGCATTCAACTTGGTGTTGGATTGCAATAAAGCAATATCGATTAGTGATGTTGTCAAGGGAACATGTCGGATGCCTTCTTCAAAATAAAAATGTGAAAACGTCATTGTTTTCAGTCCAATCTGAATGAACGGATCACAAAAATCAAATTGTTCTAGAAAGCGAAGTGCATCAAAGTACCTTGCTTCATCGTTGTTATTGTATAAATCGGACAATATCTTACATGCAATAAAGTAATCGTATTGTGAAAAGTGAACTTTATTTGGCAGAGTTATAAGCAGCGCATTTAATTCGATTGGATTAAGGCGTATTGCACAATCGAGAAGTTGATAGAAGAGACTTTTATAATCGCTTGTTGCGTTAATGTCAATTTCGTGTGACAGTTCTAAAATTTGATAGCATAATTCATCAGAAAGGGGAATTTGCGCTTTTAATAATTTATACAGATAAGATTTATTAATCCCGTCAATTCTTTTTGATTTTAAAAAAATTACATACTTAGATAATGAACAGTGCTGCCGACGATAATGGACCGATAGTATCAATCTTTTTATTTCATCGTTTGTGGCCGCAATTTCGTGCAATGTTTCTTTGTTCATAAGTTAATCTTATCAATTTAGATAATATTTTGAATATTATACGTATCAATAAAGTGTAAGTGCGTTACATTGGGTAACGCGCTTACAAACTATGGGATTAAATGGTCATGTTTGGATTGAACTGGTCCAACGGAACGAGCATACTGATATCCACAGTAGGTACATTGGTAATTTTGAAATTCCTGGAATTCGAAATACATATCAATTCCATTTAGCCCGTGAACACACGGAACTTCAACCTCTGTCAGGATTTCTAAGTATGGCTGACCGATTGGGTTCATACCTGTTCGTCCGCAAGATGGACAAATCGATGCACGCGGTTCAATCATTGTCTTAGATGAGACATGTTCTATAGCGCATACAGGAAGCGAGAGAAAGAGGGTAAGCAGCGATGCAAGTGCGAGCATTTTCTTCATACTTGACCTCCCGAATTAAGGCAGTAAGTGGCAATACTCATAATATGTCGCAATTGTGCGCCATGAGTAATTACCACAATAGATACACAAAGAACCTTCTTGGTCTTCCCAGGTCGTTTTGTCATCGATCCCGGTCATCCCGTGAATACAGGACACGCGTTCATGGGCGGTGTCGATTCGCCTGGAAGTTGATGGTGGCTGTACTCCAGCTTTGCCACAGTGAATGCATGGTGCCAAACGGACTTCAATTCCAGTTTCGGACAAGAGACTTTCTGCAGATATTGGAAGGGCAACAGCGATCAACCCTAACATAAGCACTGCGGAAGTGAATATTTTTTTAAACATCGATTTTTCATCCTCCATATTTTTATGAAATCATGAGTGGATTAGGCCTAGATCCTTCAAAAAATATTTGTTTTATGGGTTTACCTTAGCAGGCGAATAATGACAGCGCAATATTACGATTCTTTTTTGCGTTCCGGAACGGTCGGATGAGTACTTAAGGATGACTATGGAATGACAAGGAACGTGTCGACATGATTTAGAAGATAGGGATATCGATTTGATTGTTCACATAACTTTTATTCTTTTTATTGTGAAAATCTGTTTAAAATAGATAAGAAATGGATAAAAAACTGGTAACCAATTATCTTTACAATATTCTCTATCAGATCTTTGTCGTGGTC
>CALVGN010000033.1 GCA_944327105.1 uncultured Erysipelotrichaceae bacterium | reverse complement strand
GATGCCGCATTAGCGGATCTGCCGGGTATCATTGTGGAAAACAACAGTGTCAATGTGGATACGATCAGTGGTTCAACGTTGACCAGCAACCGTATTCTCGATGCAGTTACGGATTGTCTGAATCAGGCAAGTGCACAATAAAAACGAATCGATTGCATTGATGCGTAAAGGCGAGCGAAAACTCGCCTTTTTGTTTTATCATGATAGATATGACAAAAGTCATGATTAAGCAATGGTTGGACCATATGCAACGCATGGTTTCAACCGATGCAATCGATATCATTTTGATCGATGGACGATGCGGTTCTGGAAAAACGCGTCTGGGGGAGACCATGGCGCACTTTTTTAAAGCACCAGTGGTGCATATGGATGATTTCTATCTGCCATTTGATCAGCGAGCGGGAATGGATGATTTCCCAGGGAATCATATGGATTACAACCGATTGCAACATCAGGTTATTGATCCTTTTATTCAATACCATGGTTTTGATTATGTGCCCTTTGATGCACATTCGAATCATTATGGTTTAAACCATCATTACAATGGACAACTGTTGATCATTGAAGGATCCTACAGCATGCATCCCTTGCTAAGATATACAAATCATACGTATCGTCTGTTTTTGACCATTGATCCATCGTTTCAGAAAAAACGGATCATTGGTCGTGGTGGTCCAGACTGTTGGACGGGTTTTGAAACACGTTGGATCCCGGCAGAAGAGCGATACTTTGAAACTTACTGTATCAAAGCACATGCGGATCAGACCATTTCATATGATGGTCAAACCATCATCATCCAATCTATGAAAACGGTTTCATAAATTTAATTAAATTAAGTGTTGCAAATGGTCAAACCATGGTATGGTGTAGGTGAAGAAAGGGACTGGGTTGTAAACCACAGTTACTCAGGTACAGACCCATGGACAGTACAAACTAAAACGTACACCACTCAAATCAATCGACGTTCCGTACGGTTGTCTACCCAACCGATGTAAGCGAGACAGATGTGGTAAAACAAGCAAAGCAAAAAAGATTCACCCATGACCGATTGACTTGAAAGTTCCGAAATTTATCTTACATGAATTTCTATATCAGTAGACCCATCACGAATATTCAAAATCATTCAAAGTAATCTTTGATATCAAATGACCCCCGTGTCATTGGAAATGGAACCACAACATTCTTGTAATGCATTCCTTATCCTTAACATGAAAAGCAGACGGCAAGTCTGCTTTTCATTTAAGACCCTTCATTTCTGGTTGCAGAAAGGATCTTTATGCCCAAAATCGATGTCAAATCTATGCCGTTTCAGAAGATATATGGTCTGTTGGTCAATAAGTTGCAACGCAAAGGCCACACAGCCGTTGAATTGGATCAACTTATCCAATGGATGTGTGGTTATACCACAGAAGAACTGGATCATTTGAAATCATCGGATATTTCCTATGGTCAATTGTTTAGCGATGCCCCAAGGATGAATCCGTTGCGTTTTAATGTCAACGGGAAAGTCTGTGGTGTGACCATTGAATCCATGGATGATCCATTGATGAAAGATATTCGCATCCTGGATAAACTGGTCGATGATCTAAGCAAAGGCAAATCCATCAAACACCTGCTTGAAGATGGTTCGACCGGATAATTTTGTGAATTCAACGATAGTTTTACCAAACCAGTGAGGATTTAGTACAATAGTTTCCGCATGAGCAATAAAACCCATTCTTCCAACGAGACACCCCGCATCAAACAATCCTTCATTGCCGGCGCGTTGACCAGCAGCGCCGGGATTTTTGTGTCCAAGGCATTGGGCTTGCTTTACGTCTCCCCATTAAGCCGTATGGCCGGTGCCGACAATACGGTCTTCTATTCGTACGGATATACTTATTACAACATATTGCTTCAGATCTGTTCTGCCGGCTTGCCCTTTGCCATTGCCGCATTGGTGAGCAAATATGCTACCCGCAACGATTACAAAACCGTTTTACTGTTGCGCAAGCTGGCCATTTCCATCATGCTGGGCATGGGGTTTATCCTGTGCGTAACATTTCTGTTTATTGCCAATCCACTGGCCAAACAGGCGTTGGGTGCTCAAGCCAGTAGCGCGGATATTGACATATTGGTCAATGTGTTTCGCATCCTGGTATTGTCCGTTTTGACCGTTCCGTTTCTTTCGTCATTTCGTTGTTTCTGGCAGGGGTTGAAAGAGTTGAAACCCTATGCGTTTTCCCAGGTGCTGGAACAGTTTGTCCGCGTCTTTTCCATGTTGGCACTGGGTGCGTTTTGTGTCTATGTTTTGCAGTTGGATGGCGTCTATGCCATTTATATGGCGATGTTTTCCACATTTTTGGCGGCTGCGGTTGCGTTGATTTATTATTTTAAATTCGATAAAGCCAATATCGGCTGGGTGCGCCGTGCCGCGAGAAACCAGACCAAGCGGCCGGCTCGCGCTAAAAAAGTGGTGTTGGAATTGATCGCCTTTGGTCTGCCTTTTGCCATCGCATCGATATTGGGCAATTCGATGGATATCGTCAATAATACGTTTTTTATGGGGGAGATCGTTAAAGTCGGTTATACCCAGGAAGAGGGCATGCAAATATTAGGCATGATCCAGTATCAGTCATTGCATTTGATCGCCATTCCGCAGGTATTGGCGACCGGATTTCCCAGTGGGATCGTTCCGTATATGACCAGTGCACTGGAGCGGCATGATATCAAACAATTGAAACGCTATATCGGCGAATGTTTGGATGTGGTGATGTATATCGGGATCCCGTTATGCATGTGCCTGTGTTTTCTGGCTAAACCCATTTATTCTTTGTTTTATGGGACAAAGGATCTGGATTTGGGTGCATCGGTATTGCAATGGAGCACCACGGTGGCGATCGCTGGAACCTTTTCACCGATTTGTACTTCCATGATGATGACATTGAAGATGCGCGGACAGGTATTGATTTATCTGGCCATTACATTTGCGTTTAAATTGATCAGCTTTTTCCCGATGGTACAGTATATGGGATGGCAGGGTGCCATTCTTTCCAGTGCATTGGCAAGTTGTGTGTTGATCTTCTTATCATTAAAGGCGATCAACAATCGGTTTGGGATGAGTTATTGGAAGAATATCCTCCATCTATTCAAAGTGATGGTGTGTGTGGTGGCTATGAACGGGGTATTCGTGATTTTTGATCTGTTGGGGATCGATGGTTCGACCAGTGGGATCGTGGTCAATTTTCTGATTCTGGCATTAAAAGGCAGTTTAGGGATCTTGGTTTACGTGTGGGTGTCGTTTCTGTTGCATTTGCCTCAGGTGTTGTTGCATCGCAATACCAAAGGTATTCTCAATGTGATCCGTTCCCGTTTGCCGATGTTTAACAATTAATGGTTCCAACCATTTAAAAGGATATCCATGGCGATGGATATCCTTTTTTATGGTTTGACCATGATTCTTCAGACAGCCAGATCATCTACCCAATGGAAATGTCCACCGCTATAGGTATGGATCAATGGTTCAAACAAATCATCAATGGTTTCAACCACCTGTTGATCCACGGTTGCATGAGTGATTTTTTCATCGATGATAACAGTGATCGAACCATCTGCATACACATCAAAGCAGACATCGTTGGGCTGATCCATCACATTGAAAATATGAAGCACTATATTGGCTGTATCTGATTTTTCGTTGGATGGTTGATAGGATGCATCCGTCAATATTGTCAGCAACTGATGATTGAAGTCAATCATTTGGGTATTCACCAATTCCTTTTGGGATGGTGTGATCATCGTCCCATCGCTTGGTGCATCCAATGTTGCAGATGTACTATTCTCCATTTGTGGCACATCTTCGGCACGTACATAAAAATTTTGGAAAGCCAGTGTGTTGGATCCGGGTTGGTAATAATTGACTTGAAAACCGACCGGATCATCCTGCAACGATGTTAAGGTATCGAGCATTTTTTGGATCTGATCCGTGCTGGTTTGATCCAGTGCAATAGCGAGCGCATTTTCCGCTGTGACGCTTGGCGTTAGCGTTTCGCTATCAGTGGAAGATGAACAGGCGGTTGGTAGAAGAAGCAACGTTACCGCTAAGATGAGATTCATTTTCTTTTTCATCGCTATTCCCTCCATGAATCGTATTGGTTCGTAGATTGTACGTTTGTTTGTCACCATTATTTTATCAAACAAGGGGGGGCAATCAAGCAAGCGGATTCGATACATGAAACCGCTTACCCAAAATCCATCATTTCATCTTATAATGAATACTGTAGTCATAAGAAAGGACAAAACTATGTTACAAGATATTCAATCCTGGAAATCCTGCACTCATCTTACCGAGGATCTCAAGGCTGAACTTGATGCGATGAATGAAGAAGCACTCAATGATGCATTCTACACCAATATCGCATTCGGAACCGCCGGCATGCGCGGGCTGCTTGGCCCTGGTACCAATCGAATCAATCTGTTTACGATTCGCAAAGCAACCGTTGGTTATGCCAAAACCCTTTTGAAGTGGGGCCACAGTGAACGTGGTGTGGCCATTTCCTACGACAATCGTCACCACTCCCAGGAATTTGCATTTGATTGTGCCAATCTGCTCGCTTCCTATAATATCCCGTCGTATGTTTATGCCAATCTTCGCCCCACACCGATGCTTTCCTATGCAGTTCGTGAAAAAAACTGTGCTGGCGGGATCATGATCACGGCATCGCATAATCCAAAAGAATACAACGGATACAAACTCTATGATGAAACCGGATGCCAATTGATCCCTGAACTGGCCAACCAGGTCGTGGAAGCGGTCAATGCTGTTGAAGATCCCTTATCCATCGAATACCATCTCACGGATGAACAGAAAGCATTGATCCATATCATGGGTGAAGAAATGGATGAATCGTACATCAATCGGGTGCTGGGCATTCAATTGCATCCGGAATT
This sequence comes from uncultured Erysipelotrichaceae bacterium, assembly GCA_944327105.1. Classification (GTDB taxonomy): domain Bacteria; phylum Bacillota_I; class Bacilli_A; order Erysipelotrichales; family Erysipelotrichaceae; genus CALVGN01. Next base: position 5,003 of record CALVGN010000033.1, on the reverse strand, counting down.
GGATAAAACCAATATTTCTATTTCTTTCTCACCGGAGCATGGTACCGCCAACGGTATCGTTCAGTCGGTCTATGACAAAGCCGGTTATACCTACTATGCCGTGGAAAGCCAATGTGTACCCGATCCGGATTTTTCGGCAACCGAATCGCCCAACCCGGAAGAACCTGGCAGCTATGTGGAAGCCATCAAACTGGCGAAGACCCATGATTGCGATGTGGTATTGGTGTGTGACCCGGATGCAGACCGTATGGGTGTTGCCGTCAAACACGACGGTGATTATCAACTGTTGACCGGGAACCAAAGCGGAGCGGTATTGATCGAATATATCATGAGCCAGCGCAAAGCGCTTGGCACATTGCCGAAAAATGGCGTTATGTTCAACACGGTCGTCACTTCGGATCTTGGTGAAATCATTGCCGCCAGCTATGGTGTGGAAACTGAAAAGACGCTGACTGGATTCAAGTATATCGGCTCCAAGGTCCATCAGCATGAACAAAGCGGTGACAAAGAATATGTGTTTGGTTATGAAGAATCCTATGGTTCGTTGATCAGTCCGTTCGTTCGGGACAAAGACTCCCCGCAGGCTTGTCTGATGTTGGCTGAAGCCGCATGTTTCTACAAGCATCAGGGAAAGACTTTGGTGGATGTGTTGCATGATCTGTATGCACGATTCGGCACATTCAAGGAAAGCCAGATGAGCATTGCGCTCCCCGGTGAATCCGGTGCGAAGCAATTGGCTGCCATGATGGGAAATCTGCATGCGCATCCACTTACCGAAATTGCCGGCCATAAAGTGGTCAAGCGTTGGGACTTCAAGACTTGCGTGATCTGGGATGGTGGCGTTGAAAGTGAATTGACGGGATTTGACATCTCCGATGTATTGAAATATCAGCTCGACAACGGCTCGTGGGTCGCTGTCCGTCCAAGTGGAACCGAGCCCAAGTGCAAGGTCTACTTCTGCATTAAAGGTGAAAACCAGGATGCTTGTGATACACTGGAAGCCAGTGTGAAGGCGTTTATGCGGCATGTGATGTTGGGTGAATGATCCATTGAATGGATCCACTTTGACAGAAAACAGCAACGGTCAGTTCCTTCGGACTGACCGTTTTCTTCCGTTGTTTATTCTTTGATCAAACGATTGAGTGGCTTTGACAAAAGACGATTATTCACATCATTCAGAAAGGAATTGTTTTTATGGATCAGCATTGGAAAGATTTTATTGCCCGGGAAATGGAGCAACCGTATTTTGAAAAACTGGAGGAGGCGATTGCACAGGATGAGAAACACCATTTGGTGTTTCCTAAACCCAATGATCGGCTCAATGCGTTTAAACTGACCCCCTACGATGCAGTAAAAGTCGTCATCATCGGTCAAGATCCTTATCACGAAATCGGGCAGGCGCAAGGGTTGTCGTTTTCAGTGCCGAAGGGTTTTCCGCTACCACCAAGCCTGCGCAATATTTTTACAGAATTGAAAAATGATCTGGAGGTGGATCATTTTGACAACGGGTGCCTTGAAGGGTGGGCGGCTCAAGGCGTTTTTCTGATCAACTCCATATTAACGGTTCGGGTGGGCAAGGCACTGAGCCACGCGAAGTTTGGATGGGATATCTTTTTTGAAGATACGATCAAAGAACTCAATCAGCGCGAAACACCGATGATTTTTGTGTTGTGGGGCAAAAAGGCTCAGGTTGCCAAGCAATGGATTGATATGACCCACCATGGCATCTTGGAGTCTAACCATCCTTCTCCTTTGTCGGCCCATCGCGGTTTCTTTGGATCAAAGCCATTTTCCACGATCAATCAATGGTTAACGGATCATCAACAAACACCGATTGATTGGTCAAAATAAGCAAAAAAGTCATATGGATACGATCATGGAATGATTGAGTCGGATCATAAATTCAAACATTTCGTCTGTTGTCCATCTTTTGACAAAATGTTTGATGATATAATTGAAGCGTCATATAGGAGGAATGATTATGGCAAAAAAAAGTGTGACCGACTTACAGGTCGAAGGTAAAAAAGTCATTGTTCGTGTCGACTTCAATGTGCCGCACAAAGGTGAAGAAATCACCGATGATAATCGAATTCGTGCCGCATTGCCGACCATCAATTACCTGGCAGATCATCATGCCAAAGTAATCCTGTTGAGCCACTTGGGTAAAGTGGATCACAAAGATCCTGAAAAATGTGAAAAGGACAAAGCAAAAAATGATATGTCCATCGTCGGCAAGCGCCTGCAAGAGCTGGTTCCCAACCATAAAGTGACATTTGTGAATGCCACTCGCGGAGAAGCTTTAGAAAATGCCGTCAATGCCATGGCTGAAGGCGATATCGTGCTGATGCAGAATACCCGCTATGAAAAGGGTGAATCCAAAAACGATCCGGAATTGGGTGCGTATTGGGCTTCCTTAGCCGATCTGTATGTCTCCGATGCATTTGGTTCAGTCCATAGAGCCCACGCTTCTACAGTTGGTATCCCGACCCATCTGCCATCTGCTGTCGGTTTCTTGATTGAAAAGGAACTCAAATACTTAGGTACAGCATTGGATGATCCCAAGCATCCGTTTGTGGCTGTTTTGGGTGGTGCCAAGGTTTCCGATAAGATCGGTGTCATTGAAAATCTGCTCAAGATTGCCGATAAAGTCATCGTCGGCGGTGGCATGGCGTATACATTCTACAAAGCCAAGGGATGGAATGTTGGAACCAGCTTGCTGGAAGAAGACAAAGTCGAAGTCGCTAAATCATTCCTGGATAAAGCCGGTGATAAACTGGTTTTACCAGTCGATACCGTAGTTGCCAATGATTTCGACAATCCAACCGATGTCAAAACCGTTGACGCCAACGCGATCCCGGATGGTTATATGGGACTGGATATCGGTCCAAAGACCATCGCGTACTTCAAAGAACAGCTTTCTGGCGCAAAAACCGTTTTCTGGAACGGCCCGATGGGTGTCTTTGAAAAACCCGAATTTGCGAAAGGTACCATTGGTGTCTGTGAAGCCATTGCCAATCTGGATGATTGCATGAGCATCATCGGTGGTGGTGATTCGGCTTCCGCAGCCAAAAACTTGGGCTATGCCGACAAGTTCACTCACATTTCCACCGGTGGCGGCGCTTCCCTGGAATACATGGAAGGCAAAGAATTACCGGGTATTGCCATTATCGAGGAGAAATAGATCATGAGAAAACCCATCATCGTCGGTAACTGGAAAATGAACAAACTCAACAGCGAAGCCAAAGCCTTCTTTGAAGCTGTTGAATCCTATCTGGATGGCAATGAAGCCGCGACATACGGTATCGGTGCACCGTTTACCTGTGTCGGCACCTGTGTGGCCAATAAAAAACACATGGTCGTTGCCGCAGAAAACTGCCATTTCAAGGACAATGGTGCATACACCGGTGAAGTCAGCGTTCCGATGCTGGTCGAATTGGGTGTCGATGCCTGCATCATCGGTCACTCCGAACGTCGTCAGATGTTTGCTGAAACCGATGAAACCGTCAATCTGAAAGCCAAGCGGTTGTTTGAAGCCGGGATCATGCCGATCATGTGCATTGGTGAAACCGAGGCACAATTCGATGCAGGCGAAACCATGACGGTCATCCACGACCAACTGCATGGCGGTCTGGATGGCTTGACTGCGCAACAGGTTGGTTCCATGGTCATTGCATATGAACCGATCTGGGCGATCGGAACCGGTAAGAGCGCCAATAAGGAAATTGCGGAAAACTGCTGCAAAGCTGTCCGTGATGTCGTGCGTGAAATGTTTGGTGACGATGCGGCAGAAAAAGTACGTGTGCAGTATGGTGGTTCCGTCAAACCGGAAAACATCAAAGATTACATGGCTCAGCCGGATATCGATGGGGCATTGATCGGCGGTGCTTCTTTGAAGGAAGACAGCTTCAAGGCTATCATTGACGCAACCAAGTAATTTTGGATAAAATAAGTGGGCGATAGTTTCGCCCACTTTTTTTAACGAAGACGTATCGAAGTGGTTATAACGAGACCGATTCGAAATCGGTTGATCGCTGCAAGGCGGTCCGTGGGTTCGAATCCCACCGTCTTCGCCAGTGGATGAATCATACCCCCATGATCTAAAGGATCATGGGGGTATTTTGATGGTATAATTTCGATATGAAACGACAATTCATCAGTATCGTCTGTGGTTGTTTTGCTGGGGTCAGTGGTGCAACCATATTTTACCGGGTCGTGGATCATATGAATCATCCGCAAGTGTATGCAGCATATTCCGCACCATTTTATGTTCATCTGATTATCCCAGGGATAATCTTGATGATATCTTTGATTGGCTTAATTGTGATCCATGGTTTCAACCATGGATCAAACTAATGGCGTTTCAGATAATCAATGATGATCGCACTGGCCATATCCCGTTGTTTGCCACGGAAGCCATGATCGGCATTGGCAATGGGTATTAACGTCGCATTGGGATAGGTTTGAATGGCCTTTTGTGAATAACTGATATCCACGACATGGTCTTTGCTACCATGAACGATCAATACCGGTTTGGTATAACCATTCAGTTTTGAATAGATATCTAAATCATAGACATCCAGATAATAGTTTGCGGATAAAGGCGTTCCCCAGAATTCACTGCGCGAAGGGATATTCTTTTTGTTTGGGTACTTTCTTCTCGCATCATCGGGAATACAGAATGCAGGATAGATCAGGATCAAGTGGTTGAACCATTGTGGATGGTCCACACCAACCAATGCACTGACCAAACCACCTTGACTTTCACCAATGACTACCAGTTTATCTTGATCCACATCTTCTCTTAAGCGAATCCATTGGATCATTGTGGTTAAATCATCACATTGGTTGGTAATGGTCATCTCCATGGTTGAACCACTGGAACGGGAAAAAGTGGAACCACCGGTAAAATCATATACCAGTGCCAGATAGCCGATATTGGCCAGATCTGCGGCATACGGCGCCATTTCTGCATAAGAACCACCAAATCCATGGGATAAGATCAC
>CALVGN010000032.1 GCA_944327105.1 uncultured Erysipelotrichaceae bacterium | reverse complement strand
AATACATGGCTCTATTATACCATATTAAGAACGATTAAGAACATTAAGAACGCAAAAATTTTTTGACTTGACAATAAAAAAACTCGATAAAATCGAGCTTCTTTTCTATTTTTGGATTATTTATAGGGATGGATTTTGTCAAAGTCCCGAACTCAAATAAACTTAAAATCATCTTAAAAAGGGTTATAATGTAATTAATTAAAATGCGTACTAATTATCTGAGAGGTTTTGTATGATACAAAGGTATAAAAATGGAGATATAAAGGACAAGCATCCGATTCGCTCTTATAAAATCGGTTGCTTGTATTGGTGATTTAAAAAATGTGAATGTTTAAAAATATTGAAGGAGGACACCATGGAAAATAAAAGGAGAAACAATGGGCTAGTTTTGTTTTCCTGCCTTTTGGCGATTTTCATGACATTTGGATTTTCGTTCGTTGGCGCTTCTACAGGCGAAATTGATGATTCACGTGTTCATATGATTTACTGGGATCAGAATGATATTCATACGTATTGGACTGGTGTTACTAATAAAACCGGCGCAAACGTTTACAAGCCATGTGTGGGCATTGCGAACAGTGATTCTTTCACTTGTGGAGCTGACACTTACGTTGGACAGTACAACGAGAAGAGTGGCACTCATTCTAATCACGTGCATTTTCTTTGGAGTTCTACATACTCCACAATTGATTATTTGGTCCAATAGTGAGTGTTATAGATGAAAATATCTCGTTTTCGATTGTGCATCTTGGTGTTATCTATTTTAGAAGTATTGATTGCCATATTCTTTTCAGCAACTCCAATCAATACTTACTCAGTCAATACCGTCTATCGTCTTTCTGATTTTTATAGTAGACAGGGGTATACAACTGTTAGTGGTTTTATTGATTTTTCACATGTAGATTTTGATCGGCATGAGGTTAACGAACTCATCAATAATGCAGCTATATCGAATGATGTGATTGTTTATAAATTACATGTGGATACTGCACTTTCGTTAACAGAGACAGCGATCTATTCCACAAGTAACGGATTTGGCCAGCAAAATTTGTTAATCGAGGATGCGTTGTCTGTCAACGCTTCCTCGTTTGCTTATTCAAGCGATTCTGAAAACAAGAGTTTACGTATTGTAACGTGGCCAGGGATAAATGAAACACTGTACTATGGGCGCATTTATGATGATTTAGCTCCGGGATCCTTATATAATTTTGTTTATAAGAATGGACAACAGTATAAATTGGATTCATTTATTCAGCAGTTGTCTAATAATTGTCAAGGCGTCTTGATATCTATAAATAGTTATAATGAAGAAATAGAGCACAATGTTGAAACCACATTTATTGCCTATTTTGATCAAACCTTATTTCAGTCGTTGGGTGTAAAAATAGCTTTAGTTGTTATTGGCACCTTGTTGTTATTATGTATTTTACTTACTTTCGTAAGAAAAATCTCTCTCCTAAAAGTCCAGGGATATTCAAATTTTGATATTTATAGAAAATTCTTTTTATCGAGTTATATAAAAAATATCTTAGTATTATGGGCTTTATTTTTGTGTGCCTTTGGTCTTTTATACGGTTGGAATTTATATACATTTTTAGTTATAGCGTTTGTTTATTCTTTAGAACTATTCCAAATAATATGTCTTACTTTGTTTTTCTCGGCTTTCTATATTTACATATTTAGAACAATACCGATTCTATCCACCATAAAAGGTGCAAATAAACAGTCTAGCATCACGAATGCGTTGGTATTTTCAAAAGGTTTTATTTTGCTTTATTTAAGTCCGTTTGTCTTAAATAGTTTAATAACTTTGTCGAATTGTGTGCATATTTGGGTAAATGAAGCGGCTGTTCAAAGTGAATTATCTTCCTATTATTATTTCTCTGGTAATACGGGTTCTACACTATTTGATAATCATCTTGGCTTCCCTGAAACTATTGAAATTCGTAAAGAACTGATCCATGAATTTAATCTTTTTTCTTTCGCGAAAGTGAGTAATAGAAATCCGATGATGGTAACGGAAGATGAACTGGAATGGTATGAAATCTCTGCTGAATTTGCAGATATGATTAATGTCTTACCCACAGATTATGATATTTATACAGGATACATATTTGTATCAGATGGGGCGGATTACGAAGTTGAAAAGTATGAATCCTTGTATCCTAACTACATTGTTGTGGCAATAGAATGTACTGAACCATTATTTTCTTATGATTTAGGCGATTTATTATATTCTAATTGTGCAAAAGATATTCCGCTAATAATTCACCCGGAATATCGTTCTCAACTTGGTGAAGTCTATGGAGATTTTCTTGTTTCTGATTTATCTTTAGATGAAGTGCGAAATAAGGTGGATTCAATATTTGAAAAATTTAATCTTGAATCACCATATCGGGTTAGATCGCTGCGTAATGACTATCAAGCTTACGTTGATGTTGTTCAAAATGCCAATGTACATAGTTTAGCCACACCGATATTGCTAGTAATTGCTTATCTTATGGTATCGATGATAGTTTTCATTAGCGACTATAGCGATAATAAAACAAGGTATTTCTTGAATTATATCGAAGGGAAACCAGCATATAAGGTGGGGGACTATCTTTTAAGATTCTTTCTAATCCCGATGACATTTGTTATTTGTTCATTGATTATAAATCGATCTTCATTGTTGTCATCGATGATTTCATTACTGTTTTTTTTAGGGTGTGAAATTTGTCTTTATGCATATTATTCTTATTTTTGCCAAAGGAGGACCAAGTGATAATTGAGTGTAAAGCGCTAAAAAAAGCATATGGCAAACATATCGTATTGGATGATTTCAATTTTCATGCGGAATCCAAACGTCTTTATTGTCTCTATGGTCCGAGTGGATCGGGGAAAACCACTTTGATCAATATTATTGGTCAGTTGGAAAAATATGATTCAGGAAAGATTTTGTACGATGGAAATTTAATTAGTACTTCAAGACAAAGAAGGTATTTTCTACGAAATCAATGTGGGTTTATGTTTCAAGACTTTGGATTGATGGAAAATGAAACGGTATTTACCAACTTAAAAATTCTATATCGCTTTGATCGGTTACGAAATTGTCGTGAAGTCATGCAAAACGCATTGTTAGAAGTCGGATTAACGGATGTATTAGATCGCTATGTTTATGAACTGAGCGGTGGAGAGCAGCAACGGGTTGCTTTTGCACGGATACTTCTTAAAAACAGTGACTTGATTCTCGCAGATGAACCTACAGCAAATCTGGATGCACAAAATAAAAATGTGATTATAAAACTTCTACAAAATTTGGCAAAAAAAGGAGGTTGTGTGATCATTGCATCACACGATGAAGATATTTTGAGGCTCGCCGATGAAAAAGTGTATATTGCCAAGCATCATTAGTAATTTTGTTTTATTATTTCTTACTATTACGATTTCAGGATGTTCATCTGTGCGTTGCGGAGTAACGAAAATTACAAGCGATCTTATGGTTTCGACAAAAACGATAAATCGATATGATCAGTATACAGCGACTGAATTTTCTCATTTTTACCAAGCGCAATCTGAAATTTTAGGCATTCCAGAGTTTTATATTGAAGGAAATCCGTGGATCGATGGAAATCAAATGTTGGTTGGTATAAATGCAAATACCCTTGACGTATATTATTTAACATTATTGCCACAATTTGATGGAAATTGGTCAATGGATCCCGTGGCAAAAATACGTAAGGATGAGTTGACCACTATGGGAGAGGAACCTACCAACTTCCAATGGGCAATTTTGACGGCAAGTTTTCCAGATTCTCTAGTAATCAATTCATATTTGGATTATCTGGACTATGCGGTGAGTATTCAGAAAATTGATTCGCTTGATACGTGGATCGATATGTCTAATTGGTCTGACTCATAAATACAATCCCATCGTTTTAAATCATTTTTTGTGAAAAAACCAATCCTGTTTGCATGATCTATTGTCCAAGTATTCGAAAGAATTTCTTCCACGCGGGTAATTTGCGCCGCGTTTTACCTTGTGATGCATTTGATATTGCCAGTTTCATGAATTCATCCTGGGAGGCGTATGGTTTTTCATCGGATTGAACTGGATGGTATTCACCATCACTACCCAATATCCGGGCCCCGATGGTATCCGATAAGGAAATGTCAATGATCTGATAAATACGCTGACGCACATCACTATCATAAATGGGGACACCCACTTCTACTCGGTTTTCGGTATTTCGTGTCATCATGTCGGCAGATGCAATGTAGATCTGGTCCTGACCACGTCTTCCGAATACATAGATTCGTGCATGTTCGAGATAACGTCCAACAATGGATCGAATGGTGATATTTTCCGTCTTACCAGGGATTTGTGGAATCATGCAGCAGATACCACGGATGACCATATCGATTTTGACATTGGCGATACTGGCTTCCACAAGTTTATCGATGATATCCACATCGGATAATGAGTTGAGTTTCATAAAGATATATGCGGACTGACCGTTTCGGGCTAAGGCAATTTGATCATCGATCTTGGCGATGATTTCATTTTTCAGATGATTGGGGGCAACCAATAATTCATGGTATTGACCATTCAGATTCCCTAAAGCCATATTGTTGAAGAATGCAACGGCATCTTCGGCAATGTTTGGATTGGAGGTCATCAAGGTCAGATCGGTATAAAGTTTCATGGTCTTTTCATTGTAATTGCCAGTACCGATCTGAACGATATAACGGATATGGTGCGTGGTTTGATAAGTGATCAGACAAATCTTGCTATGGACTTTCAACTCATCGAAACCATAGAAAACCCGACAACCACCATCTTCCAGTTCCTTGGCCCAATCAATGTTGTGCTGTTCGTCAAATCGGGCTTTCAATTCGATCAATACAGCGACTTCCTTACCGTTTTCAGCCGCTTGCAACAGATATTCCACGATTTTTGAATTGCTGGCCAGTCGATACAGCGTGATCTTGATTGAAACCACCCGCGGATCTTCCGCGGCGTTTTTCAGTAATCGTAAAAACGGGGTGGAAGATTCATAGGGGTAATACAACAATTGATCTTTTTTCTGAATGGTATTGATCATCGACTCATCGCTGTTGTACCACGATGGCAATTGGGGTGCAAAAGGTGGATAGAATAAGGTGGGTAATGATTTTTCATACCGTGATGCCAAGGGATACATGAAACTCATGTCCAATGGACATTCCATGGTATATACCTGGTTTTTCTCAAGGTTTAACCATTTCGACAATGAATCGACTACATCCTTTTTTAATGTTCCTTGGATTTCTAGTCGAACCGGTGCCAAACGACGACGTTGCTTCAACACTTGTTTCATCGCATCCCGGTAATCATCCATTTGATCCAGGATCTCATCATTGACATCAATATCCCCATTGCGGGTGACGCGGATCACGGCAGATGATAATACATCCCTTGCGGGATAAAGATCTTTGATGCGTGCATTGATCAAATTTTCCAACAGGATGAAGTTGTTTTCGCTGATTTCAACCAGACGATTCGTGGTTGGAACCATCACGATTCCAAGCTGTTTGCCTTCATTGTGTTTCAATAAGGAGATCACATACAATCGGTTGTTGATCAGATGCGGAAAGGGGTGATGCGCGTCGATGATCATCGGGGAAAGGATCGGGGCGATCCGATCCTTGAAATAACGGGAGATGACTTTCTTTTCATCTTTGTCTAAAACCATAGGATCGGCAATGATGATGCCATTTCGTTCGAGTTCGGTGGTTAGACCATGGTATACAATGTCTTTTTTTATGGTCAGTTTGGCGACGGTTTCATTAATGGCATCCAATTGTTCAGCGTCGCTCATGCCGCTTTTGTTATCCACATGATCATTTTTTTCATCGTTTAGATCATTCAGTGAACCGACACGGATCATGAAAAATTCATCAAGGTTGCTGCAGAAGATACTTAAAAATTTGCAACGTTCGAATAAAGGAACGGATGGAATGGTGGCTTCTTCCATGACACGCTGGTCAAATTTCAACCAGGATAGTTCACGATTTTGGGTATAGCTGTAATCACGCGCCATGGTGTAACTCCTGATGGTTTAACCATTGATTCAAATAGCCTTCCCGGACACCATAGGAAGAGATGGTTAAATTCAATACATCAAAATGATTGAGAATGGTGGTTAAGATGGTCATACCAGAGATGATGGTGTGGATGCGATCCGGTGCGGCCTTTAATACGAGATTCAACCCATCATCATCCATGGTTTTGATCAATTTATATAATTCATTGATCTGCTGGGTGGTTAAAACCATATTTTCATTGAGGGAATGTAAACGTTTGAAACATTTATTGACCGCCCGGATCGATCCACCCACACCGACAGCATTGGAAGTATTCTGTGTTTTGATAAAATCTGCGACAGATAATAATTCCTTGACGTTTTCCTTTAAGGCTTTGATTTGTTTTTTAGAAGGGGTCAGTGTTTTGAAATAACGGGTATAGCCGCTTAATGAACCAATGGGTAAGGAAACGGCTTGCAAGATGGAACGGTCTTTGAAACAGACCAATTCGGTGGATCCACCACCGATATCGATGAGTAAACCATCGGATAAATCGGTACATAACATGGCGCCATCAAAATCCAATGTGGCTTCTTCTTCTCCACTAAGCAAATCGATATTCAATCCGGTATGGAATTGGATACGATCAATGCATTCACTGGTATTGTCAATATTGCGCAAAGGTGCGGTGGCTAATACATGGACATCGCTGATGTTGAATCCTTCCAAGATGGTTTTAAAACGGGATAATGTGGCGATTGCCCGGCTGATGCCGGCTTCGCTCATTCGTCCGTTTTCGATATAACCGGCTAAACCGACGGTTTCTTTTTTATTGAGCAGATTTTCAAAGTGGTTGGTTTGATCCACGGTATAGATGGACAAACGAACCGTATTACTGCCTAAATCGATGATGCCGACTGGATGCATGACAAACTCCTTTAACTAGTGGATCTATATAAAATCGCTACTATTTTAAGCGATAGCGATATTTTCAATGGTTAAATCCAGGTTAAGTCTTGGTGGAACCATTAAAATAAGAGTGAACAAACCATAACAATGCATGGTTTGACCATAGATTTGAAAAAGGGTGTAGACTAAAAGCAATCAAAAAGAAGAGGATATAACCATGAAACTCAAATCATATTTATCCATGGTAATGGTCACATTACTTTCGGGTTGTACCAGTACAACCGTTCAACCATCCACCTCTGTAACTTCCAATGCTCCTTCATCCATGGATCAACCGGAAACAATCCGTATCGCATCCATGAAAGGTCCAACATCCATGGGATTGGTCAAACTCTATCATGATATTGATTCTGAAATGGTCGATTTGAATTATACCTATACCATTGAAGGGGCAGCTGATGCCATCACCGCAGCTTTGGTTCAAGGCAATGTGGATATTGCCGCATTGCCGGCCAATGTGGCCAGTGTGGTTTATAACAACAGTGATGGGGATATCAAAGTCATCGCGTTGAATACATTGGGGGTTTTATCCATTGTATCCGTTGGGGGAGTGGTTGAAACCATGGAAGATCTAAATGGTCAAACCATCGTGGCTTCCGGTAAAGACTCTACCCCACAGTATGCCTTGGAATACTTGTTGGATCAATATGGTCTAACCATTGGTGAAGATGTCTTTGTGGAATGGAAAAGTGAACAGAGTGAAGTAGTCGCATCACTGGCTTCTGGTCAATATACCATAGCAATGTTACCCCAACCATTTGTCACTTCAGCTTTAAATCAGATCGATGGTTTGACCATCGATATCGATTTGACGGATGCTTGGGATCAATTGAACAATGGTTCGACCATGGTCACTGGGGTGATGGTGGCTCGAAGTGAATTTATCGAACAATATCCCGATATAATCGAACAATTCTTAATTGACTATGACCACAGTGTGGATTATGTCAACAACCATGTCGATGAAGCATCCACATGGATCGAAGGCTACGATATCGTCAATGCGTCCATTGCTGCAAAAGCGATTCCATATTGTCATATGGTCTGTATCACAAAAAGTGAAATGAAAGATGTATTGAGTGGATACTTGAGTGTGCTTTATGATGCAAATCCACAAAGTATCGGGGGAGGACTTCCCAATGATGATTTCTATTATGGAGCGTAATGGTGAAACCATCAAAACTTATACCGATCATATTTTGGATACTGGTATGGCAGATCATGGCTATGGTGGTGGATTCCAGTTTATTGCTGGCCTCACCGATTGCAGTGGTTCGATCATTGGTGTATTGGTTGGGCCAGTTTGAATTCTATCAAGCGCTATTGAACAGTACATTACGGATTTTAATTGGTTTTACCATTGGTGCAGTGGTTGCATCGGTGTTATCCATGCTGCAATATCGTTATCCATGGATCGATGCATGGATATCACCCTTGATGCATTTGGTTCAAACCATCCCTGTTGCCAGTTTCATCATTCTGGTATTGATCTGGTATCCCAGTCAATATTTATCGATGATCATCAGTGCATTGATGGTTGCGCCATTGATGTATATCCAGTTATGCAATGGATTGAACCATTTGGATCGCGGATTGAATGATGTATCCACGATATTCCATGTTCATGGTTTCAACCATCTGCGTTTTATCGTGGCACCACAATTACTTCCCTGGTTATCCACTGGTTTGACCATGGGCATCTCCTTATGCTTTAAAGCCGGTATTGCAGCCGAATTGATCGGACTTCCCGATCATTCGTTAGGCAGTTATCTTTATCAAGCGAAAATTTTTCTGGCTTCAGCGGATCTATTGGCATATACCGCAGTGATCGTGGTCTTATCCATATTGATTCGATATCTGATTCATCGATTGATGGTGTTAACCATGGAAAGGATCAATGGAAAATGAAGGATATTACCATTGAACATTTATCCAAAGTATATGATGAGATCACCATATTCCAGGATTTCAATGCCACTATTCCAAATGGTCAAACCACCTTTATCACTGGTCCATCTGCCATTGGTAAAACCACACTATGTCGTATCCTGGCATCTTTGGAAGCATATGAAGGAACCATTGAAGGGTTAAATGATTATCGACTCTCCATGATCTTCCAACAGGATCATCTGGTCGAACCATTATCCATCCTGAACAATCTGCGTTTGGTCAAACCAAAAGATGATGATGGTTTCAACCAACGCCTGGATGATGGTTTGCATGGGTTTGGATTATATGATGATCGTCATAAAAGCATCCGTGAATGTTCCGGTGGGATGGCCCGTCGCGTCGCCATATTAAGGGCATTATTGGTGGATTTTGATTTACTGATCGCGGATGAAGCGTTGAAAGGCATGGATGAAAAAACCGAACAGACGGTCATGGATTATTTGCTTAAGGTATGCACTGGTAAAACCATTATCTGGGTTTCCCATCATCCAAGTGAAATGCATTATTTCGGTAAACCAAATATTATTGAGATCAAATAAAAACCATGCGCATGGCTTTTATTTCATTCAGTTGGATTCTTTTCCAAAAATAACGGTGCAAAATACACGGGCAAATAGCGAATGCCATCTTTATAATCCACATCTTTTTTCGATAAAAATACTTCATAGATAATCCTTGATTCAAGCATAATCGAAAAGTCTGTATTTATCGGGTGTTTTCCCATATCAATTGCATTATTTCAAAATGATTTTCAACAAGAATCGACATTTCTTCAAAATGATCGAATGTAAAATCAATATTTCTTCAAAGGTTTAAAGGTGAAAGTATCGGTCCAGTGCATTTCCGATACCATTGTCATCATTGCTGTCGGTGATTTCATCGGCAGCATTTTTGGCATTGGTTGAACCATTGGCCATGACGATGCCGATGGCAGCATTGGTCAACATATCGATATCATTGTCTTCATCACCAAAGACCATGACGTTATCCATGGTCAGACCAAAGGGTTTGAGGATCTGTTCGATCCCACTGGTCTTGCTTACCCTGGAATCCATGTATTCGTATAAAATGGCACAGGTTTTAAGTCCTTGGGAACGGAACGCATCGTTATGGAAGGTTGAACCCCGTTCAATGATTTTTTCCATATCTTCCGGATTGCAGATGATGATCAACTTACTGTGGTCTTTACCCGAAAGATAAGTGGTGTAATCTTCGACTCGGTATGATACATTGTCAGCTTTGGCTAAACCACGCAATAATTCATCATCCTTTGGTCCAACCAATACACCAGAATCAGGGATACAGAAATTGACCGGAAGATCTTTGAAATGATCCATGATAGAAGTGATCAATTCACCGCTTAACGGATAACTGGATTGATACGTGTGATGGATATTATCCATTAGTGCAGCACCAGAGGTACCCACGATCAAATCCACCAATCCGGATAGATTCCAATGGGTTTCGATTAATGTTTCGCAACTGGTAGCATCTCTGCCGGTGGCCAAACCAAATAGTATTCCCTTTTCTCTGATTTTTTTGATGGATTCGATCGTTCTGGGGTCGACGGTTTGAGCACAGGTCAGCAATGTGCCGTCAACATCGACAAAGACGGCTTTGATATCGGGTTTTGTTTTCATGGCTTTGATTGTAGCATGGAGTGTATGGATTATTTCATGGTTAAACCATACGAATCGATGGCATAAATCATGATTTGTGTCTCTTAAGGAGTATGAGCAATGATTTGATTTGTCCGATATGTGGGAATGATGATCCGACCACAGTATTCATGGTTGGAACCAAGATCGTCTGTAAGAAATGCATCCATTATGTCCGCGAAGCCTTGACCATGCAGGAAATGGTACATGATATAAACATCAGTGATTATCAACTGGATTACGCATTATCAAAAGCACAGAAAGACTGTGCTGCAAAGGTGTTAGCCAAGCTCCAACATGGCCATGATGTGCTGTTATGGGCGGTATGTGGGGCAGGTAAGACCGAAATGATGATGGATTCGATCCAATACACATTATCGTGCGGTGGTCGGGTGGGATTTTTGATCCCTCGACGACAAGTCGTCTTAGAAGTCAAGCAGCGTTTGGCGAATGCGTTTGCTCACGCCAAAGTCGTTGCCGTATGTGGTGGATACCAGGATGATCTGATCGGAGATATCGTGGTTGCAACCACCCATCAGGCGGTGCGGTATCCGAAAGCTTTTGATTTATTGATCTTGGATGAGCCGGATGCATTCCCGTATAAAGGGAATGCCATATTGGAATCCATTGTCCAACGGACGCGAAAGGGCAGGATGATCTATTCCACAGCAACACCGAGTCGATCATTACTGAATCGGGTAAAAAGCAAGGATTTATCGGTTGTGGAATTAAACAGTCGTTATACCAATAAACCCATGGTCGTACCACAGGCATTCTATGGTTTTGTGTGGATGCTATGGATGAAACTACTGTGGTTTTTACATACAGCAAAGCGTTCTGTATTGATTTTTGTTCCAACCATCCATATGGCCAAGATGTTATATCAATGGCTCAAACCCGTATTCAACTGTCAGTATTTAACCAGTCAGACTCAAACCAAGGAGACGTTGGTCGAATCATTTCGCAATAAAGAATATCCCATATTGATTTCGACCAGTGTATTGGAAAGAGGGGTCACGTTTATTGATATCGATGTTTTGATCTATCAAGCCGACCATCCAATATTCGATCAGGCAGCATTGCAGCAGATGGCCGGCCGTGTCGGCCGGCATCCCCAATATTATCAAGGACGGTGTCTTTTCCTTTGTCTAAAACGCAGCGATGCGATCCATGATTGCATTGAAAGGATCCAGTATGCAAACCACACATTGTCAATGGTGTGACCAATCCATATATTTGGGTCAAAATCCGTATCAAATCTTTTTTGGCCATGATGTATTGTGTCCCAAATGTCGATCATTGTTAAAACCAGTTTATGCATCCTTCCAACTGGAAGGATGCTCTGGTCTAACCATTTATGAATATGATCAAACCATCCAGGATATGCTCTATCAGTATAAAACCATGCAAGATATCACACTAGCACCGGCCTTTTTACCTGTATCATTGTTAAAACTGAAGTTGTATATCGCTCGACGACCATTATTGATGGCACCCTCATCGTTAAATGTGATGAAAGAAAGAGGATTTCATACATTGGATCGAATGGTCAAACCATTGCATCCCCAAATCCTTCATCCCTTCTATCGTTTGGATCAATCCCAACAGAAACAGAGAACATATATCCAACGCCAATCCATCGAGATCCACATCAAACCTTTTCAAACCATCTCGAAAAAAGTGATCCTGTTTGATGATGTATGCATAACCGGCTCCACCCTTATTGCCTGTATCCATGCATTAAAAACCATCGGAATAACCGATATCCGTATCCTTGTGCTGGCTAAACACCTCAAACACATGGTTAAACCATAAAAAAATCGATCGTATAGGATATAATACTTTGCGTATTTGCTAGTTGTGGAGGTTAACCATGCCCAATTTCCTGAAAAATCTGTTGAACGGTGACCAACGCCGAGTCAACACCATCGATAAAAAAATGAAAGAAGTCGATGCTCTGGCTCAAACCATGGCATCCCTTTCCGATGACCAATTAAAAGCCAAGACCCAAGAATTCAAAGATCGTTTAGCCAATGGATCAACTTTGGATGATATTCTGATCGAAGCCTTTGCCCTCGTGCGTGAAGCCTGCACCCGGGTGTTGCACATGACCCCATTTCATGTCCAGCTGATGGGTGCCTATGTTTTGCATCAAGGGGATATTGCCGAAATGAAGACCGGTGAAGGAAAAACGTTGACTGAAACGATGCCGGTATATCTCAATGCGTTGACCGGTCAAGGGGTGCATGTGGTCACCGTCAATGAATATCTGGCGTCACGTGACCGGGAAATCAACGGACCGGTGTATGAATTCTTAGGTTTGACCGTCGGGTTGAATTTACGTCAGCTCACTCCGGCCCAAAAACGTGCCGCCTATGAATGCGATATCACCTATACCACCAATGCTGAACTTGGATTTGATTATTTGCGTGACAATATGGTCACCAAAAAGGAAGACCGTGTTTTACGTGGTTTGAACTATGCTTTGATCGATGAAGTCGACTCCATTTTGATCGATGAAGCCCGCACACCGTTGATCATCTCCGGCGGCAAACAAATCAGTGCCAATTTATATATTCGCGCGGATCAATTTGCCAAAAGTTTGACAGCGAATGAGGATTACACCATCGATATCCAATCGCGCAGCGTTTCCTTGACCGACAGCGGGGTGGACAAAGCGGAGCGGATGTTTAAAGTCAGCAATCTGTTTGATTTATCCAATACATCTCTGGTCCATTTCATCACGCAGGCATTGAAAGCCAATTACATCATGCGTTCGGATATTGAATACATGGTGGATAAAGAAAATGATCTGATCCTGATCATTGATCAAAACACTGGTCGTACCATGCCTGGAAGAGAGTATTCCGATGGTTTGCATCAAGCGATCGAAGCCAAGGAAGGGATCACGATCAAACAGGAAACGGTGACACTGGCCACGATCACCTATCAGAATTTCTTCCGTTTATACAATAAATTATGCGGTATGACCGGTACCGCCAAAACCGAGGAAGAAGAGTTCTTGGAAATCTATAACATGCGGGTGGTCGAGATCCCGACCAACCGTCCCATGATCCGTGTGGATCATCCCGATGCCATCTTCGGCAATAAAAAAGCGAAATTCAATGCATTGGTCAATGAAGTTTTGGAATGTCATGCCAAAGGGCAACCGGTATTGGTCGGTACCATTTCCGTGGAAACCAGTGAGTTGATTTCCAAAATGCTGAAATCCCGTCGCATCCACCATGAAGTGCTCAATGCCAAAAACCATGCTCGTGAAGCCGAGATCATCGCACGTGCCGGACAAAAAAATGCGGTCACCATTGCGACCAACATGGCCGGACGTGGTACCGATATCAAATTGGGCGAAGGCGTCGTTGAATTGGGCGGCTTGGCGGTACTTGGTAGCGAACGTCATGAATCCAGACGTATCGATAACCAATTGCGTGGCCGAAGCGGACGGCAGGGCGACCCAGGTTATTCTCGTTTCTATGTATCCATCGAAGATGAACTGATGCAGCGCTTCGGTGCCGAGCGTATGCAAGGCGCTTTCCAGCAATTGGGTGATGAGGCGTTGCACAGCAAAACCATCACCAAATTCATCGAAGGGGCGCAACGCCGCGTCGAAGGAGCCAACTTCGATGCCCGTAAAACATTGTTGGGCTACGATGATGTGATGCGTCAGCAACGTGAGATCATGTATGAACAACGCAATTTCATCCTCGATCATGAAGATGTGCATGAAATCACCCACGGTATGTTTGAAACCGTGGTCAGCGGGATCATCCATGGGCACATGGATGAAAAAGGCCATATCGATGTCCATGGTGTTCTGGAAGCCTTGCAGAAAATGGGATTGAAGGAAAACGTGGATGAAACCATGTTGACCGGTAAGGACGAACAAACCATTTTAACGACCTGTGTCGAAGGTGCGTGGAAGATCTATGAAGACAAGATCGCTCCGGTACGCAAGCAGGTGATGCCCATTGAGCGGACCATGGTATTGAAGATGATCGACCAGTCGTGGGTCAATCATATCGATATGATGAGCAAACTCAGAGAAGGTATCGGCTTAAGGGGTTATGCACAAACCAATCCATTGCAGGCGTATGTGGAAGAAGGGTATCAGTTGTTTGAAGAGATGAAAGACCAGATCGCCCGCAACGTGGTCATGTTCTGTCTCAATGTCAAGATCGTGATCAACCCTGCGCCAAACCCAGCTAATCTGACACCCGAACAGCAGGAAAAAGCGAAGGAACTGCTGGCCAAACGTCAGCAGCAGGCCAAAGAATTATTGACGAAAAAACAAGCGGCATTGCGTGCGGCCCAAGCGAAAGGATTATTGAAACCCGGTGTGTTGCAACCGCATCATGCCCCTGTTGATCCCATGGTCAAACCACAGCAATCCAAGACTTCCACCAAAGGAGAATAAACACGATGGAACAATACGAACTCAAGCAGGAGCTAAGCCAGCTTTCCACCAAGGTGCGTCAGCTGGGTGATTCACTTTGACTTGCCTGCAAAACAAAAACAATCGAATGAATATGAAGCCTTGATGGCGGATGAACATTTCTGGGATGATCAAAACCATGCCCAGCATGTGATCAAACAAAATAATGGGTTAAAAGAAATCATTTCCAAAACCACGGCATTGACCGAACAACTGGACAATCTGGAAGAACTGGTCAAGGAGTATGATGGTTCCGACACCTCCATGTGGGAATTGATCGAAGAAGAATACAGTGATTTTAAGAAAAACTTCGATGCATTTGAATTGATGGTCTTATTATCGGATCCCTATAACAAAAACAACGCCATCGTGACCTTCCACCCCGGTGCCGGGGGAACCGAAAGTCAAGATTGGGCACAAATGCTGGAACGCATGATCAGTCGTTGGGCGGAACGCAAAGGTTATAAAACCACCATCCTGGATTGGCAGGATGGCGATGAAGCAGGGATCAAAAGTGCGACCTTATGTATTGAAGGTGAGAATGCCTATGGTTATCTGAAAGCATTGAAGGGTGTCCATCGTTTGGTGCGCATCTCACCCTTTGATTCCAATGCCCGCCGACACACGTCATTCTCCAGTATCGATGTGATGCCCCAGTTTGAAGACGATGTGGAAATCACCATTGAAGAAAAGGATCTGACCATCGAAACTCACCGTGCATCCGGAGCCGGTGGTCAGCATATCAACAAAACCGATTCTGCGGTCAGAATCATCCATAAACCCACGGGGATCGTGGTCAACTGCCAAAGCGAACGCTCTCAAATTCAAAACAGAGAGCGGGCGATGAACATGCTGCGCAGTAAACTCTACCAGCGCATGATCGAAGCGCAACAAGCTCAAGTGGCCAGTTTGAAGGGCGAAGAAAAAGCCATTGAATGGGGCAGTCAGATCATGAGCTATGTTTTTTGTCCATATACATTGGTCAAGGATGCTCGAACCGGCTATGAAATGAGCAATGTGGAAAAAGTCATGGACGGGGAACTGGATGGATTTATTTTTGCATATTTGAAGAGCCTGATTCACTAAACAGGCTCTTTGCTTTTTTGATATAATGTGAACCAAGTGAAGGGAGACGGCTATGGAATGGTTGAAAATCGTCATACTGGGGATCATCCAGGGCATTACCGAATGGCTGCCCATTTCGTCGACCGGCCATTTACTATTATTTGAACATTGGGTTGGTCTGACGATGTATGAAGACCCATTGGTCAATGCTGATTTTTTCAATCTGTTCTTAGTCGTGATCCAGTTTGGCTCGATCCTAGCCATCGTTTATCTGTTTTTCAAGCGACTCAATCCATTTGATCCGCGTAAAACCATGAAAGCCAAGCGTGCGACCATCCGTTTATGGATCAAATTGATCATTGGCTGCATCCCTACCGCAGTGATCGGTTTGCTGCTCAATGATTTTATCGACCGATATTTCCATACCTCATTTGTGATCGCGGTGATGTTGATCACCTATGGGATCGCATTTATTGTCGTTGAAAATCATCCCTTACCGGAAAAAGTCCATACATTGGACCAATTGAGCTACGCTACGGCATTTAAGATCGGCTGTGCGCAGACGTTGGCGATCGTTCCGGGAACAAGTCGCTCTGGTGCCACCATTGTCGGTTCCCTGTTACTTGGGGTCAATCGGACGGTCGCAACGGAATTTTCGTTTTTCCTGGCTTGCCCGGTGATGCTGGGGGCATCGCTGTTGAAAGTGTTCAGCTATGGTGCGGGAATGACCTGGATCGGTTGGATGGCCATTTTATTAGGTACGGTGGTCAGTTTTGTCGTATCGCTGTTTGCGGTAAAATATTTGTTATATTACATCCGCAAGCATGATTTCAAAGTGTTTGGTTATTATCGGATCATTCTGGGGATACTGGTTTTGATCACGGTTTTCTTGTAGAAGGAGTATTTAAACATTGGATTTCAGCAAATTGATCCCCTTGTTTACCGAAGGGGTATTATCGTTTTTTTCACCATGTGTTTTACCGATCATCCCACTCTATCTGGCCTATTTGACCAACAGTGCGACACACGTGGATGCACAAGGTAAAAAACATACATCGACACTTAAATTCATTGGTTTGACCATTGCATTTGTAGCGGGGATTTCCGTGATCTTTTTTATTGCGGCATTCAGTAGCTCAGCGATTGCTCAATGGCTCAACCGTTATGCGTTGGTATTGGAATACGTGGCTGCGTTTGTGATCATTCTGTTTGGCTTGTTTTATTTAGGGGCCATCCAGATCCCATGGTTGCGCCAGGATCATAAATTGCCATTGCATATCAATGTCAACCAATTGAATTATTTATCCGCGTTTTTACTGGGTTTCTTATTCACATTTGGCTGGACTCCGTGCATTGGTCCGATGCTGGGGTTTGCTTTCTCGATGGCAGTGTCCGCTGGCAGTGATGCTTTCATTTATGTCATGAGTTTTGCCGCCGGATTCATGGTGATGTTTATCGCATTGGCCTTGGCCGGAAAAGTCGTGCTTCATTTTATAGAAAAAGCTCGATCCATGATGAAGTGGGTGAGCTTGGTGGCTGGCGCCGTGATGGTATTGATGGGATGTTATGTGTTCTATGAAGCCGCCACATCAACACTTGTATTGCAAGATAACCAGGCAACGATTGGTTCGACCAATGAAGAAACGAACCAAGACAGTGACAGTGTGGAAATGACCATGGACACGTTGGATTTCACCCTGTTGGATAAAGAAGGCAATGAAGTGAGCTTGAGTGATTACAAAGGCAAAAAGACATTGGTGATGTTCTTTGGTACATGGTGTGGCTATTGCCGTCAGGAATTGCCGTCGCTTCAGGAATATGCAGATAATCATGATGATCTTAACATTTTGTTGGTTTCCCATCCTGACAGCGGGATCAATAATGAAACCCAGGAAAGTGTCGATGAATTCATGGCAGAAAATGGTTATACCATGGATTATGTCTATGATACCGGTGGCAGTGTATCGATGTATTTTACCGGTGGAACGTTCCCGGCCAATTTCTTCTTTAATTCGGATGGAACATTGCTTGGTCAAATCCCTGGTGCCATCACCATGGATCAATTGATCAGTGTTGTCGAAGACCAAATGCATTAGTGAAATAGGATCAACTTCGAAGCATGAAGTTGATCCTTTTTTCCGTAAAAAAATTACGGCAATGTTGATTTTGGTGCTGTTACGCCTTATAGTTTTCTTATAGAGGACAAAAACATGCTACTTAAATTTAAAGTTGAGAACTATCGAAGTTTTAATTGCCCGCTTGAGATTGATTTTACACGTGTTCATGATTATAAATTCAGCACGACTGCTTTAACACGTGGCTTGATTGGAAAGTTACTCGTTTATGGGCGAAATGGTTCAGGTAAAAGTAACCTTGGTTTCGCTCTGTTTGATATTGTAGCAACTTTGACTGATAAGAATATTGTTCCTTTAACGCATGATGATCATGGTTATTTGAATGCCGATAGTGATGATCCGTATGCAAAATTCGAATACCATCTTAGATTTGATGACGACATCCTTGTTTACAAATACCAAAAATCGGCACTCTATCAGATGGTAAGCGAGTCGTTATTCTTAAATGATCAGGAAGTATATCAATATGATTTTAAGCAACGGGTTGGTCGTTTTTTGAATATGAATTTAATTGGGGCAGATCATCTGACATTTGATTACTTTGACGGAAATTTAGCAGTGTTACGTTATGTGGCTTACAATACTTCGCAAAGTGAGGATTCACTTGTAAAAAAACTGATGGATTTTGTCACTCATATGTTATGGTTCCGATCTGTTCAGTCAAATGAATACATTGGTTTTGCGAACGGATCAGAAAATGTCGAAGATTGGATTATTAATCATAGCGTCGTTAAAGATTTTGCGCAGTTTTTAAAGGATATAGGTAAGATCGAGCTGGACCTTGATACCGTTGAAGTTAGCGGAACAAACATGACAAGACGTCAGATTCTGGTAGAAAAGCATAAAAAAAATCAGTTGATTTTCCCGATTGTTGCATCGAGTGGGACAAAAGCGCTTGAACTATTATTTTATTGGAGCCGTTTTTTCAAAGAGGTTTCTTTTCTTTTTATTGATGAATTTGATGCGTATTATCATCAGGAATTAGCTATCAATGTAATGAAATTGATTTATGGTTTCAATCATCTTCAATCAATTTGTACTACTCACAATTCTTCATTGGCAAACAACAGCTACACTCGACCGGATTGCTGTTTTATGCTGGAAAATGGACAGTTGAAATCATTTGCAAAGGCGAGCAAAAGAGAATTGCGCGAAGGACATAATTTAGAAAAACTGTTGAGGTCGGGTGAGTTTAATGAGTCGTGACGTCCTTTTTATTGTGGAAGGAGCCGTTGATGAACCCGCTTTTTTCAGCAAAATGTTTTCCATTTGCTTTCCAGATGCATTTGCCTTTTATACATATAAAACCAATGTTCATGTTTTGGCGACACGTCTTGAGATGGATTATCCGGATTTCGATGATGGTTCAGTTGATATACTTAGGATGCTACGATCGTATGAAACAGACGATCAACAAAAAAATATACTGAATCATTCCTACACGGATATTTTTATGGTTTTTGACTTTGAACCTCACGAAGTTCGTTCAAATTTTGCAACGATCCGGCGTATGATCCAGTATTTTAACGAATCGACAGATCAGGGGAAAATGTTTATTAATTATCCGATGATGCAATCTTACAAACATTTTAATCGATTGCCGGATCCATCATTTTGCACTTTGTCTGTAGATGTGAATGAATGCTGGAATTATAAAGAGAGGGTTGGAAAAGTCAGCAAATACAGTGATTTGACAAAATATGATTATCAAACGCTGATTGCATTGACTGTACACCATTTAAGAAAAGCGAATTTCGTTATTTGTGGCAGATACGAAGCTCCCTCAGAATTGGCATTTTTGAAGTGGTCTGGCCTTGAAATATATGATCGACAATACGAGCATTTTGTACAACATTCGGAAATCTATGTTTTGAATACCAGTATTTTCATTCTGATTGATTTTAAGCCGACGGCCTTTTTTAGCTATATTTCTATACATAGAAGTGAACTTCTGATTTAAGTCAGTAATTTTTCGTTGAAGTGAAAATGGTTTTCATAATTTTGGTATCGCTTCCGAATTTAAAGTATACGAATTTGCCGAAGATATTTGAAAAGGATGATGACGAATTATGTGTTAATTCTTTCACAATAATTGAAATTCGTATGAAAAATCACTGTTTCAATTAAAAATATGTTTTAAATGTGTGCGTTTTGTGATTAAAATGGTTCTCAGTACTGAAATATGGAGGTTTTATGAATCGTTTGAGTAAAGTACTTTGCTCCGCAGCGATGTTGTTATCTTTGGCAGCATGCTCGAGCACAACGTCGACTGAAACCACACAACCTGCCTCTACCGGTGCTGCCGAAGGCGAAGTCGCTGTTTATGAAGTGAGCGCCAGCGGTTACGGCGGAGAGATGAATGTGAAGGTTTCCATCCAAGGGGATACGATCACCGATATCGAATTGGGTGACAACCACGAAACCAATGTGGTCATCGACAGAGCGTTCCCGGTGATCCGTGAACGGATCCTGGAAGCCAATTCCCCGGTGGTTGACAGCGTTTCCGCTGCAACATTCTCATCCTACGCTGTCAAACAGGCTGTGGCAGATGCCATGGAACAGCATGGTTTGACCGTGGAAGGTGAAGTTGTTCGTGAATTCCCCAGCTTTGAAGGGGTCGAACCCACAGTGATCGATGATATCACCACCGATATCGTGATCATCGGCGGTGGTCCGGCTGGTTTAGGTGCAGCGATCGCTGCGAAACAGGCCAATGCCGATTTGGATGTTACCGTGGTTGAAAAATTGGATATTTTAAGCGGTAACGGTAAGTTCGATATGAACTATTTCGACCTGATCAATTCCAAAGCTCAGGAAGAAACCGGTAATACCTATACCTTGGAAGATTTTATCGAAATGAAAGCGGAAAGTGGCGAAACCGCTGAACGCATCGAAGCATGGGCCAATGAAGAATGGACCATGGACCAGTGGTTACGCGATATGGGCGTTGAATTGAATTACAACTATTCCGCAACCAACCATATGGCTGAAGAAGACCAATATGCTGGTGAAGTGATCCAGTCCGGTATGGAAGCTGAAGCCGAACGTCTTGGTGTGACCATCATCACCGGTACCAAAGGTGAAGACTTCGTCATGGATGGAGACGCTGTGGTTGGTGTTCAGGTACTGGATACCCATACCAATGAACGCTACAACATCATGGCTGCACAAACCATCGTTGCAACGGGTGGCTTCTGCGCCAATAAAGATCTGGTTGCTGAATACTTGCCAGGTTATGAAGTGTTGAACACATCCAACCAAATGGGTGCAACCGGCGATTTTGTCAAAGTCTTTGAATCCCATGGTATGGCCCTGCAGAACATGGATCGTCCGAGTGTGTTTGCCAACATCATCGTTCCGCGTCGTGATCTGACCGGCGGTGCGGATTTGAATTTACTGGTCAATAAAGAAGGTGAATTGCTCGAGAATCTCAGTGGTTTGGATCGTTACAACCAGATGGCTGAACAAACCGATGGCGCAACCTTCTACATCACCGATTCCACCGGTTATGATTCCTTCTATCGTATCCGCAAACATGTTGGTTTAGGTTACTACAGTGAAGGTGCGACTCTGGAAGAATTGGGTGAAGCATTGGGCATCGATGGTGCCGCACTGGCTGAAAACGTTGCGGCTTACAACGAAGCTCAGGAATCGCTGGGTGAAGATGGCACCCGTCCCATTGATGCGGAAGGTCCGTATTATGGTGTTCGTGTCGAACCAGCGTTACACATGACCAAAGGTGGCGTGGTCGCCAATGAAAATGCCCAGGTTCAATATGAAGATGGTTCCATCGTTCCGAATCTGTATGCTGCTGGTGAAGTGGCATGGCAAAGTGGTGGATACAGCGCTTCCGTGTGCTTCGGTCGCATTGCCGGAACACAAGCTGCTGTTGCGTTGAGCGAGTAGTCCTGAGGCTTTTGTAAATCCCAAAGAAAAGGTGAATCGATCGGTTCACCTTTTTGATTGGTAGGGTACCTGATGCTTTAGCGGTGCATGGAAAGATCAGATTTGCGATAGATCCGAATGCCATCTTTAAGCATTTTCATTTGCAGCGACGGACTGGCAGAAAAGTCATCGAAATGGATCGGATCTACCTTCTTGTGCAAAGTTTCGCGCAAATCCTCAATTAATCCGAAATAATCAAGACCGTGAATATTTGTTCCGTCAATGAACAAATCTACATCACTGATCGGAGTCGGTTTGCCCTTGGCATAAGAGCCAAACCGATAACAGAATTGAACATCATAGTTTGAAAGGATCGTTGTTACGGTTTTGGTGATGGATTCCAATGAAAGGATGCCGGTTGTTTCACTTATTTGGTTGTATTGTTCGATACGCGATTTGATGGTATTCAAAATCAATGGCTTCACCATGGATTCGTTTTTTTTCATATCGTTGATAAGTCCGTAGAGATAGTACAAGTATTGAAGCACATTGTGTTTGTGTTAATCCCTTAGCTTTACGTAAAGATTCGAGCACATTCAACCTTCCAATTCTAGAGAGGTTTTCAACGCGGTATGCTATGTTGACGTGAAGATGAAACGATAAGACGCAATTTTGACGTATTTTTTGTTTTTTGAGTAAGTCAAATTGTCATATTTATTGTCGATCGATATGACAATTTTGATTTTCCTTCAAGAACATTTTATTTAAAAGCCGTTTATCAATAATTATTGCGTTATTTATGCAAATGAATAAGTGTAACGTAACAAATTTGAACGTTTCGATGACTCTGCGCAGATGGATTTGATTCGATTAAGTGATTGAAGACTGTTTTTTTTAAAAAGGTTGTTTTCCAATACACGAAACAAATCAATAGAAGATAAACGGTTTTCAGTGTATACGATGAATTAATCCATAATATTTATATTTCCTTAACATGGTTCAACCATGGAAATAAGGAAGATTGGTATAATTGAATCCATAAGAGGATAAAAAATGAAACAACGTACAGTATTTCTGGATATTGATGGAACATTATTGCCATTTGGCGATCAACAGATCGCCCCTGAAAATCACGAAGCCATCAAACTAGCCCGGCGTAAGGGGCATAAGGTTTATATCTGTACCGGTCGCGGTGCCGACGCTGTCGGGATGGTCGAACCAAAAGAAGTCGATGGATTTGTTCTGGTCAACGGATGCATGGTCATTGAAAACAACCACGTCGTGTACGAAGATATCATGCCCATGGACATCGTGGATGATATCGTTAATGATGCGTTATCTTACGGTATGGGCGTCTTTTTGTCCGGTCGCAAAGACTATATCTTAGGCAAACGCCGAGAAGAAGTGGAAACGCAGAATTATCATCGTCCAATGCCAAACGAACATCATCAACGGATGTTAAAAATTTATAATAATGGCACGGATTATCATGATTCAGCCATCTATAAAGTGAATGTCACTACCTATGATGTGGAGAGAACCAGACCGATCATTGATCAGTGGGGAACCAAATATACCGTGGTTCCCGGAAGCATCATGCCAAACAGCAATCAATATTACGAAATCACCGGAAAAGCCAGTAATAAATATGAAGGTATCAAATGGGTCTGCAAGACCCATGGTTATGACTTGAACGGTGTCATTGCCATCGGGGATTCCATGAATGATTATGAAATGATCCGTGATGCAGCATTAGGCATTGCCATGGGCAATGGGGAACCCACCATCATGGCGGTCAGTAAATGGGTGACTAAACCCAGTGAAGAATTGGGCGTTGCATTTGCATTGAACAAAGAGCTGAATCTTGGGATGGATGAATTATGGCCGCTCAACCATTAGAAACAAACCAAGACTTCCGCAATGGCGTCATTGACGCTTTTGCGGAAGTCGTATCCGCCGGGGTCAAATCCATGGCATTGTCGCATGCAACCAATGACTATCCCACGTATCTTAAAGATTTAGAATATGCACGCATCGCGGCGGATAAATACCATATCCATGCTTATGAAGAGACTTCTTTGGTTGAAACCATATTGTTTCATAACACCGGAAGATATGTGGTATTGTTGATCAAAGATCCAGCGATCTATGATCAATATCTGCAACTTAAAAAAGAAGTCGATCAATCCAACGCAGTAAATGATCATGACCATGATGAAGCGTATGCATATCGCTATGGCAGATTATTGAGTTATGATGATGCGTCGATTCAAGAAAAGATCAGACTATTCAAAGGAGGGAACCAATGAAACGTTTAGCTGTATTTTTAGCCGATGGGTTTGAAGAGTGTGAAGCACTGGTGATTGTGGATCTATGCCGCAGAGCGGGAATCGATGTCGATATGCTGGCGATCAATGATCAAACCGGGAATCTACTGGTCGCATCCAGTCATATGGTGACCGTCAGAGCGGATGGTTATTTAAGTAATCATGATCCCAAAGAATACGATGTGATGTATTTGCCCGGTGGTAAAGTCGGAGTGGATAATTTAGCACGGAGTGAATTGGTCAAATCATGGATCCAATCATTCGTGGATGATGGTAAAACCATCGTTGCTGTGTGTGCCGGTCCCAGTGTATTAAGCCGCTATGGCTACCTGGATGGAAAGACGTATACGTGCTATCCTGGATTTGAAAACTATGGATCCAAAGCCCATTACACGGCAAGCCAGATGGAACATGACGGTATCTTTTTGACCGGAAATGGGTTGGGCGCTTGTTATTTGGTGGCCAAGGCATTGATTCGAGAAATGGTGGATGAAGCGACAGCTCAAAAAGTCTTGGATGCAATCCTATATCATGGAAACTGATCAGTAAATCGGGCAGATCGAACCATCGATCTGCCCGAAATGTACGGTGTTGACATGGTGCAACCATTCGTTGACAAAGTGCAATGTGAAGATGGTTGAAATCAATGGTTCGATTTGATTACTCTTAGTGTGGAAGGAGGAAAATCGATGGAATTTTATGAAATGTTGATCATGTTAAGAAAGAAAAATGGGATCTCCCAGGAAGAATTTGGTCAAACCATCGGTGTATCCCGACAGGCAGTAAGCAAGTGGGAAAGCGGGGAATCGATGCCGGATATCGAGAAATTGAAACGGATCAGTAACTATTATGGTTTGACCATCGATGATCTGCTCAATGGTAAAGTAGATGGAAAAACCAATGGACTCAATGCACGTTTGATCATCTCGAGTGGGTTAAATATATCGAGCCTGATCATTGCGTCCTTTTGGTATAGCTACAGTATGGATCAATGGTCTGTGCTATGCGGCGTGATGATTTTGACGATCAGTATGATGCTGTATGGTTTGACCATCAATGCTTATGGTAAAAACCATCGTTCGATCTGTTTCTATTGGATGATCAATACGTGGCTTATATCGTTTCTGCCCATGGCATTGTTTTTCAATTTTTTAACCGTACGCCTAGCCGCCCCTTATCCATTGTTATTTGCGAATTCTTGGATCGCTTATGGACTATTCTGGATCGTTTATATTCTGCTAAATGGTGCGATCATGGTAAAGATGGTTAAAACCATCTCACGAACCAAAAAATAAAACGGCAAGTTGCCGTTTTATTTTTC
This sequence comes from uncultured Erysipelotrichaceae bacterium, assembly GCA_944327105.1. GTDB lineage: Bacteria > Bacillota_I > Bacilli_A > Erysipelotrichales > Erysipelotrichaceae > CALVGN01. The sequence goes on along the minus strand of CALVGN010000032.1, from coordinate 15,613 downwards.
TTTGGGTTTGTTCAATGCCCGCTTCATTTTTGAAGCGGTGCTTTTGGTATAGGCCACATGATGGAATCTTAACCATTTATAAAATTCATTGGTGGTTTCTTCATTCGTATCCTTGGCTTCAAATTCGATTTCAAAATCATCGCCCCAGTCAAAGTAGGTATGATCGACGAAGATCGTTCCGGCTTTGATGGTCAAAACAGAGCGTAAGGTATGGCTTTGACCAAGAACAGTAAATGGTCCTTCCACATGGAGTTGATCAAACAATGGTTTTAATTTTGGATCATCGATGTTATCGTCATCCAGATATTCTTCATATTCCCGTTTATAATCCCCTTCATTGACTTTCATGGTAAACAAGAATCGATCTTTGACTTTTCTGATCCGTAACGATGAGCCGTCTGGTTGGACCATCGCTTTGTAGTAGTGGTTATATTGAGAAAATGTTTGTTCAAATTCACAGGTACTTGAGATGTGATGGTAGGTCGATTTACTGATCATGACCTTGGTTTCAATTTCCAAATTCTGCTGCATGCAAATATTATATAATGGTTTTACCATGGAAAGATTTGATATTATCATCCGAGATGACCAAAAAAGCCATGCGTATGCCGATAATATCCGCTATAAACTGACCACAAACGGGTGGATCTATGATCCAATCAACCCGACAACGGTCATCGTTGTCGGTGGAGATGGCAGCATGCTCCATGGAATATCCCAATATATCGACCATGTTGAAACCATGAAATTCGTGGGGATCAAAACCGGAACACTGGGATTTTTATGCGATTACAAAGATGATGAAGTGGATCTGTTGATCCATGATCTGACCACCAATACACTGGTGATCCATGATTATCCTTTATTATCCGTTAAAACGGATGGTCATCACCATATTTTCTATGCGGTCAATGAATGCCGTGTGGAAAACATCGTCGTTTCATTGGATATGCAGATCAGTATCAATGGTGAATATTTTGAAGACTACCGTGGAACCGGCATGTGTGTGACCACTCAACTCGGTTCCACCGCTTATAACCGCTCCATTGGTGGAGCGGTGATCCAGGAAGGGTTGGATGCCATTGAAATGACCCCCATTGCCGGTATCCACCATATGGCATACCGTTCATTTCAATCCCCATTGATCTTATCCGCAACCAGTCAGATCAAAATGGTCAGTCCATCCTTTGAAAATGCACGTTTAGGCATCGATGCCCTTTCGTATCCATTGGATGGCTGTACCATGGTTGAAACCACATTAAGTCATCGTAAAGTCCATATCGTACATGGTAAGACCATGAGTTATCTCAATCGTCTATCCCAGTTATTCTGATTTTAAAAAGGAGGTAAGGTATGCGCAAATGGCATAACCTGTATGAACCATTATCGCTCATCGTCAAACTGGTGGCATTTGGCTGCGCATTGACCGTCATTGGTCAGATCATCACCAATCCCGCCTTTTATTCTTTATACGTCATCGATTCCCCCATCGCCCTGATGTTTGGCGAAGGGTTTTTAAGGATCGGTCAATTTTTGATTATATACAGTCCCTTGTTCATGCTGTTTCGTCTGGTGATCAGTAAAAACCAAGCCTATCGCAACATATCCATGGGATTGGTGGGTTATATCACCTTCGTCGTCTTTTCCATTTTCTTTTCCATGAACAAACTGGACAGTTCCGCTTATAATGCTACCCTTGGTATTTCCATCAACAATTCCACCATTGCCGAATTCGCCAATCGCGTGAATTATCCTTTGATCAGTGGTATTTTTGGTCCGATCATCATCATTGTGATCGTCCGCTTTGTTTCCAAACGATTACGCAATACCACATCCATCGGCTTATTCGGCAATGTCGATCCCGATCTAAGAGGCCTGGTTTATACGGTGGTCTTATCCATCATCGCCAGTTTTGCCTTTTCGTTTGTATGGACCTATGCCTATGAATTTTTGCAATCGATGATCACATTTGTGGCTTCAGATCTCAACAATCCCATCAATTTGATGAGCTATGGCTTGCTGGATCGCATCGGTTCTCTGTTCTCATTAAGTTCCTTGATCCGCGCTCCCTTCTGGTTTGGTAATGCCGGTGGTTCGATCACTACCATCGCCGGTCAGGCCATCAGCGGGGATGTGTCGATATTCTCTGCCGTGATCGCCGACAATTTGACCATCAGTTATGCCGGAAGACTGATCACTCCGTATTATGTGATGAATTTGATCGTGATCCCGATATCCTTGATCGCGTTATATCGCATCAATTCGGACAAGATGGAACGCAAACGCACCTTGTTTTTGTTGGGGGTATGCATGTTGCTATCCATTTTCGGCGGTGGGATACTGCCCTTTGAATTGTTCCTGTTGATCGTTTCACCTTTTTTGTATCTGTTCCATTTGCTGATGATGGCGGCATTGTTTGGGATCTTGAATACAGTGGGCATCACACTGGGATTCGTGGGCACCAGCACGATTACTTCGATCCCTGGAAATATCGTCGAATTCGTCATTTATCTGGCCAATTACCGCTATCGGTTCACCTGCATCGCAATCCTTGGTGTCGGTTTGATCGTCGGGATCATTTATTTTGCAGTGATCTCATACTATTTCAAACGTCGCGATATCAAAACATTCGGCGCAGAACTGCTACCGCTTGCCAAAGGGATCATTTCGGCCTTTGGCGGGGTGGAAAACTTCAAATTCGTCAATGCCAGTTTGACCCAATGCACAGTGGCTGTTTATGACAATACCATCATCGATCCGTATGCCTTACGTAAATATGGCGTCAATCGGATCTTTGAAAAACGCAGCGGATATGGGATCTTGTTGGGTGCAAACAGTTATCTGGTCAAAAAGATCATCGATGCGCAGATCGCCGCGAAGATCAGAAATGTGAGCGAGTGAGTGAAAAGCGAAGCCATGCTTCGCTTTTTTCAATACCCGATAATGGTTTACAATAGAACGCATGGATGAAAAAAAGGAACAGCTTTCACCAATGCTGGCGCATTGGCGAAGTGTCAAGGATAGTTTGCCGGATTGCCTGATCTTTTATCGTACCGGTGATTTTTATGAATTGTTTTTTGAAGATGCATTGGAAGCGTCACGTTTACTGGATCTGGTATTGACGGGAAAAAATGCCGGATTGTCGGAAAAAGCCCCGATGGCTGGAGTGCCACATAAAAGTGTCAATGTCTATATCCAGAAGTTGGTGCAACTGGGGAAAAAAGTGGCCATCGTGGAACAGATGGAAGATCCGAAAACGGCCAAAGGGATGGTCAGGCGGGATGTGATCCGGGTGGTGACACCCGGGACGTTTATTGATGTGGAAGATGAGAAGACCACGATTACCATTGGTGCATTGTGTGATGGTGGATTGCATTATCTTCTATCGGTCGTGGATATGGCCAGCGGGGAAGTGTATGGTTATACCATCGAACATCAATTGGCAGCATTGTTAGCGCGTTTGAAGAGTCAAAATGTCATGGAATTGGTGGTCAGTCATGGTTTTAACCATGATTTGATCGAAGATATCCAAAAAAACGGGATCGCGGTCTCGTATTGCCAGAGCAATGGGATCGATGCATCGTATGCATCGATCGTTTCCCAGGTGAATGATCAGTTTGTGAAACAGTCATTTTCGATTTTGGTGAATTATCTTCAAACCACTCAAAAGCAGATGCTCAACCATCTTCAACCGATGCAGCTGGTGGATGAGACCAAGATCTGCAAATTGGATTATGGTTCATTAACGAATCTGGAATTGACCCAATCGTTACACCATGGTTCGACCATGGCCAATTTATGGCATTATCTGGACCATTGTCAAAGTGCATTGGGATCACGCATGTTAAAACAATGGATCGAAAATCCATTAAGAGATCCAAATGCCATATTGAAACGTCAAAACCAAGTCACGTTTTTGATCCAGGATGCATTGGTTCGGCATGATTTAAAAGAAGCATTGGCCGGCGTTTATGACTTGACGCGCCTTTCGGCGCGTATTGCCATGAAGCGGGCCAATGCGATCGATCTATTGCGCTTATCCAAAACATTGATGGTTTTACCATCGATCAAAGCGGTTTTATCGGATCCGGTCTTTGATAATTTGAACCATTTTGACTGTTTTGAATCTCTGGCACGATTGCTGCATGATGCGATCGTGGACAATCCGCCGGTTTCCACTAAGGAAGGTGGGATGTTCAAGGCTGGTTATAATGCGCAATTGGATCACTATCACGATGCAGCAGCGCATCATAAAGAATGGTTGATCGACTATGAAAGACAACAGAAGGAATTGACCGGGATCAAGAATTTAAGAGTGGTCTATTCCAGAAACTTTGGGTATTGTCTGGAAGTATCCAAGGGAAATCTTGGTCTGATCAAGGAAGAATATGGTTATATCCGCAGACAGACGTTGACCAATGTGGAACGCTTTACCACCACTGCATTGAAAGAACATGAAGATTTATTGATCAATGGTCAAACCAGATCCATCCAGTTGGAAAGTGATCTGTTTGATGCATTGGTTGAAACCATCATACCGCATGTACCGGCATTTTATGGGATCGCCAGTTGTTTGGGTGCGATCGATTGCATTTATGCATTAAGTGAAACCTCGGCATCGAAAGGATTCGTTGCGCCCACATTTGGGAATGGTTTGACCATTGTCAACGGGAAACATCCACTATTGGATCAATGGTTGAACCATGGCAGTGTGGCCAATGATGTATCTTTAGATCAAAACCATCACCTCTTATTGATCACTGGTCCCAATATGGGTGGGAAGTCCACTTATATGCGCATGATCGCCATCAATGCCATACTGGCACAGATCGGCTGTTATGTGGCGGCCGCTCAAGCGACATTTCCCATTTATGATGCCATTTATACCCGTATCGGTGCCAGTGATGACTTGTTCAATGGTCAATCCACGTTCATGATGGAAATGATCGAAGCCAATCATGCATTATCCCATGCAACCAAAGATTCCTTGATCATCTTTGATGAGATCGGACGAGGAACATCCACCTATGATGGGATGGCACTGGCGCAGGCAATGATCGAATACATTGGTACGACCATTCATTGTCATACGTTATTTTCCACACATTATCATGAATTGACCCAATTATCTCAAACTTTGGAAGGGATATCCAATGTGCATGCCTGTGTCGTGGAACATGATTCGACCATCGAATTTACGTATCGCATCGAAAAAGGGAAAGCGGATAAAAGTTATGGGATCCATGTGGCACGATTGGCCCATTTGCCAAGTGGGGTATTAAGTCGGGCCAATGTATTGGTCCAGCAGATGGAAAACAATCCATCCATGGTCCAACCATCCTTATTTGATGAGATCCAACCCATCACTATCGAAACGAAAACCAGTGAAGTGGAAGAAGCATTGCGATCGGTGGATCCCGATACATTGACCCCACTATCCGCATTGCAGTTGATTTATCAATTAAAAGCAATGATGAACAAAAACCAATAACAACAATGGTCCAACCATAATGAAAGGAAACCATGGCGAAGATACATATACTGGATGAACAATTGACCAATATGATTGCTGCCGGTGAAGTGGTCGAACGACCGCTTCAGGTGGTCAAGGAACTGGTGGAAAATGCATTGGATGCCAATGCGTCGACCATCGAAATCGAATTGAAGACTGGTGGTATCGAATATATTCGTGTCAGCGATAATGGTATAGGCATGGATCAAGATGATCTGATCATGGCATTTTTAAGGCATGCCACCAGTAAGATATCCACTGTGGATCAATTATTTGATATCCATACCATGGGATTTCGTGGTGAAGCCATTCCCAGTATCGCTTCAGTATCGTTATGCACGTGTATCTCCAATGATGGCAGTGGGGGGAATCGGATCATTGTCGATAATGGTCAAACCATCCAATGCGATGCATATCCCTGTGCCAAGGGAACGACAATGATCGTGGAACATCTGTTTGCTAAAGTCCCTGCACGATTGAAACATTTGAAAAATGACCGGTATGAACTGGCATTGATCACATCCACCATCCAAAAGATGGCGTTATTGAATTTAAATGTGGCTTTTACGTTGATCCATGATGGTAAAACCATCTTTGAAAGTGATGGAAAAGGATCGTATAAAAATACCATCTTTGCCATTTATGGCAAAGATGTCGCCACGGACTTATTGACCATCGATGAAGATGGTTTTGACATGGCGATTCATGGTGTACTTGCTTTACCACAGTATGGACGCAGTAATAAAAATGGTATCACCATCGGATTGAATGGTCGTTACATCAAACCCTATGGTTTGACCAATGTCATCATTGATGCCACCAAGGAATATTTTGCGAATGGAAAATATCCATTGATCGTTGTCAATATATCCATGGATCATCGTCTGGTGGATGTCAATGTCCATCCCGGTAAACTGGATGTACGGATCAGTAAACAAAATCAATTGGATGCATTGATCATCAATGCATTGAAACATACTTTATCCAAAGCTGGGCTTGGTGTGACCATCAATGAAGTGATCTTTGATCGTATCAAAATAAATCAACCCATCGTTTCAAATGATCCATCCAATGAGTATGGTTCAACACCATCCCATAAACCCATGGTTCAACCATCGTATCCCCGCATGGATCAGCCATCGATTGATTTATCGAAGGTCAATGAAAAAACGAATTATCCTGCGATGGCTGATCCATGCGATCATCCCTCCACGCACCACTCTTTGTTTGCATCCACGATGGTCAATACCACCCCATTGCGTGTCATCGGTCAGATCCATGGTAAATTCATCATTGCCGAAGATGAAGATGGTCTGGTCATCATTGATCAACATGCAGCGCAAGAAAGGGTGCATTATGAACGATTCAAAAACACCATGACCCAAAATATCGATCAGCATGCCATGGTCACACCATTGATCATTCCGGTACGATCGGATATCGTCAATGGTGTGGATATACTCAATGCTATGGTCGAACCATTGGGACTAGTGTTTACGCCTTTTTCAAATCAAGATCTTGCATTGCATGCCTTACCCGGCTGGAGCCGGGATATCCAGGATATTTCCTTTTATCAGGATATCATCGATACCGTATGGTCCAACCATACGGTATCCATTGATGATCTGATCCGTCATAAAATCGCCACCAAAGCCTGCAAAGCCAGTATCAAGTTCAATCAATACCTGGACATTTACCAATGCCAGGCAGTGGTCAATCAATTGTATCAATGTGACGATCCCTATGCTTGTCCGCATGGTCGTCCCATCATGCTTCATTTTTCAGATGCATTGTTGGAAAAGGAGTTCAACCGATGAAACCCGTGGTGGTGATCCTTGGTCCCACTGCGGTGGGGAAAAGTGATCTTGGGATCCAATTGGCCATGAAACTTCATGGTCAGATCATCAATGCCGATGCCATCCAGGTTTACCGTGGTTTAAACATCGGTAGTGGGAAAGTCAGTCAACATGAACAGCAGATGGTCAAACACCATCTGCTGGATATCCTTGATCCCAACCAGCGGTTTGATATTGCCACATTCCAGAATATGGCCCGATCCTGCATTGATGCGATTCTTCAAGATGGGGATTGTCCGATCGTTGTCGGTGGCAGTGGGTTGTATATCAAAGCGTTGCTGTATGATTATCAATTTATGGATCAAACCCCATTGGATCCCATGGTTTTAACCACGATGGAATCCATGGACAATCAAGCATTGCATGCATGGTTGAACCAAGTCGATCCTGAAAGTGCATCAAAATTCCATCCCAATAACCGTGTACGGATCATGCGGGCATTGCAAATCGCATTGTCTTCTGGTTCGACCAAAACCGATCTGGAAGCCAAGCAATCCCATCAATTGCTTTATGATGCCAAAATCATTCATCTGGATACCGATCGGGATCGATTAAAACACCGCATCAGCAAGCGGGTCGATCAAATGATCCAACATGGATTGCTCGATGAGATTCAAACACTTTTAGATCATGGATATACCTTTGATGATCCCGGATTGCGCGGGATCGGGTATAAGGAATTTAAACCATGGTTTGACCATCGAAGTAATTGTCAGGATTGTATCGATACTGTTAAAATCCATTCATATCAGTTTGCCAAACGACAGCGAACATTCTTTCGCCATCAGTTTGATAAACTGATGGAAGTGGATCCATTTATCGATAATATGGATCAAGTGATAAGGGAGATTGAATCATGGTGGTTGCAACAAGCCGCAGCGCATTGCTGATCGGTGAAGAAAATATCAAATTATTATCGGGTAAAACTGTAATGGTAGTCGGATTAGGGGGTGTTGGTGGTTTTGCCACGGAAGCCTTGGTTCGAAGTGGTATCGGAAAATTGATATTAGTGGATTATGATACGATCGAAGAAAGCAATCTGAATCGACAGATCATTGCTACCATGGAATGCATTGGTCAAACCAAGGTCGAAGCGTTTATCGATCGTATCCACACCATCAACCCACAGTGCAAAGTGTATGGTGAAAACCAGAAATTCGATTTATCTATCATGGATAAATACCCAGTGGATTATGTATTGGATTGCATGGATGATGTCAAAGCCAAAGTGGAACTGATGGGGTATTGTCAAAGCCATGGCGTCATGGAATTATCCATCATGGGCACTGCACGTAAAACCGATCCATTGGCCCTTGGTGTGACCAAATTAAGCAATACACAACAAGATCCATTAGCCAAACAGGTCCGCATTGCCTGTCGCAATGCGGGGATCCCGTTAAAAACTAAAGTGATCTACAGTACACAACCCGCAAGTGGTGTCACTAACGGACAACCCTTACCCAGTATGATCTTTGTTCCCGGAGTTGCCGGGTTATTGGCTGCCAATGTGTGTGTCAATGATCTGATCGCTTCCCATGTGGGCCATCCCGTGGTGCGTTTGGATGCCGAAGAACTGAATCGCAGAGGGTTGGAAATCGATTGATCTTGATTGAATGAATCATGGTTCAAACCATAAAAAGACCTGCTTCTCCATAAAGAAGCAGGTCTTTGTGATGATCGATGATATGGATCATTCTCCATACCGTACATTGGTATTGCGTTTTTTGAATTCCACCAGTCCGGTTTTATTCAAAGCGACCATAATGGATGGGATCAAGATCAACTGTAAGATGATACCGGGAATGGCATTGATAAAACCACCGCTGATCCAGGCCATTAATGTAAATGGATTGCCTTGAGTACTCAATAAGATGGTTTGGACCATACCCCAGATGATTCGACCACCCACCATGGCAATGATCATGGATTTATATAACGCAATGACACAGTGGTATTTATCATGACTGTATAGATATCCACCGATCAAACCATAACTGGCTAATTCAAACGCCATGGCCAAACCAGTGGGCATGAAAATGGGCATGCCAAATAAGACATAGCGTAAAAGTGGCAAAATGAATCCGACCAATGCACCCAATGGCCAACCACAGATAAATGCACATAAAAATACTGGTAAGTGCATGGGCAATAACATATTGCCGATGGCGGGGATCTGTCCGGTAAAAAATGGTAAGACCAGTCCCATTGCCAGAAATAACGCGGCCAATATCATATTTTTCAGATTTGAATTCATATCAGTACCTCTGATTTGATTCTGACATAATGTCAGATATAAATCAATATGGTCGAACCATGGGAATAATGTAACATCAGGATGTTTTTGTTTCATAAAAGCATGGTTCAACCATTGAATCCTTGGACAATGCTATAATGATACTAACCCTGTTGAACAAGGAGGATGATTATAATGAGTGAATTTCGTTCCATGTATGAAGGCATGATATCTGCTGAAAGCTATCGTTCCTTCTACGTCAAAACATATCTGCGCATGGCATTGGGTCTGGTTGTGACCGCAGCCGTTGCATTCTTTGGTTTTGTCAATCTGGTCAATGGTGGCTTCATCTGGAATCTGATCGGCGGATGGGGATCCATGGTGCTTTTATTGGCACAGTTGGGTATCGCCATTTTCTTCTCAGCCCGATTGACCCATATGAGCAAGACCACTGCCATTGTCTGTTTCTATTTATACAGTGCCTTAACGGGTGTGACACTCAGTGTTTTACCATTGGTGTTTGATATCGCCACCATTTTCATGGCATTAGGTTTCTGTGCGATCTTGTTTGTCAATCTGTGTGTGATCGGTATGACCACGAAAATCGACATCTCTCGATTTTCTGGTATCATGGTGGCCGGTTTGATGACATTGGCCATTGTCGGTGTGGTCTCCATCTTTGTCCACAATGCATTGTTCAATAACATCTACAACTATCTGGTCGTGATCCTGTTTGTTTTCATTACCGCCTGGGATGCACAGAATCTGAAACGTTTCTATGTGGCATCCACGGCGGATACCCGGATGATCACCAACTTCTCGACATATGCGGCATTCGGTCTGTATCTGGACTTCATCAATCTGTTCTTGCGGATCCTAGCGATTTTCGGCAACCATAACGATAACTAGTGAAACCGATGATCGGGATGGTGTTGGTTTTGGGATTGAGCGGGTGTGATATGGTGCATGAAGCGGAAGTGGTCGAACCAGATGTAACCAGTATGGTTGAAACCAGTATCCCTTCCATTGAACCACCCACACCTGATCCAACCATTACGCCATCGTATCGTTACATGGATGAAGGGATGGTCGTATTATGCATCGGTGATTCGATCACCGAAGGGCTGGTGGATGAAAATTATCCATCATTGTTATCCCAGTTATTGGAAGATTCCATGGTGGTCTACAACCATGGCGTTTCCGGTACGACCGTTACTGTGGATTCTGTGACACCATACACTGCCACGGATGCATATGCGGATTCATTGTTGCATGATCATGCGGATTACATCATGATCATGTTTGGTACCAATGATACCAATACCACCACATGGGATGGTGTTAACCCGTTTCATGATGATTATGCGTATCTGATCGAACAGTATCAGCACGCTTACCCAATGGCGAAGATCGCGATTGGAAAGATCATCAACGTCTTTGATACGACCACTGATCACGATGGGATCGCGCACTATGATATCCAGGTCGAATATGTCGATGATGTCAATGATGTGATCGAATCATTGGCCGATGAATATGGTTTGACCATGATCGATCTACATACATTGACCGATGGTCATTTTGACTGGTATGACGGGGATGGGATCCATCCCAATATCGTGGGCAAGCGCTATATCGCTTCGGCAGTTTATGATTGGTTGATTCGTGAAAATATGGAATAATGAAACCACCTTCACGTTGTGAAGGTGGTTTTAAGTGGTAAGGAGAGATCATGAATATCAAAGCGATTGCCATTGATATGGATGGCACCATGCTCAATGATGGTAAAACCATATCGGATTATAACCAAACCATGATCGATACCATCAAATCCAATGTGCATGTCATCTTATCATCTGCCAGAGGCATGGGCAGTTTGAATACGTATATCGATCAATTGGGATTGCATGGTGACAACCAATATACCGTTGCTTATAACGGTGGTTATATCATCGATGGCAATGGTCATGTACTCGATTCTTCTCCCATTGAAGTATCGATCGGGAAAGCGTTGATCGAATTTTTGGTTGCAACCACCCAATCCTTGGAAGTGACCATTTATACCAATGATCGGATCATTCCGCTCAACACGGTGGTTGATTTATCCAACTTTTTGGATCAACATCCGATCTATAAGATCGGTGCCATCGGGGATAAGCAGGAAGTCGATCGCATCAGAGCATTGATCCCGGAATCATTTAATCAAACCATGGCCATCACTCGCGATAAAGTGTCCATTGAATGTGTGGCGATGGGTTTATCCAAAGCCAAAGGATTGCAACTGGTATTGGATCGTCTTGGTTTGACCAATGCACACTTATGTGCCATCGGTGACGGCGAAAACGATATCCAGATGCTGGATATGGCCGCCTATGGCATTGCCATGGGCAATGCCGATCCCATTTTGCTTCCCCATGCCGATCATATCAGTGATGACAATAACCATGATGGTGTGGGTAAAGCCATCCAATATCTGATCGATCAAAAGCTGATCGTGTTGGAATGAATATTCATTGGATGAGTCAGATCTACTCCGAGATATGTTGTAGATACGATAAGGGAAGATTGTCCCCATTATGGTTAAGACCTTCAAGTATCCTTTTATCGTTTGACAAGTGACGGTTGCGACGCGTCGTTAAACGGAAATTGATTGGCGGGTGCTTGCTTGAGGAATCTTTTATGATTCCTTTTTATTTTATGTATGCGGTTTGAAAAAGCGACCCTACGCTTCATTTTGTTGGTGCGTTGGGTCGCTTTTGTTATCTTGCAATGATATTGGTTTAGTGAACGATATCGCCAGGTTGCAAAGCATTGATCGACAACACTTCAAGGGTCGTATCATTCTCACCGGCTAAGATCATGCCTTCCGATTTGACACCTCGCAGGTTTGCCTGCTTCAGGTTGGTCACGACCACCACTTTTTTACCGACAAAATCTTCTGGTCGGATATGGGTGGCGATCCCGCTGACGATCTGCCGGGTTTCTCCATGACCGATATCGATTTGAGAAACTAAAAGTTTATCGGCTTTTGGATGTTTTTCACAGGCAACCACCTGACCGACGGTCAATTCCACTTTGGCGAAATCGTCGATGGTAATTTCGGGTTTGTGTTCCACTTTTGGCGATTCTTCCAAAATGGTACTGGATTGCAATTCGTTGTGGATGGTTTCCAACATTTTTGCTGCATCGATGCGGTTGAACAGATTTTCGCTTTTTGGTGCGATCTGGATGCCGCATTCCAATACGCCAGCTGTGCAATCTTCAAATGTAGTTTTTTCAGTATTCAGTGATTTCAAGATCTTTTCACTGGTTTGCGGTAAGAATGAGCGCAACAAAATGGCGGATACACGAATGGCATCCAACAGGTTATAGATCACGGTGGCCAGTCGTGGTTTTAAGGATTCATCCTTGGCCAGTACCCATGGGGTGGTTTCATCAATGTATTTGTTGCAACGACGTAACAAAACAAAGATTTCATCGATGGCATCACCAACACGCAACTGGTCCATTTTTTCTTGGACACGTTGTGCAGCGGAATTGGTCAATGCGATCAATTCATCATCCAATGGTTCACTGACATTTGGGTTTTCGATGGTCCCACCAAAATATTTATTGCTCATCGCCAGTGTACGGCTGACCAGATTACCCAAAATATTGGCCAGATCGGAATTGACGCGTTCGATCATCAATTCCCATGTGATCGTACCATCTTGGGCAAAGGGCATTTCATGCAAGACAAAATAACGTGTGGCATCCACTCCGAAATAATGGATCAGATCGTCGGCATAAATGACATTGCCTTTGGATTTGCTCATCTTATCATTGCCGACCAATAACCACGGATGACCGAAGATCTGTTTGGGTAACGGCAATCCCAGTGCCATCAGCATGATCGGCCAGTAAATGGTATGGAAACGTAAGATGTCTTTACCGATGATGTGCACATCCGCCGGCCAGTATTTGTCAAATAAGGGATCATTATTCCCATCCACATCATAGCCAAGGCCGGTGATGTAGTTGCTTAAGGCATCGATCCACACGTAAATGACATGTTTGGGATCAAAATCCACTGGTACGCCCCAGGAAAAACTGGTGCGGGATACACACAAATCCTGCAATCCCGGTTTGAGGAAGTTGTTGAGCATTTCGTTTTTACGGGATTCCGGTTGAATGAATTCCGGATGCGCTTCAATGTATTCGATCAAACGCGGTGCATATTTTTGCATATTGAAGAAATAGGCTTCTTCCTTGGCTTTTTTGACCGGGCGGCCACAATCTGGACAACAGCCATCTTTCAATTGGGAATCCGTCCAGAAGGATTCGCATGGGGTGCAATACCATCCTTCGTATTCGCCTTTGTAAATATCGCCTTGCGCATAAAGCTTTTTAAAGATTTTCTGCACTTGTTTGACGTGGTCGGGATCGGTGGTGCGGATGAATTTATCATAGGAGACATTCATCTGATCGTAATTGGCTTTGATGGTCTTGGCCACACCATCGACATAGGTTTGGGGATCGACACCATTTTCTTTGGCTTTTTCTTCGATTTTTTGACCATGTTCATCCGTTCCGGTCATGAAACGGACATCGTAGCCTTCCTCGCGTTTAAAGCGGGCGATGGCATCGGTCAATACGATTTCATAGGTATTGCCGATGTGGGGTTTGCCGGAGGTATAGGCAATGGCGGTGGTAATGTAATAGGGTTTCTTGCTCATGGGGTGACTCCTTTCTTTAAATATGGTTGAATCATATAAAAACGTTCCTGAACACTGTTCAGGAACGATTGAAGAACCGCGGTACCATCCTGGTTTACTGGTTGAACCAGTACGCTTGATTGACCTTTTAACGGGGGTGAGGCGTTCATCCTTCGATGAAATGCTCCGCAACCATGTTCGATGATGGGAAGACCATCCGTTTTCACCAACCACGGACTCTCTTATGGTTCGACCATCTCTACTCATTGCTTCAACGCAGTTAAGATTCTATCACAGCTTTGATGGTTAAACCATCGTATAATCGTTATCGGCTTCAAGACGAAGTGTGATGCGGGCAGCTCGAGAGTGTTGAAGTACCGTCATGACATTGATGCGATCTGAATCTTGATAAAATCGAACCGCCTGGCGATAATGCATGCTTTTGGCTTTACGGTTGATCAGACGGCCTTTGAGTTGCTCAGGATCCGCTTGAATAAACAGGGTGTCATCGGTATAGGGATATAGATCACTCCAAGGAGAAGAGTCAAGCAAGAGATAATTGCCTTCGATCAACAGGATCTCGCCATCGATGAGGATGGCATCATCGATGGGATCGTGGAGGGTTCGATCATAGATGGGCCACTTTAGGGGATGATCATCAGATAAAGATCGGATATGAGTTGATAGATTGGCAACATCAAAGGTTTCCGGAGCGCCTTTGATCGACTTTAAGGCGATGGTTTGACCATCCTTGATCGTGGTATGTGCGTTGAGATAAGCATTGGTATGGTGAAAACCATCCATGGGTAATACTTGGAGTTTGGGATAATCCGGTATCGTTTTGGACAGATATTCCAGATAAGCAGCTAAGGTGCTTTTTCCTGCACCCGGAGGTGCAGCCAGGTAGACGATGATGCGGTGTTGTTTCGCGGTAAATAACTGTTTCCAATGATTCAACAAAGGATACCAGATCGTTTTATTTTTAGTTTCGTTGAATTGGGCGCTGACGGGTTGCCCAGTAATGGTGAATGTGATGGTTTGTATGGATTTATTCATGGTTGGTTTCTTGCCTTGTATCTATTATTGTACCCTAACCGCCATATGAGTAGGGCAAAAGATGACCATGAAAAAGTAACGGTAACAATCCGTTGCATCACATTATTTCTATTCTTGTTTTTTGAAGGCTTTTTGTTGACACTCCCCATGACTTAAGTCAGGGGATTCTCGCTACCCCGCCACCATATTGTGGCTGACCAGTACATTTCTGCTAGGTCGTAGTGCGAGCTACGGGTGTGCCATCACCCATCGTAGGGCAGAA
>CALVGN010000031.1 GCA_944327105.1 uncultured Erysipelotrichaceae bacterium | reverse complement strand
TTGCGTCCGATCCTGTTGATCAACAAAGTGGATAAACGCGATGCCCGTTGCGACGAAGTGATCGATGAAGTCTATGATCTGTTTTTGGAACTCAATGCCACGGATGAACAATTGGATTTCCCGATCCTTTATGGTATTGCCAGAGAAGGAATCGTGCGTTATGAACTGGATGATACCAATACCGATATCGTCCCGTTATTTGAAACGATCCTTAAGCACTGCCAGCCGTATCCAAATCGTATTGAGGAACCGGTAACCATGCAGGTTTCCGCACTGGCCTATGATGATTATATCGGTCGATTGGGAATCGGACGGGTTTTCTCCGGTACATTGAAAGAAGCCAGCAGTGTGGTGGTCAAAAATCCCAATGGTAAAACCAAACGCTGCAAGATCAATCAGGTGTTCGTTTATAAAGGATTGTCCCGTGTGGCTGTACCAGAAGCACAATGCGGTGAGATCGTGATGATCTCCGGTATCGCCGATATCGAAATCGGTGATACGGTTTGTGATAACGAAGATCAGCAAGCTTTGCCGGCTATCAAAATCGAAGAACCGACATTGTCCATGAATTTCATGGTCAATACCAGCCCCTTTGCCGGAAAAAGTGGTAAATATGTCACCAGCCGTAACTTAAGAGAACGACTAGCCAAAGAATTGGAAGTCAATGTCGGTTTGAAAGTCGAAGAAACCGATTCGACGGATTGCTTCAAAGTCAGCGGACGTGGTGAATTGCATTTATCCATCCTTTTGGAAAACATGCGTCGGGAAGGCTATGAGATCGCCGTATCCAAACCGGAAGTCATTTATCATCGTGTTGACGGCAAATTATATGAACCGGTCGAAGAAGTGGTCTGTACCGTGCCGAATGAATACAGCGGGACCGTCATCAGCAAGCTAAACTTAAGAAAAGGCTTGATGAAAAACATGGTCGATGAAGGGACATATACCCGTATCGAATACGAGGCACCGACCCGTGGCCTGCTTGGTTATCGCAGTGAATTCATCAACGATACGCATGGTGAAGGGACACTCGTGCGTCATTTCAAGGAATATCAGCCGCATAAAGGGGAGATCCTGCAACGGACCAATGGTGCCTTGATCTCCACCGAAACCGGATCTGCCATGACTTATGCACTTTGGAATATCCAGGAGCGCGGTCAATTGTTTATCGGCCCACAAACGGAAGTTTATGAAGGCATGATCATCGGAATGGCTGCCAAGAACATGGATATGGAAGTCAATCCGATCCGTAACAAAAAAATGACGGCCGTGCGTTCTACCGGTGCTGATGAAGCGATGAAACTGGTCCCGCCACGGATCATGTCACTGGAAGAAGCACTGGAATTCATCAATGATGATGAATTGGTAGAAATCACACCGGATGCGATCCGTATCCGTAAGCGCTTCTTAACTAATCTGGAACGCCGTCAGCATTTGAGAACTTTAACCAAAAACGACAGTGCTGAATAGTAATATAAAAAGCAATTCCTTAAACGGAATTGTTTTTTTATAATAATCGTCAAAGTTGACTTGATCCGTCTCTTAAGGATTGAAGGAGATAAAGAAATGCAAAAAATAATACAGCACAAATTTTCTCAAATGCATTTGAACGTAGCTGTTTTCATGTGTATAATACGCATAGGAGATCTTGTATGAAATTCTATGAGATCGACCGTGTATTGAAAGATCATGGATGGTATGTCCATTCAATTAATGGCAGTCACTATCAATATAAACATTTGGTTCAAAAAGGAAAGGTTACAGTTCCGTTTCATCGTGGTGATTTAGATATTGGAACAGTACACTCAATCTTTAAACAGGCAAAAGTAGATTGGAGGAGTTAATATATGTGCAAATTTGTATTTCCAGCACAATTCAAAAAAGGGGAGTCAGACAAAACCGTTTATACAGTGACATTTCCTGATTTACCAGGTGCAGTGACCGAAGGCAGAGGAATGACTGAGGCAATGGCAATGGCTGTTGAATGCGCCGGATTATGGTTAGTTGACGAACTTGAAACAACTGGTAAAGTTCCTCAGGCTTCGGATATCGAATCTTTACATCTAGATGAGGATGCTAAAGTTTATCCTGTTTTAATAGATCTAAATGCCTATCAGAAAAAATATGGATCTCGTGCCGTTCGCAAGAATGTAACTTTACCCGCGTGGCTGAATACATTTGGCGAAACGCATAACGTTAATTTTTCAGAACTTTTGACAAAGGCATTAGAAACATTGTTTGAACAGTCGAATCAATCTAATCATTCTCGAAACGATGATTGATAATTTTTATGAAATCAAGTAAATAATATGCTTGTAAGGCAGCTGGATAAATGGTAAATGTTAGACCTGTATCAGATTTAAAGAGCTATCGCGACATTTTAAAAACGTCTCTATTGGCTAGCCTGTGTTTTTAACTGTGAATGGTCGCAGACGTTACGTTGTAACGGATATCGAGGATTATGAAAAAGCAAAATCCACGTTAAAGTTGATGGGCGAACTAGTGAGCGGTGGAAAATCTGGTACAGATCATGGGTGGACGGTTATAGATACGGTTGTCAGGAAGTTTGGTATCTAAATGTTTCAATCCATTTTTTGTCTGATCCAATATCCCATTCTTTATCGATGACAGGGATTAAAAGAAAATGATAGCCTTCGAAGATTTTTTGCAAACGAAAGTTTTAAGAAAACTTAAATAGGTGGTATTTTAGTCAAAATACAACATTATTCGCTCATAAGGATATAGACCTCGCATTCAATGAATGAAAGTAAACGCCGTCTTAGAAAGGAACATGCTGAGGGTTTTGAATGTTTCTTGTCTGTAGAGCCTTCAGTCTTTTTTGACGAATGTGCAAAGAAATGTTCTGATCACAATATCTTTAATAGATTGTCTGACATCTCTTGCGCATAGGACGTACAAAGTATATACAAATTGTCACAACAAATGTAAGTATTCGTATGAATGTCAAACTAAAGGAACAGACAGAAGGACTTTTTTGGTGAGTTAGCTCTGAATTTATCTACGGATTTCAATATTTTTATTCGTCAATCATTACCAAAATACATGGAATGAAAACCATCACATCATTGTGTGATGGTTTTGACCATCTCTTTCCTACACTTTGGTAAAATAGAAGCAATCAAGGAGTAAACATTATGGATATGTTGGAACGTTTCATCAAATACTGTCAATACAACACCCGCAGTGATGCTACATCACTGACAGTTCCGTCCAGTCATAACCAATACCGCTTTGCAGCGGATGTATTGGTCAATGATCTCAAAGCGATCGGAGTGGAAGATGTGGTACTATCCGAAAGTGGTGTGGTCTATGGCAAGATCCATGGCAATGATGGTTCGATCAAGAACAAAGTGGGATTCATTGCCCATATGGATACTGCGGATTACAACAGTGAAAACATCAAACCGCAAATCATCGAGAATTATGATGGTAACGATATCAAACTCAATGATTCCATGGTCTTATCACCCTCACAATTTCCTTCATTGAAGGATCATGTGGGCAAGACCATCGTATGCACTGATGGGGCCACCTTATTGGGTGGGGATGATAAAGCCGGCATCGTCATCATCATGGAAATGGCCAAAACACTGATCAATGATCCCACCATCCGCCATGGTGAGATCCGCATCGCATTCACTCCAGATGAAGAGATCGGTCATGGGACCGATCACTTCGATTTGAAACAATTCGATGCGGATTATGGTTTCACCATCGATGGGGGAGATATCCATTCCGTCACGTTGGAAACCTTCAATGCATCCAAAGCAGCAATCGATATCCAAGGCTTTTCCATCCATCCCGGTGGAGCCAAGGGGAAGATGGTCAATGCCATCGATATCGCGGTCCAATTGGCTACGATGTTACCGGGTGAAGCCAAACCCCAATATACGCAAGGGCATGAAGGCTTTTATCATTTAGAAAGCTTAAATGGTAATTGTGAACATGCAACGATGCATTATATCATCCGTGATCATGATCATACCAAACTGAAAGATAAGAAAAACTATCTCAAGCATTTGGTCGAAACCATGAACATCCGATATGATGGAGCTATCACATTGAAGATGGAAGATCAGTATCGCAATATGTCAGTGGTACTCAAAGATCATCCGGAAGTATTGGAAACCGTTGAAAATACATTCAAAGCCATGGGGTGGTCCTATACCCATGGTTCCGCCAGAGGCGGAACCGATGGGGCCAATCTTTCCTTTATGGGATTGCCTTGTCCCAATTTAGGTACCGGTGGTTATAACGGACATGGTCCGTATGAATATGTCGTGGTTGAACAGATGAGCGCCATGGTTGATTTTCTAATCACCATGGTTTCCAAGGAGACATTATGATCTATACCTGTACGATCAATCCTTCACTGGATTATTTCATGGAATATGACCATGATCTGACCATCGGCCCCGGTCATACCAACCGCAGTGTGTTGGAATATTATGAAGCCGGTGGAAAAGGCGTCAACTGTTCCATCGTGCTGAATAACATGGGCGTACCATCACGTGCCTTTGGTTTTTTAGGTGGGTTTACCCGAGACTTCTATATTTCCTTGTTAAGCAAGTATGAATTGATCGAACCACGCTTTACCGATATCGATGGCAATACCCGCATCAATGTCAAGATCACCGGCCATCAATGCGTTGAATGCAATGCCGTTGGTCCATACATCACCAATACGGCATTCGATCGTTTTGAGAAAAAAGCATTGCGACTGATGGATTCCGATACCCTGATCTTCTCCGGTGCCTGCCATGATTATCTGCTCGATCGCATCGAGCCGATGTTTGAAAATCTTCATAAAGAAGGTGTTCGTTTATGTGTTGACAGTGGTCATGCCATCTATGATATGGTCAAACGCATCGGCTGCTATCTGGTGTTGATCAACGAACACGATGCATCCACTTATTTCAACTGCAGTGATGATGAAGATGAACTGGTCAAAGCAGCCGTTGCGTGGAAACCGGACAATATCCGCTTTTTGATATTGACTTTTGACAAGAATCGATCGATTCTGATCACGGATAAGGAAATCTACAAAGCGGATTCCATCGAATTGCCCAAAGAACGGATCAATGGTGTGGGATTCGATGATTCGATCATGGCGGGGTTCATGATGAATATCTTACGCAGTCCCGATGTTATCGAAAGTTTCCAATTCGCCAATTCCTGTGGTCAAGCCACCTTATTTTCCAAAGGATTAGCAACCAAGGAACATATCAATTCCGTTTACGAAAAGATCAAAGTCGAAAAAATCGATTTATAATGGTGGAACCATCTGTAAAGATGGTTTCAACCATGAAAGGAGTATCTGTTTTAATCCAATGAAATCCAAGTTATCCACTGTTATTCTCCCATTGTTGTTCCTTGCTGGCTGTACGGGTGAAACGGGTATCACCACCACCGCACCAATAACCAATCAGCCCTCTGTTGATTTTAGTGAAACTGAAGCCAACAAGGTGGAATTTACCATCGATTCATCCAGCGGCATGGACTTATCCGTCTATACCCCAGATACGAGCAGCTATTATTTTCTAGAAGACAATCAGCACATGCTCAAAGGGCTGACGTTTCAGGAAGCGTTGAAGATCTATGATGATTCTTCATTCACCGGTATCGTTTTCTACGGTTATCCCGGATGTGCCTTCTGCAACGAAGCATTGCCCACATTGGTCGATGTCGCTGTTTCTTATGGTCAACCGTTTTACTATGTCAATGTCCATATGGACGGCTATGCGATCAGTGAAGAAGATCTCTCTGAATTCGAAAATTATGCCTATGCTTATTATCAGGACGATGGACAGGGGGGTAAAAGTTTCTTTGTCCCCACAGTGTTTGCCATCAAGGATGGTCAGATCCTGGATGCGCATACCGGTTTGATCGATGGGATGAACATCGATACCTCACAACCGTTGACGCAAGAAGCGTATGATGCATTAAGCACGATCTATAGCGAATTTTACGAATCCGTCTACGGTGCATAACCATTGATGGCCATGGTTTAACCATGGCCTTTTTTCATGTTTGTTCCCTATACCATGAATACCGCTATAATAGAATCATGTTTCTGGATTGGTTTTGCAAAGAAAAACCATTGACGTATGGTGATATCCAATTGATCAAGATGTATACCAGTCAGGAGAAAGGTGCCAATGGTTACTATCCCATGCATCGTTTTGGTATCTATGTTCAAAAGGATATGGTCGGGACCATCGATTTTCGCGATGGCTTTGATCCATGGTTATATTTTGGCGGTCATATCGGCTATCGCATCGATCCCCGTTTCCGTGGTAGTCATTATGCTTATCAGGCATGTATGGCGTTAGTTTCGTTTATCCAGCAACATCACCATGATACGATCTATATCACGGCTTCTCCGGAAAATATCGCTTCGCGCAAAACCATCGAAAAACTTGGTGCATTTTTATTGGATACGGTGGACGTTCCATCATCACATTGGTCGTATCGACAGGGAGAACGGGTCAAATGCATCTACCAATGGGATATCATGGTCAAACCATAGTATAATTGTTCTATTGTTATGAATAAGCTTTTAAAGGTCATTACTTCCCGTATTTTTCTAACAGCTGCATTGATCCTTTTGCAGCTTGGACTTTTATTTACATTGATCGTTGGTTTTTCCATCGACCGTCAATGGGTTTATGTGACCTTTTCTATCATTGCCATCTTATTGATCCTGTATGTGGTCAATATGAACAGTATCGATATTTCCTACAAACTGGCCTGGATCATGGTATTGACCTGTATCCCGATCGTCGGACCGGTCCTATACATTATTTTTGCCAACAAGAAGATCCCCAAGGCATTGCGTCTGGATACCCAAAAGGTGATCGATCGTTTCAAGGAAAACTTGCCGGATAATGGTCATGCACTCATCGATACCTATGGCGACCGTTACCATATGGCGGCATTCCAACATTATTTAGTCGATAACGGTGCAGGGTGCGCGATCAATACCCGATGCGAATATTTCGGCATGGGCGACGACATGTTCCCACGATTGCTACAGGATTTACGTAGTGCACACCATTTTATATTGATGGAGTATTTCATCGTTGCACCGGGCAAGATCTGGGATTCGATTTTTGAGATCCTCAAAGAAAAAGTGACACAGGGTGTGATCGTCAAATTCATCTACGATGATTTTGGAACGATCACCACCATGCCGCGTCACTTTCTCAAAGACTTGCGCAAAGCGGGTATCGATGCCTATTGCTTCAACCCGATCGCCCCGATGCTGATCGGCTCCTATAATTATCGGGACCATCGCAAAATAGCGGTGGTGGACAATCGCATCGGATATATGGGAGGCATCAACCTGGCGGATGAATATGCCAATCTGATCGTACGCTTTGGCACGTGGAAAGATTCTGCGGTCCGCATCGAAGGGGAAGCCGTTTGGAATTATACGGTCCTGTTTTTACAGGAATTTGAAGTGTTGTGTGGTCAAACCATCGATTTTGCATGGTATCGTCAATATGGGTGTTCTGTGCCCAATAATGCTTTGGTCACTTCATTCGCCGATGCACCCACAGATGACAACAATTTAGGATTGGATGCCCATCTGTCGATGCTTTACAATGCGAAAGATTATGTCTACATCAGTGCACCGTATCTGTTGTTTAATCAATCCTTGCTCACGGCGATCATTTATGCGGCAAAACGGGGTGTGGATGTGCGCATCATCACTCCGTATATCCCGGATAAATGGTATGTCCATATCGTTTCACAATCGTATTACACCCAATTGTTGAAAGCAGGGGTACGGATCTATGAATATACACCGGGCTTTATCCATTCCAAGACATGGGTCAGTGATGATATCGTTTCCATCGTTGGTACGACCAATGTGGATTATCGCAGCTACTACCTCAATTTTGAATGCAACACGATCATCACCGATAAAGACTTTGCGCTAAATTGCCGTTATGATTATGAAGCGACATTGACGATGTGCAAAACCATCACCTTGGGCGAATGTGAGAACCAATATTTGCTAAAACGTGTGATGACGGCATTGTGTGCCGTCTTCTCCCCGTTATTTTAAATCGATTTAAAAAAAGGAAGAGTACTTATGGAACAAACGGATCAAACTGCTTTAACGACACTGGCGTTGGTCATGGAAGGCGGTGGCATGCGCGGGGCTTATACGGCCGGTGTGCTTTCCTATTTTCTCAAAAAACAGGTCAATTTTGATTATGGCGTCGGGATATCGGCCGGTGCGGTCAACCTGTGTGCGTATTGGATGAAACGGGCCGATTATCTGCATGAGATCATGGTCGAATACATGAGCGACAAAAAAAATATCGGGCTTTCTCCGTTTTTAAGAGAAGGAACGTTTGTCGGTTACAACTACATGTTCGATAACCTTTTGCCCAAGCAGGTCAAATTCGATCTCACACAGGTTTCCAATACCATGGCACCGTTTGAATTCGGCAATTACAATCTGGATCTTAATCGCAATGACTGGATCCAAAAAGAAGAAGTGACCATGAAAGATCTGAAAGCCAGCTGTACGCTGCCGATTGCCGGAAAACCGGTATATACCCGCGGACATCTGTATATGGATGGTGGGATCACGACGATGGTCCCCATCGAGCGCTCCATCGCCCATGGCAACAAAAAACACTTTGTGATCATCACCAAGGATAAGGAATATGTGCGCAATCCAGAACCGGCGGTTGAATTGAATACGATCTCCTTGATGTTTCGCAAATATCCGCAATTGCGCAAACGTCTGGAAGTGCGTCACCAGGTGTATTATCACGAAATGGGATTGATCGAAAAGATGGTGGAAGAGGGCAGTGCGTATTTGTTACGACCAAGCGAAAAAGTGCCCGTATCACGATTCAAAGGTGATCCGATCGGTTTGCAGAAATGTTTTGATTTGGGTGTCAAAGATGCTACGGAACAATGGGATGCCATTGCGGCATTTATTGGTCAAGACCATATTGGTAAATAGAACACAACGAGTCCGAAAGGACTCGTTGTCATGTGGTGTGAATGATTTGGTTGACGATGGTTTGACCATTGATCAAAAAATCGAGGATAAAGGATTCATTGACCTTAATGGGGATCGCATCCAGACAATCTTGAATCATTTAAGTTGTGATCAGAGGCAGTAGCATGTTTTGATACAACGATCGTGCCGTTTGATTTGAATGGACAAACTGACGGAAGAAGTGGATCAAACCATCTTTTTGACGTGTGACATCTTTCAAATAACCCCGACTGATCAACGCAATATTGTGGTCAAACAACGGTGTCATGGATAAAACGGTACCACTGACTGCATCCTGCAGTAACCCAAAGTTTTCCGGATGGCGTCCATATTGTAGACGATAATATCCAGCCAGATCATCTTCAAATATGCCTTGGCTAGATCAATGGATATCGAAGCTAAGCAGGCAAAACAATCGTTATAATCCTCTGATCACAAACACTGACCCAACCATCATCCACTGCGGCAACGATGGTATCTTTTGCCATGATATAACCCGTCCATTCCATGGTTATAAGCGTGACTTATTTTTATCAAAACAATGGCACAAGCAGACTTTGCTTGTGCCATTGGTTCATGGTTTATTCACTTTCTTCACTGGTTTGCGGATCACTGCTGGTTGTTGCGCTCGCACGCGGATCCGCGGGAATGGTTGGGATCAAGGATTCCGTTTCCACCGGAGCGATGGTTTCCACCACTTCTTCTTCTTTTGCTTTCTGGTTTTCGATCACCAATTGATCGATATTCTCTGGTAAGGGTCTAAGATACAATTCATAATATTCTTCATACGTCATCCCGCTATTTACCACGGCTTGGGCAGTTTCCACACCGACATAGCGGTAATGCCATGGTTCATAATTGATCCCAGTGATGTATTCCTTGCCTTGAGGATATCGCAAAATGAATCCGTAATCCTGACAATTGATGGAAACCCAGGCAAATTCTGTGGTTTCTTCAAATGTAAGATCGGGAGCGGTACTGGCTAAGTCCATGGCTAATCCGGTTTGATGTTCACTGAATCCGGGCTGGATGGCATAATTATTGGCTTCATCCGCGCCGACGGATGCCACATAGCCATCATAGGCACTTTGCTGGCTGGCATAATCGCGATAACCGCTGGAGACGAAGAAACCGGTCGGATAGCCCAAACTGGTATACGCTTCGCTCATACGACTCAAAGCGGCGGAACATTCTTCGGCCAATTGGATGCCGCTGGCAGCATAGCGCACGGACACTTCCCCTAAACCAAGCGGGGAATAATCTGAACCCAGATAATTTAATTTATTCACCAGCATATTGACATTGCTGGCGTCACTTTGCTGGGATTGGTCCATGTTATACGGTTCGTAATATTGGTTGTCCAATGTAAACGATGCATAAGAATTATCCGGATGATTGGCACAATCATCGATGTACATCTGGATGTCATCGATCTTCGGTAAAGTCAGCAAAACCGTTAATTCATAATCTTTCAGGGTCGTCAATAAAGTCAGTATTTCATTTTCACTGTAGCCTTTGACTACTAAGCGCTGATATTTCAAAATCAAGGTGTCATCGACAGTAGAATTGACCAGGTATAATGGCAAATACGTCGGATCGACATTCAGTTGGTTTTCAAAGACGGTGTTGATGGTGGCATTGTATCGATTTAGTTCGATGACTTCATCGACCAATTCAGCTTCGTGGATGCCATTGATGGCCAATTCACTGTAACCCAGTTTTTCCAGTTTGGAGTCATCCAAGATGGTGGGTAAGGTGATCAGAAACAATGCCACTAAAACGATTGCGATGCCCAGGTAGATGGTCCAGGGTTTCAATGGTTTGTCGGATGGTTTGGGTAATAAACGTTGCAGTTTTTGTTTGACTTTGCTCGCACCATGTTGTCCTTTGGTTTTGATTTGGTTTAAACCATGGTTCATTGGGTTTCACCATCCTTTCCCGTGTCTGTATTGAAAATATTATACGGGAATTTATCCGGTAATGGATGATCAAACGTCATCCGAGTCCCTTTGATCGGGTGGGGCAACGTCAATGATGATGCATATAATGCGATCTGTTGACCGTTAATGGCATGGGGGTTATAGCGTTGATCGCCCCATAAGGGGTGGTTTCTGGAAGCGAATTGGACGCGGATCTGATGACTTCTGCCGGTGATCAATGTGATTTTTACCATGGTCAAACCATGGGTATGAGCGATGGTTTGATAATCCAATGCGCTGTATTTGCCATTTGGATCATGTTCATGGGTGGTTTTGACCATATTTTTGGTTTTATCTTTGACCAGATGATCTTCCAGTCGGCCTTGATCGTTGTCCATACGGCCGTCGATGACGGCCGTATAAACTTTTGTGAACTGGTGGGAGCGGATGCTTTCACTCAGTCTGGATGCGGCTTTGCTGGTTTTGGCAAACACCATCACACCGCCGACTGGACGATCCAAGCGATGGACCAATGATAGATAAACATTTCCGGGTTTATGGTCTCTGATCTTGATCATCTGTTTTAATTCACTCAACAGATCGACATCATGGCTGTTATCTTGCTGAACCGGGATATTGACTGG
Organism: uncultured Erysipelotrichaceae bacterium; assembly: GCA_944327105.1. Lineage (GTDB taxonomy): Bacteria > Bacillota_I > Bacilli_A > Erysipelotrichales > Erysipelotrichaceae > CALVGN01. The sequence continues at coordinate 76,260 of CALVGN010000031.1, read as the reverse complement.
TTTATCGACCACTAAGATGTGGTTATCTTCATAGATGATCTCAATCATAGGATACTCTTCCTACAATACCACAGGGTAAAACCAGATCATTGCTTTGGATCGGCAAGCCGATCTCATCGACCACAATGGTTGAACCATGGGGTAATGTCGTGGTCAATATATTCCACAAGGTGGTTTGTGAAAACCCCTGGGTATAACAGTTGATCAGATAAAACAGGGGATGATCGGATAATAACTGAGCCGTCATTTCGATCAATCCGGCCAATTGGTCTTCCAACTTCCATAATTCCCCATTGGGACCTCGTCCATAACTGGGTGGATCGAGAATGATCCCATCATATGTATGTTCCCGACGGATCTCCCGTTGGACGAATTTAGTGACATCATCGACCAGAAAACGGATGGTATGACCATCCAATCCATTGAGATGCATATTTTCTTTAGCCCATTGGATCATTCCCTTGGATGCATCCACATGCACCACTTCCAAAGCACCGGCTTTACTGGCTGCCATGGTCGCACCACCGGTATAAGCAAACAGATTCAATACCTTGATATCGTTTCGACCACTGGTTTTGATCAAATCACCCACAAAATCCCAATTCGTGGCCTGTTCCGGAAACAAACCGGTATGTTTGAAACCAGTCGGTGAAACTTTGAATAAAAGATCGCGATACGGTAATTCCCATTGTTGAGCCAAAGGATGTTTGAATTCCCACGATCCACCGCCTTTGGTGGAGCGATGATAGATCGCATCCGCTTTGTTCCATTCGTTTGGGGGGAGTGAGGGTTTCCAGATCGCGGTTGGATCGGGACGATCCAGCACGATATCATTCCATCGCTCCAGTCTTCTGCCATTTCCGGCATCCAGCAATGCATAGCTTTTCCATTGATCACTTACAAACATGGTTCAATTATACAGGATAGATCCATGAATACGTGATGGTCATACCAAGATGGAAGGAACTCGGGTATCGATATTGCATAACAATTCCAGAAAATGGGTGGTCAAACCATCGGATAATGCCACCACACTTTGATGCTTACCGATGATCTCAACGGCTTGATCGATGTGTACCGGTAAACCGGTCACATCGATCATGCATTGATCCATACAGATATTGCCGACGATTTTGACCGGATGATCCTCAATATACAGATCATGACCTCGCATTTGTTTGGTCAAACCATCCACATACCCGATCGATACCGTGGCAATGGTGCGATTATGATAGGCTGTATCCAATTGACAATAACCAATGGATTCATTGGCGTTGACATCCTGGATATGTACGATATGACTGTACATGGACAACACGGGCCTTAGATCCAGTTTCAATGTGGTCGAAACATATTGGATCCCATATAAACCTACCCCGATCCGAGCATAGTCATAATGCATATCAGGATGATTCAACACACCATAAGTGGCCGCTAAGGAAAAGGTGATCGAACCATCGATGGTTCGAATCCTGTTTACAAGTGAATCAAAACGCTGTTGTTGCAATCGTGTCATGGACAGCGCATCATCTTTTAGCGATTCACTGTCACACAGATGGGAATACACATGGACGATATGAAGATAAGGGTCATGGATGATCGTTTCGATCGTCTTTTGGTCATACCAAGGGATACCGATGCGATGCATCCCGGTATCGATGGCCAATACACAATCGATACATCGATGCAATGCACGGATTCTTTGCGCATGATGTGCATCCATCAATGTGATGGTCAAATCATAGGATTTTATGGTTTCAATCATGGATGGATGCACATATCCCAAAATAATGATGCGTGACGATAGATTGGCTTTCCGTAATGCAATGGCTTCATTTAGCGTGGCCACTGCAAAACAATCGATACCGTTTTGCTCCAGCCATGGTGCTACAAGGGTGGCACCATGGCCATAGGCATTGGCTTTGACCACAGCCATGATCTTGGTTGGACCAAGCACACGTTGAAATTGAAAAACATTATGGATCAACGCTGTTTGATCGATCAGCCGAAAAGCCCGTAATGCTTCACTTTGTTTCGGTAATGACATAAAAGCCTTCATGCACGAAATGGATGGTTTGACCAGGGTGAATATGGGTTGGATCATTCACGCCATAGGACACCACATGATTAAAAATCGTTAAAGGATCGCTTGGACCATGTTGTTTCAATAGGTCGATATATTCTTCATAACAGTATCCATGGTCCATCACATAGCGACTGTGGTATGGACCAATATAGCGGAAGTGCCATGGTTCAGAAGATATCTGGGTGATATGTTCCTTATCCGATGGATAACGTAGGATGAATCCGATATCATACAGTTTTTCTTTGAATGCTCGGGTCGAATCATTATCGTTCAATAATGGCGCGATATAATCGATATGCTCCATGGTCGAACCAATATCGATGGCTAAACCCGTATGGTGTTCACTATGACCGGGTTTAGCGACATAGTGTTTGGTATAGTCCAATCCATGATGGTGGATGCAATAATCCCAGGTATCGATCTGACTTTGGATCGAGCGATAACCGCTGACCAAAGTCAGATCATCGCGCATATCCATTTCATGGATGGTTTTGACCAATAGATCCATGATGTCAGCGCGTAAACTGACCGGTTGATAATGGAGTGTATATTCTTTTAGATCCAATGGAATATCATGGTTCAAACCATAGTGATCATTGATCAGTATCATATCCATATTCATGGTCATACCATCCTTTCATCACATAATAAACGAACGAGTCCGTCAAAATTGATCCCGGCATGCGCCAGCATAACCGGATAGCGGGAATGATCGGTCATTCCCGGGATCGTATTCACTTCGTTGAATACGATCGTGTTTTCTTTGGTCAAAAACAAATCGATCCGTGCAAACCCATGACAATCCAATATGTCATAGATCTGCTTTGCTTTTTCTTTAATGGTTTGCACCAAAGATGATGACAGGGGTGCTGGATTTAAGATCGTGCTGGTATGACCATGATACTTTTCATTAAAATCATAGAAATCATCCTGGATCGTGATCATATCCACACTACCCATGATCAAACCATAGCGACACTGCAATATCCCCACACCCACTTCACATCCATCGATCGTGGATTCCACGATCACATCGTTGTCATATCCTTTTGCGATCTCGATGGCATGGATCAATTCATTTTGATCCTTGACTTTGCTGATCCCCATCGAACTGCCGGCTTTATTGGGTTTGACAAACAGGGGATAGGTTAAACCATTGATGATGGAAGTAAGATCATATGCCTGATCCGTATGGATCAAGCGGGTATCTGCAGTATCGATGCCGATGGATCGTACCAATTGATGGGAACGGTATTTGTCCATGCATAACGCACTGGCAAGACACCCGCAGCCAATGACCTTGACATTCAACAGTTCCAATAACCCCTGCAAACGCCCATCTTCTCCATTTTGACCATGCATGATGATCAATGCTTTGGTTAGAGGCAATTGCTTGGTTTGACCATTCATGGTTGTAGCCAAAGATGGTGTGGTTGGATCCATGTTCAATTGAACCGGATAATGGGCATCCTTTTTCCATCCATCATCCGTAAACGGATGATGGATGGATGGGATATAAAACCACTTTCCATCTTTGTCGATCGCCACAACGTTCAATGGGATATTTTGGTTTGATCCACTTAAATATACACAGTAGGCACTTTGACAGGAAATCAAATGTTCACTGGAATTTCCTCCAAAAAATAAAGTAGTGGGTTGCATATCATTCCTCCATGATCTGACCAATGTTAAGATGGGTATGTGCATCAGTTAATGGATAACCGATTTCACAATGATTGGTATATAGATATTTATCTTTGATGGTTGGACCATCCTTGATCCGTCGCATCACATCCACCGATTGCATCAGATGTTTTCCTTCGTGATGATAATGAAGATTTTTGTTGTAGATCATATATGATAACGATGGTTTTACATCAGCGCGCAATATCACGTGCATGATGTTGGCTTCATCAAATCCAATGTCGATCTGATATACGTGATCTGTATCATTGCGTACTTTAAGATCACACCATCCTTCCGCGATCGTGGCATCCACACCATAGGTCATATAAGGATCCTGTGGGATCGTTTCCACGTTATGGGGATATCGTTCCACAATCGTTAGTGGGGAGTGGAGAAAGACCCAAAATAACATGTTCGATAATTGACACAACCCGCCGCCATAGGCGGGTTTGGTGGTTTCATCTGTCGTGATCAAACCTTCTTTGTAGGGGATCGCTTGATCCGCATTGCGGATCAAGCGACATAATGAAAAAATCTGATGGGGTTTGATGATCAACTTTTGCAAGGGAGCGGAAGCGATATTGAGGTTATGGACTTTGTTGTATTGGTAGCAAATATCATATCCGCTGTTTGGGTTGATCATCGGCAAATCATATTGATAGACGATGTGATCAAGATATTCATGATCTTTGGTCAGACCATAGATGGATTCATCCTTCATCTTATGGTAAAACCACCATTTCTTGGTTGTGATCCGTAGTGGTAACAGAAATGGGAATATCTGTGTCAGGCGTATGCGATGCATATCCGATTCCTCCTTTACTTGGTTTTCAGTATAGGAAGAATGGTTCGATCATGTTTGAAGGAAGCGTGATGCATTGCTGAAGGATAATTGACGAAAATCTGACGAAAATCTGACGAAAACAAAGCGGAAGATCACAGGGATGCTTCCGCTTTGTTTTGATCCATTGGTTCTACCAATGGCAATGTGATCGTCAAGATGAATAAATGGTCACAACTGTCTGCATGGATGGTTCCACCATAGTGTTCAATGATTTCCTTACAGATGGCCAGTCCTAATCCACTGCCACCACTTTTACTTGCTCTAGACGCATCAGCACGATAGAACGGATCAAAGATCCGTTCTAATTTATGTGGATCGATGGTCGAACCCGTATTCGTTATGGTCATGACCATATTTGGATCCTCTTTTTTGATATCCAATGAGATCACGGAGTGTTCATCCGCATAATTCACGGCATTTTTCAACACATTGTCCATTACCCTGGACAGCTTATTGCCATCGCCATTGACATAGATATCTGGATCCATATGTGTATCTATGGTCAAACCATGATCTTCCAACATCGGCTTGAATTCATAGATCACCTGTTCCACCAAACGATTGATATAGATCATCTTATTGTCATATTCCATAGTCGAAAGATTGAATCGGGTGATATCAAAAAATTCATTGATCAATGCTTCCAATCGATACGCCTTATCCAATGCCACATCCTGATAATGCTTGCGTGTAGACTCACTGATATCGGCTTCATCATGCAACAAGGACAGATACCCGATCACACTGGTCAGGGGTGTTTTTAGATCATGGGCCAGATACATGATCAGATTGTTTTTTCGTTGGTTCGCTTCGTCGGCTTGCTGTTGATTGGCAAGCGATTCCATACGCAATGCGTTGAGCTGATCCTGGATGATCTTCAAATCATCCGACAATACGATCGCTTTTTGCGGATCGCTCATCAATTGCGTCGTGGATTCGCTCATTTCATTAAGATAACGGATCGGTTTTTGGATCGAAAAATACGTGACGATACCAAGACCGACAAATAGGAACAAAAGATAAAACAGTGGAAAATAATCTCGAACCAATGTGATCAGATCCCACACGATCCCCGGTTGCCAGGTGATCGAAGTCACGACGATCACACCCAATATGGTCAAAACCACACTGGCAACGATCCACAATACGACGGATACGATATATTGGATAAAGAATTTACGGGTCAATTGACTTTTTAATTTATTCATCGATCATATACCCCACACCCCAAACGGTCTTGATGAACCGTGGATGACCTTTGGGTTCGTTGAGTTTGTCCCGTAAGCGGGCGATATGGGCCATCACCGTGTTGTTACTGTCCAGATACGCTTCACCCCATACGGATTCAAACAACGCTTCGGAAGAGACGACTTTGCCTTTATGGCTGGCTAGATAATACAGGATATCGAATTCCAACGGGGTCAGATCGATCGGTTGACCATATAAAAGACATTTATGACTCGATTTATTGATGGTCAGACCACGGATATCGATGGTTGGATCATCATTGATTTCATTTTGATTGCGATTATAACGGGTAAACCGTCTTAATTGTGTCTTTACCCGTGCGATCACTTCCAAAGGATTGAAGGGTTTGGTGATGTAATCATCCGCACCGATGGAAAGTCCGGTGATCTTATCCATATCATCAACTCTCGCGGTGAGCATGATGATGGGAAAGAAATGGTGTTGCCGGATGGTGGTACATAACTTGAAGCCATCCATATCCGGCAACATCACGTCCAACAAGGCCAGATCGAATTCGTGTTTATGGATGGCTTCAAGGGCTTGATTGGCGGTGTTGGTCTTGACCACGGTATATCCTTCGTTTTTCAGCATCACTTCCAAAAGATCCGCGATCTCGATCTCATCATCACATACCAATATATGAATGGAATCATTTGTTTTCATGGTTTTCATTGTAACAATGGTTCAACCATAATATTCTTACGAATTTATGATAATGGGATCGATCATGTCAATCCGACTCGTTTTGATCCATTCAATGGTATAATGCCTTCGCGATTCAAAAGGAGAAATGCATGAATTATCTGGAAGGTCTCAATCCCAATCAATATAGCGCTGTCACATCCCAAAATCGTATCTTACGATTGATTGCCGGTGCCGGCAGTGGTAAGACCAGGGTATTGACCACCCGCATCGTTTATCTGATCGACAAGATGCATGTGGCTCCATGGAAAATATTGGGGATCACCTTCACCAATAAAGCGGCCAATGAAATGAATGAACGGGTCGCCAAGATGCTGGACAGTGACCAAAATGGCGTATGGTTGTCCACCATCCATTCACTATGTGTGCGTATATTGCGTCAGGAAGCCCAAGCGATCGCTTATCCCCGTAATTTCACCATTGCGGACGTAGACGATCAAAAATCGATCCTCAAAGAAGCCTATCGCCAATACGATATCGATGTCAAAGTCCTCAATTACAACACGGTATTGAATTATATCGCCAATAATAAATATGCAAAGATCACTCCCGATGAAGCCTTGGCCAATGCGGGTGTGATGCTCAATGAAAAAAACAAAGCCCTATGCTACGCGTTTTACCAGCAACGCCTCAAACAGATCTATGCCTTTGATTTCGATGATCTGATCATCGAAACCATCCATCTGTTCGATCGATTCCCGATGGTCCAAGCCAAATGGCAGGGGAAGTTCAGCCATATCATGGTCGATGAGTTCCAGGATGTGGATCGTTATGAATATGATCTGGTCAAGCGTTTGACTGGTCGCACCAACCACCTTTGTGTCGTCGGTGACCCGGATCAGACCATCTATACCTGGCGAGGTGCCGATGTGAACATCATCCTTCACTTCGATTCCGATTTTCCCGATTGTCAAACCATTTTCTTAAATGAAAACTATCGTTCCACCCCGGTAATCCTCAAAGGGGCCAATTCGGTGATCGAACATAATAAAAACCGGATCAAAAAAGAACTGTATACGAACAATAAAGCGGACAACAAGATCATCCATTGTTCCTGTGCCAATGAAGAGGCAGAAAGCCGTTATGTGCTCGATAACGTGGAAAAATTACATCGGGATGGTTTGGATTATCATGATATGGCCATCCTCTACCGTTCCAACTATTTATCCCGTCAGTTTGAAAAAGAATTGCTGGATCGGGGGATCCCGTATGTGATCTATGGCGGGATGAAATTCTATGAACGTGCGGAAATCAAAAATGCACTGGCGTATTTGCGGATGGTCACGACCCACGATGATCTGGCATTCAAACGGATCATCAATATGCCGCGAAGAGGCATCGGTGAAAAGACACTGGATGCATTGTTGGCATGTGCTCAAGAACATGGTTCGACCATGTTTGATGCCATTTCCTTAAACCCGGATGTTTCGTCCAAAGCCAAAAGTACCTTGGTCGATTTTGAAAATATGGTCCGCTCATGGATCATCTATCATCAAGATCACACCATGATCGAATTATTGGATCACGTTTTAGCTACCAGTGGCTATCGCACACTTTTGGAAAGTGAACGAGAGACGGATCGATTGGAAAACTTAAAAGAATTGATGAACGACATGCAATCCTACATGCTGCGCTATCCGGACAGTGATCTGGATGAATATTTACAGATGGTGTCGTTGTATGGGGATAAAGATGATCAAAAAAACGAGGATGCATTGCGCATGATGACCGTCCACTCCGCCAAAGGATTGGAATTCGATACGGTATTTGTCGTAGGGATGAGTGATGGGGTGTTCCCCAATGAACGGGCGATGAATGAAGGGCATCGGGGAGAAGAGGAAGAACGTCGTTTAGCGTATGTGGCATTCACCCGTGCCAAGAAACGATTGTTCATTACCGATTGCCAGGGCTTTTCTTATCAACTGCAATCCGCACGCATGCCCAGTCGATTCATCAAGGAAATCAGTGCGGATGTGATCGAAAATACTGGATTGAGCGAACAAGCCAATAATCGCACCATCATGCGCCATACCCCTTCACGGATGTATGAAGACCATATCCTGGATCGGGAAGAGAAGGAAGATATGGTCTTGACCACAGGAAAAGTGGTCAAATATCGTCCGGGGCAGAAAGTCAGTCATGATACATATGGAGATGGTATCATCGTAAAGGTGGAAGGACCATTCGTTCAGGTGGCATTTTCTTTGCCACATGGATTGAAACGACTGGGTGCTGCAGCGAAGCAACTGCACCCGAGAATGAAGAGTTAGGTGGCATATGATGAAGAAATTACCACAGGAAAAGCGACAGAATATCATGGTCGGGACCATCGTTGGACTGATATTGATCAGTTTCTACCTGGTTTTTACCCATTTTGATCAGGTGGTCCATGTCTTGAGTGAGATCCTTGGGATCTTTGCGCCATTTCTTTATGGTCTTTTGCTGGCGTTATGCATGCTGCCATTATCCCGTCTATTGGAAGAGAAGCTGACCAGTCGACTCCCATTGAAAAGCCGAACGCAACGGAAAATGGCAGTCGTTTTGACCCTATTGATCTTTATTTCGATCATTGCGTTATTGCTGTTGCTGCTGATCCCGGAATTGATCCGCTCAGCATCTTCGATCAGTGCGTATATCTCAACGGCAACAGATATCTTCAACAAGGCTGTCATCGATTATCCTTTGTTAGCGGATCTGATGACATGGTTGATCGAATTTACGGATGATTTGGTCAATTTCATCATCGATTATTCGACCGATTATCTGCCTTCATTGGTCAGCAATTCGATTGCGGTGGTATCGACCATCATCAATATCTTCCTTGGTTTTTTCCTGACATTTTTCTATCTGTTGGATCGGGAACGCTTCGGCTTACAGATCAAAAAGATCGTCTATGCCACGTTACCGAAAAATGCCGCGGACGAGTTGGTCAATATCACCGCTATTGCCGCCCGTATGTTTGACAGCTACATCACCGGTAAATTATTGGATGCATTATTGGTCGGGATCGCTACTTTCATCGGATGTTCACTGCTGCAGTTGGACTATGCAGCCATGATCGCCGTGATCGTTGGAACGACCAATATCATTCCGTATTTTGGACCGATCTTCGGCTCGATTCCCTGCGGTATCTTGTTATTTTTGGTCGATCCGATGCAATGTGTGACGTTTGTGATCATGATCTTGGTGATCCAGCAGATCGACGGCAATGTGATCGAACCGATCATTTTGGGCAAAGTCGCCGATCTTCAACCATTTTGGATCTTGTTTGCGATTTTGGTTTTCGGCGGTATGTTCGGCTTTTTGGGCATGTTTCTTGGAGTGCCGTTGTTTGCAACGATATTCGCTGTCGTTCGGGAAGTCGTGCATCAGCGTCTTGAAGCCAAGGGATTGCATCCTAAGGCGTAGTTGTGGTTGTTCAGTTCAAGTAGCGTCCTGCAAACAGGACGCCTTTTTTCATAATGAAATATCTAAATATTTATTGCTGGAGGATATCACATACGATAATGCGATTGACGGACTAAAGAAAATCATTGAAGGCGGGTCATTTGATTAGTCAACGATCAGGTGTGTTCCGACATTGCGGATCTGTAATGTCTTGCAACTGCCTTGACCAAACACATCTTCGATCTTGGTGCGATATTCGTTGACGAAATCATTGTCGACAAATGCTTGGATGGTCCCGGCAAACCCGCCGCCATGGACTCTGGCCACACCATGGCCATTGAGCCAGTGATCGCTTAACGCTAATGCTAATGCCAGATTTTGATCGTGGTTGGAACCATCGATCCAGACATTACGCAGATATTGAAAACTGGAGTGAGCACTTTGGGTCAAAATGGCACGGAATGCATCCATATCCTGGTTTTTCAATGATCGTACCATTGCACTGACGCGTTTGTTTTCATCATAAAAATGAATGGCGCGTAATATCGCTGCATCGGATACATCTTTCCGTAATGCAGCGATATTTTTGAAAAACAGTGTGGGATCGACATCCCGCAATACATCCTGGTCAAACCATCGGGCAACGGCGTTCATGTCGCGTGGGATCGATGCATACGCATCGGTCAGATCGGCGTGGCTGCCTTTGGTATCGACGATGCATAAGCTAGTATTCAATTTAGCAAAATCCACATGAAACGATAAGACTTCAGGATCCTGCGGATCTTTGAAATCGATATAGACCAATCCACCGATCGCACAGGCGCATTGATCCATCAAGCCGCTGGGTTTGCCAAAGTAGACGTTTTCGGCATATTGGCTGATCTTGGCTAACGTTAGTGCATCGATGGTCGAACCATTGTACAACGCATCAAGGATCGTGGCGATCAACACCTCGAAACAAGCGGAAGAACTCAATCCCGAACCGCTCAATACTTCGGAAGTGATCACACCATGGAAACCCCCGATGGTATGACCATGGTTGATAAATCCAGCCAGTATGCCCTTGATCAAGGCTTCACTGGTGCCGTATTTGTTTGGATCGATCTTGATATCGTCAATATCCACAAAGGGGATGGTATAACCATCGGAATCGATGGTTATACCATTTTGATCTTTACTGACGATGGCTAAGGCATCCAGATTGATACTGGTGGCTAAAACCAATCCATGCTGATGATCGGTATGATTGCCACATACTTCACTTCTTCCGGGAGTCGAGACCACGATCACATCATCACTGGTGCCATATAAGGCCATATAGTGGTCCAGCATCTGGTGCAATCGATCATACACATGATCCAGTTGATCCGTTTCGACAATACCGGAAAGTAGGACATGGTTTAGACCATGATCATTTAGGGTTTGTTTCAATTGATTCACTTGCATATCGTTCACGCTTTCTTTGGTTCACTTCTATTGTATTTCAGAAATGGTCAAAACCCTAATATTTTATGGTCATGACCATGGATATCTGTCTCTTAAGATAATATGAAGATCAATGCAATCGACAAATCCCTGCGCCCAAGAGAAAAAGCAATGGGCTATGGTATGGCCACCTTGACCGATGCGGAATTATTGGCCATATTGATCCGCAATGGTACCAAAGAAAAAGGGTGTATCGATATCGCGATCGAATTATTGGACAGTCATGGTTCATTGCAGGATCTATTCAACAGCGATATCGATACACTGATCCAAACCAAAGGCATTTCCAGTGTCAAAGCCATCGAATTGAAAGCGGTGATGGAATTGGCAAAACGATTGTCTAAAACCATGCTCAATCGATCCATATTGATCGATGATCCAACCAAGATCATCGCGTATATGCGGACCCATTATGGTCATGAAAACCATGAAGTGTTGGTGTGTTTTTATCTGGATGGAGCGGATCAATTGATCGAAGTCAAACCGATGGCCTATGGCAGCAGCAATCGATTGTCCGTCGATATCCGCTCCATCCTCCATCATGGTTTGACCATCGAATGTTGTGGTTTGATCATTGCACATAATCATCCCAGTGGACGGTATGAACCCTCCAATGCGGATATCGACTTTACTTTCCAATTGGCCAAGGCCTGTGAATTGGTGGGGATCGATCTGTTGGACCATATCATCGTCACGTTAAGCGGTGCATATATCTTTTCCGATCACCATGACCCATAAAGATCACGCAGGGTTGATGATGAAACCATCCCGCCATGGGGTATACTTATACCATGAAAATAAAGTTGTCCCGTTTGATGGTAATGGTTTTGACCATATTTACACTAATGATTCCAAGTGGCTGTACCGTTCAGAAATCCCAGATCGCTTATACGGTCTATCCGATCGGTTATCTGATCCAAACCATTGCCGGCGATACCGTCAATGCGCAATCCATTCAAGAAGATGGTTCGACCATCCAATACGCCCGATTAAAAGATAACTGGCAAACCATCCTGGAAGATTCCGGTGTCTTTTTCCATGTCGGCAATATCGAACCCTACTATACCCTGATCCGCTCCACATTAAGGGATATGTCGATCGTCAACTACGATCTATCCGGCTTGAATGCCATATACAAAAACATCCGCTATACCCCCATATTCGATGATGGCCAGTTATTGGGATATAGTGAAGGACCGTTCTATGATGATCCTTCCTTTGATCATATCGATATGACGGAAAATGATTTGAATCTGTGGTTGAACCCCATCAGCATGCTATCCATGGCGGATGATATCACCACCCAGTTATGTTCCCTTTATCCCGAATACGAAACCACATTCAAATCCAATTTTGAAAACCTGAAAACCGAACTGGTCCGTCTGGATGCCCAATATCAGGCATTATCGTCCACGTTACGGTATCAAAATCAGCAGATCCGCATGGTCACGCTGACCAATGCATTCGGCAACTGGCAGAAAGCCTATGGCTTTGAGATCTATCCGGTGGTATTGAGCAAATTTGGCGTGATGCCAACGGACACGCAATTGGATGTGATCAAAAATCGGATCATCGAAGATCAAGTCCACTACATCGTTTATGAACCCAATATGAGTGATGAAATGATCGAATTATTCAACACATTAAGTGAAGAGTTGGATCTGACCCGGGTGGATCTGACCAATTGTTCAGCTCAAACCAGTGGACAGAATGAAAGTGCCATCGATTATCTGACCATGATGTATGACAATCTATCCGTATTGCAAAGCATGGCCGAACCACGGGGAGGTAATGGTGATGCCAGCCAATAATCCAACATTGATCATCCTCGATGGCAATTCCATCCTCTATCGTGCTTTTTATGCCACTTATATTCCCGACATGCCTGTTTTGCAGACATCCTTTGGTGTTCCCACCAATGCCATCATGAATCTGGCCAATATGTTGATCGGGATCATCACCACTTACAACCCCGATTACATGGCCGTGGCTTATGATGCTGGAAAGCATACGTTCCGCCATGATCTGTTTCCCGATTACAAAGGGGGCAGAAAACCGACACCGCCGGAGTTGGTCGAACAGTTTCCTATATCCAGAGAACTGTTGGATGCGTTTGGTATCCGCCATTATGAAGCCGATAACATCGAAGCCGACGATATCGTGGCTTCTTTGGCCGATGATGCATTCAGTCAAGGGATGCATGTGGATGTATTCACTTCCGATAAGGACTTGTTGCAGTTGGTTTCACCAACGGTCACCGTACATCTGATCAAAAAAGGGTTGAAAGACATCCAGGACAATACCCCCGATACCATGCTTGAGTATCATGGCTTTCGAGCCGATCAGGTGTGTGACTATAAAGCCATCAATGGTGATGCCAGTGATAATCTGCCCGGCATCAAGGGGATCGGACCGAAAAGCGCGCAAAAATTGTTGGCCCAATATGGCGATTTGGAAGGCATCTATGCGCATTTGGATGAATTGGGCAAATCCCAACGTGAAAAATTCATCGAAAACAAAGACAGTGTCCTGTTGCAAAAACAAATCACGACCGTCAAACGGGATGTCGAATTTCCGTTTGCTTTAAGTGATTGTATCATCGCCATCAATGATCAAAAGTTGATCGAGTTTTTTACAAAATATGAAATGCGCAAGCTGGCAGAGAAAGTGCAAAGCCAGTTTGCTGATTCATCCTCTAACGCATCCATGGTCAAAACCACGGTTGAGTGGACAAAAGTCGAACGGATCAGTGCATCCTTGTTAAAAGATAATATTGCATTGTCGTTGGATGCAGATTGTGGATTATACGCTCAAAATGAGATCTATGGCTTTGCATTATCCGATGGTTCAACCACCGAATACATCGATTACAGTGATGCCATCCAGGATGGATCATTCATCCAATGGTTGAAAGCAGACAATCATAAACTGTTTTATGATGCCAAACATGTCATCCTGACACTGGCCACCCATGGTTTGACCATCGACGGGATCGGTGAAGACGTGATGATTTTAGCTTCCTTAGCGGATTCGACCTGTACCAGTTTTGTCAAAACCAGTGAACGCTTTGATCTGATCAATGGTAAAACCAGAGAATCCATCTATGGTAAATTCGATAAACCCAAACTCCATGACCGCCTTGCTGCCATGGAATACACTGTCAATGAAACCCAAGATATCCTTACTTTATATCACACCTGTTATCCGATGGTCGAAACCATCGAATGTCTGCCGTTATACCGTGAAGTGGAAATGCCACTGTTACTGGTGTTATGTTCCATGGAACAGCAAGGGATCGTCTGCAAAGCCGATATCTTGGCAAAGATCGCCGATGATTTGAACATGCAGATCAATGATCTGACTGAAAAAATCTATGAAACGGTGGATCATCCGTTCAATCTCAATTCACCCAAGCAATTGGCGACGGTATTGTTTGATGAGCTTGGTTTGCCCACTGGAAAAAAACGGTCGACCAGTGCCGAAGTATTGGAAGGATTGGTCGGCGTGCATCCGATCATTGATTATCTGCTGCGTTATCGAAAAATCGGAAAACTATATTCCACCTATGCCACAGGTTTGGATAAATACATCGGAGCCGATGGTCGCATCCATACCACATTCAACCAAGCCGCGACCCAAACCGGTCGATTGAGTTCTTCAGATCCCAATTTGCAGAATATTTCCGTGCGCGATGAAGAAGGACGGTTGATCCGTAAAGCCTTTTTACCCAGTGAAGGATGTGTGCTACTAAGTTGCGATTATTCGCAAATCGAATTAAGGGTTCTGGCAGATCGGGCCAATGAGACCCGCTTGATCGATGCATTCAAGGAAGGGATGGATATCCATACCAAAACCGCCATGGATGTCTTTGGTTTGACCAAGGATCAAGTGGACAGTGAACATCGTCGTAAAGCCAAAGCCGTCAACTTCGGTATCGTTTATGGCATCAGTGACTTTGGTCTGGCCAATCAACTCAACATTACTCCCATGGAAGCCCGTTCGTTTATTCAAACCTATCTGACCACGTATCCGGGGATCAAGGACTATATGGATCAGATCGTCAAATTCTGTCAAGAAAACGGTTATGTGACCACGATCACCAACCGTCGTCGGGAGATCCCGGAAATCCATGATAAAAGTTATACGATGCGAGAATTCGGAAAACGCGCTGCCATGAATGCACCCATTCAAGGTTCCGCTGCCGATTTGATCAAGATCGCCATGCTGGAAGTGGAAAGGGCCATGCGCAAAGCCAATGTCAAAAGTAAAATGATCCTTCAGGTCCATGATGAATTGATTTTTGATGTTCCGAAGGATGAAGTGGAATTGATGTGTAAACTCGTGGAAGAAACCATGGAAAATGCATTGATCATGAAAGTGCCGTTAAAAGCGGAAGTGAAAGTCGGAAATGACTGGTATGAGGCGAAATAATGCCGGAATTTGCTGAAATCGAAGCGTTAAGAAGACCATTGGCCAAACGGTTGAATGGTCATACCATCGTCAATGTGACAGTATTGGAACCAAGAAGTATCGAAGGAGAGATCGAAACGTTCAAGCAAAATGTCATTGGTTCGACCATCAACGGAGTGGACCGTTATGGCAAGTATGGTTTGATCCGTAGTGATCATGGTACATTGATGTTCCATTTACGCATGAGCGGTCAGTTCTATATCCAGAAGGTGAATATGGTTCGACCATCGTTTACCCGTGTGTTGCTCGATTTAGAAAATGGGGAACAGATCCGCTACGTCGATCAACGCAAATTCGGCTATCTGGCCGCCTATTCTAAAAACGAACCGTTATCTTTTCTAAATGGATTGGGACCGGATGTTTTGGATCCTTCCATCAATACCCGCTTCTTCATTGAAACGTTCAAACCGATCCGTCGAAAGATCAAACCCACGTTGATGGATCAGCATCTGATCTGTGGGCTAGGCAATATCTGGGCGGATGAGATCCTGTTTCAAGCCAAGATCCATCCGGCAAGCATCTGTGCAAAACTAACGGATCAGGATTTTGACTATCTTTACCATGCATTCCACCAAGTCGTGGCGTATGCCATCGAAGCGGGTGGGATCAACCATTACAATCCACTACCGCAGAGTGAATACAACGGACAATTTGATCTTTTCACGCATACTTATGGAAAAGAAGGGAAACCGTGTAGTGCGTGTGGTTCGACCATACAGCGGATGATGATCAACGGGCGCAGTGCGTTTTATTGCCCGCATTGTCAAAGAATGATTCATTAAAAAAGGAGGAAGACCATCGATGCGCATCGCCATTACCGGTACGTTAGGAGCAGGGAAAAGTACAGTTGCAATGATATTGAGAAATCATGGGTTTGACGTGGTTGATGCCGATGGTCTAGCCAAAAGCTACTATGGTCCAACCAGTCCTGTCCATGATCGATTGCATCATTTGCTTAAAGATCACAATGTGTATGATGAAAAGGGACAATTGGATATTTCCCGTTTTTCCACACTTTTCTTCAATCAACCCGTATTAAAAAATCAAGTCACCGATATCCTCTATGGCCAAATGCGCAAAGATCTTGCCCATATGGGCAAGATCCATGATCCGTTCATTGCCGAAGTCCCACTGTTATTCGAAGCGAAAATGGAAGATCTGTTCGATCATATCCTGGTGGTGACCACCACGAAAAATAGGGTATTGCAACGCATCGGTAAAAGTCGCAACATGGATCCAAAACACTATCAACAACGCATGGCTTATCAATATGATGATGCGTATAAGATCAGCCATGGTGATACCATCATTGAAAACAATGGCACCATGGAAGAATTGGAAAGGAAGGTGATGGCATGGATCAAACCGTTAACCGACCCCGATTAGACGGGGATGATACATTCCGTATCGAATGTGGTTTTACCATCGATATCAATGATATCCATGCATTGGTGCAATGCTATCAGCCATTGATCCATGCTCAAGGTGTCAGTGTATATTTAACATTAGTATCCCTTGGTTCGACCATGTTCAATCCGATCGATCATCTGCATTTATGTACCCTTTGTGATCTGGATATCGGCAATCTTTCCCATACCCTTCAATTACTGGAACAGCATCAACTCTTAAAAACCCGTTATAAACCGATCGATCTGCATTACGATTATCTGTATTCCCTGGTCCAACCACTCTGTGTTTCAGCATTTCTATCCAATCCATTATTTGGCCGTTCATTGGCCAACACCGTCGCGATGGACCATTTTTCTTTGATCAATAAACGCTTTCCATCCCATTTATATGATGCCGCCGGTTATACAGAAGTCACGACACCGTATGATCCAACCCCCATCATCCACCAATGGAGCGGATCCAGCGAATCCAGATATCGCGATGTGCATGGATCCATTGCTGAAACGCAAACGCAGATCGATGGATTTGATATCCAACGCTTTCTTGCCGGTCTGGACGATTTCCAATTCCCACGGCCATTGCGCACCGATGCCAATCTGCGTGCCATTGCCCAACTGGCCAATGCATTCAACATGAATGAAATGGATATGCAATTGGCCATGTACCGTGCGATCCAAAAAGATGGCACGGAATTTTCGTTGAATCAATTGATGCACTATTGTGCTTCCCATGCTCCCAAAGTCAAAACAGGCATCAAACGGGAGGATATGCCCCCGGCACAGTTTTTGCAATCACTCAAGCAGGGAGTCGCATTATCCGATTATGAAACCCGTGCGATCCTTGATTTGGTCAACAAATATCATTTTTCCAATGCGTTGAACAATGTCATCATTGCACGATTGATCGAAACCAATAAACGCATCAGCAAATCCGGTCTGGATGCGTATGCATCCTATCTGGTGTATAACAAAGTGAGCACCCCTGAATCCGCAGTGGAAGTGCTGAAACATTATGGTGCGATCAACAAAGCCAGTGGCGGCTATCGCTATGTGGAAAGCAAACCGAATTATGAAAATGCCAAACAAGAAGGTGCAAATATCACGGTATTGAGTGAAGATGAAGTCGAAACGGCACTCAAGGAGGTCGGTTAATGGAGAAAATGGATATCAAGATCAAAGACCATGATTACAAAAACCAACGGGATGCACTGGTTGAAACCATCCGCACTGATCCACGATATATCCACTGGTGTGCCCAACATGATCTCGATCAAGACAGTGCGGATCGTATTTTGAACGCCAATGCATTCAAGTTTGAAACCTGGTTGAACCAATGCACACCCTGTGCATCCTGCAGTGGTTTGAACCATTGCACACAAGCGATCCGCGGTTTTATGCCATCTTTATCGTATAACGGTGCTTTTTTGGAAAATGGCTTTATTGCCTGCACGTATAAAACCCAGGACGATCAAACGTATGCATTCTTGAAAAACTATCGGCTCAACGATTATGCCAACCTGCGCCATCTTGTCGGGGAAGACTGGGCATATTTGCTCAAACACGGTGAACGCGGCCGCAGGGTCGTTTCCATTTTGATCGATTGGACGCGTTCTTCACGCGAGAAAGGATTTTATATCTATGGCCCGACCGGGACCGGCAAGACGTATGCTGCGATGGTGGTGGCCAACCTGTATGCTAAAAAAGGCAAATCCGTATGTGCGATCAATTTCCCGGCATGGGTCTCTGCCAGCAAATTCAATCTGGATGTCAATGATGTCAAAACGGCAGACGATATCCGTTTGATGTGCCAATGTGATTTTCTGTTATTGGATGATGTGGGAGCGACCACAAACTCTGCCTGGATCAGGGATGAGTTATTGTTTCCGATATTGAACCACCGCATGGAAAATCATAAATTGACTTTTATCACGTCCAATATGGATATGGAAGGACTGGAAACTTTTTTTGCCAATACATCCAGTGGTAAAGCCAGTGAAACGTTGAAATCCCAGCGATTGATCGAACGGATCAAAGTATTGTGTGAACCATTGGTCATTGATGGGATCGATTTTCGTCTGCATCCTTCTACACCACAGTAAAACTGTGGTGTTTTTTACATGGTTTGACCATGACTTTCCATGGTTTTTGACAATGAACGCCCTTACATTATTCAATCATGGTTTGACCATGGTCAAACCATGCTAAAATACTTTCAAACAGGAGGAATTTTCCATGGTAAGGAAAATCGGAGTTTTAACCAGTGGCGGCGATTCGCCGGGGATGAACGCCGCGATCCGTGCGGTCACACGGATCGCCATCGCTGCCGGGATCGACGTGTGTGGTATCCGTGATGGATACCGTGGCTTGATCGAAGGGAAATTTGATAACTTCACCAAGGCCAGTGTTTCAGACATCCTCAACCGTGGTGGGACCATCCTCGGTTCTGCCCGTTTACCGGAATTCAAACAAGAAAACGTCCAGGATGCTGCCGTGGCCCAATTGCGCAGCCATGGCATCGATGCATTGGTCGTGATCGGAGGGGATGGAAGCTATCGCGGTGCATTGTCCTTGACCAAAAAGGGCATCAACTGCATCGGCTTGCCTGGCACCATCGATAACGATATCCCGGGCACCGACTTTACCATTGGCTTTGATACTGCATTGAATACCTGTGTGGAAGCCGTCGATAAATTAAGGGATACTTCCAGTAGCCATCACCGTTGTTCCGTGGTCGAAGTCATGGGCAACCATTGCGGTGATCTGGCCATTTACACCGCCATCGCCACCGGTGCGGAAGTGTGCATCACCCCGGAAACCGGCTATGATGAACTGGAATTGCTGGAAAGACTGCGTTACCTGGATCTTTCCATGCATAAAAATCATTCCATCGTGGTCGTCAGTGAAAAATTGACGGATGTCGATGCATTGGCCAGCAAGATCAGCAACAATACCGGCTTTTCCGCCCGTGCGACGATACTTGGTCATATCCAGCGCGGCGGTTCACCATCACCCAAAGACCGTATGTTGGCCTCATTGATGGGTGAAAAAGCCATCGACTTGTTGATGAACGGGATCGGCGGCCATTGTGTCGGCATCATCGATAACACGATCACGTCGATGCCCATCGATGATGCATTGAAAGCAACGGCAAAAAGCCGTAAATATCTGTATCGTTTGTTTGAACGATTGATCTAAACCATATCCATTGCTCACATTGCAATCACCAATGCATATGGTTTGACCATCGTTATGCGCATTTGATCAACTGAATTGAAAGTAGAGTAGGGAGAGTAATATGTTAGAAAGAAAGACCAAGATCGTTTGTACGATCGGTCCGGCCAGTGAAAGCGAAGCCATGCTGGAAAAACTCATGCTGGCCGGCATGAACGTCGTCCGTTTTAATTTCAGCCACGATACCCATGAGGGCCACAGAGCCCGCATGGAACGCGTGCGTAACGTCGCCGCGAAGCTGGGTCTGCCCATCGCCTTGATGCTGGACACCAAGGGTCCAGAGATCCGTTGCGGGGAATTCGAAAACGGCGGTGTCGATTTTGCCAAGGGAGACATCGTCACCATCTGCAAAGAAAACGTTTTGGGCAACCATGAGCGTTTCCACATCGATTGTGTTGAATTGTTCGATGATTTGAAAAGTGGCAATACGTTATTGATCGATGACGGAAAAATGAAACTGACCGTGTTGGAAAATGATGGCACTACCATCCAATGCCGTGTCGAAACTCACGGTAAGATCAAGACCCGTAAAGGCTGCAATGCCCCGGGCGTCAAACTGTCCATGCCATTTATTTCGGCGAAAGACAAAGCCGATCTGGAATTTGGCTGTGCGATGGATGTCGATTATATCGCCGCCAGTTTTGTGCGCCGCGCCGATGATATCATCGCTATGCGCAACATTTTGATCGAAAATGGCAAACCGAATATTCAGATCTTTGCAAAAATCGAAAACGAAGAAGGATTCGACAATCTGGAAGATATCCTCAAAGTTGCCGATGGCGTGATGGTCGCGCGTGGGGATCTGGGGGTGGAAGTACAGACCCAATTCGTCCCGATCTATCAAAAGCGCATGATCAAAGTGTGCAATGCATTCGGCAAACCGGTCATCACAGCCACTCATATGCTCGATTCCATGACCGCTAATCCACGTCCGACCCGCGCTGAAGCCAGTGATGTGTGCAATGCCGTATTGGATGGCTCCGATGCCGTGATGCTTTCCGCAGAATCGGCAGCCGGTGAATACCCGATCGAGGCGGTAACGACCATGGCCACCATTGCCCAAGCCACTGAAGGCATCATCGATTATCAAGCCCGATTGGATGCCGCACGCAATTCCTTCAAGGATACATACAGTGATGCCATTGGTTTATCGGCGGCGGATGTCGCATTGAAACTCAAGCACATCAAAGCCATCGTCTGCTTTACCCAAAGTGGCACATCGGCAAGACGGTTAAGTAAATATCGTCCGTGTGTGCCCATCATCGCCATCACGTTCGATGAACATACTTTACGCTCACTGGCCATCAATTGCGGTGTGACTGCCTGTTTGTCCACGGTACGCAACGATATGGTCAATGATGTGGAACTGGCGAGCGAATATGCCAAGAAAAATGGATTGCAAGCCGGTGATCTGGTGTTATTGGTTGCCGGATATCCACAAGGCGAAGGCAGTACGAATATGATGCGCATCGTTGAAATCAAATAAAGCGGATGCGTATAATTGAACCATGGATCGCATGATGAAATGGTTGCTGGCACTGGTGTGGCTGTTGATCTTGGTTTTACCATGCTGGTACTTCAGTATGAAATATCTGAAAAAACTTTCGGCTGATCACAATGTGAAGCTGCAGAATACCGTGTTGGTTCTGTTGTTTGCTGCCTTGTGCGTTTCAGCAGCCTGGATTGTGGGGTTATTTGTTTTATGACGATCGAAGAATATCGTGCATTGCGCTGTGGCAATATGGTCAAAGATGACCGTGGGATCTGTTATGTGGTGACATTGAGTCGGGAAAACCACGGGCACAGTGGCTTTGTATTGCAGACACTGGATAATAACAATTATCATGCCGAACATCTGGATGAAGGCAATTACGGTTCGTATTGCAAAGTACGTTTCTAATCGGGATACGGTCTGTTGAAATACAGACCGTTTTCCGTTTTGATAGGGAAAACCAGTGGTACATGATGGTTTGACCATCTTTTATCCTGGGTCGTGATAAGGGGATTAGTAATATGGATGGAAATTTCATTACATTATTGTTCAACCAGATCATCGTCATGTTCGTATTGATGCTGGTCGGATTCATCTTTTATAAAATCAAATTCATTTCGGATCAAGGCAGCAAGGATATCGGAAAGATATTGCTGTATTTGGTCATACCCATTGTGATCATCCGCAATTTCATGATCGAATTCAATGCCCAAAATGTCGATGCGTTGATCCACTCGACATTGATCGCATTGGTTGCCATGGTGCTATCCGTTGTTGTTTCGTATTTGTTTTTCGCTCGTCGCGATGGTGTAGCCAATTTTTCCGCAGCTTTCTCTAATGCCGGATTCATCGGTATCCCGTTGATTTCTGCCACATTGGGTGAAAGTGCCGTATTGTATATTTCCATGATGATCGTATTGATCAATGTATTGCAATGGACGTATGGTGTATTCATCATGACCGGTGATCGCTCAGTCATGAGCCCTAAGAAGATCATCACCAACCCCATTGTCATCGCTGTTTTGATCGGTTTGGTGGTTTTTATCACCCAGATCCCGGTGCCATCCATCGTGGATGATGTGTTTGAATTATGTGCCGGGGTCAATACCCCGTTGGCGATGATGGTATCGGGTGTCTATTTGGCGCAAAGTGATTTGAAAGCCATGTTTGCCAAGTTGAGTATTTATAAAGTTTCACTGGTTCGCTTGATCATCATTCCACTGGTCACATTAGCGGTATTCATGGTCTTACCATTTGGTTCCACCACCATCAAATTGGCGATCTTCATTGCCGCTGCCTGTCCAGTCGGTTCCAACGTCGCCATCTTTGCCCAACAGTATAATCAGGATTATCACAGTGCCGTGGAACAGGTGTGCATGACAACTATTTTGTGTCTGATCTCATTGGTGGTCATGACCATGCTGGCCAGCAGTGTCCTATAATGGTTCGACCATCATAAAAAACGGTGTGCGAAAACTTTCGCACACCGTTTTGATGTTTCTTGGTTCAACCATTATCCGCCCAGGTTTCAATGGAATGCATCGCTTTGATGAATCCGTCAAAATCATTGTAATGATCCAATACCTTGGATACGATCTTGCGGTTTTGAGAAAGGATCGCGATTTTCTTGAAGAAATTGACACTGAACTCATGATTGCCGTATATACAGGTCAAAAAAATCAATCGGACGTGGTTTTCACCCCACTTGATCGGCTCATCCGTTCGTCCCACGGCAATAAAATTGAGATGGTTGGGATTTTCCAGAGGATGCGGGACCGCGATTTGCGTATCATACGACGTACTCATGAATACTTCCCGCTTCATCAATTCATCCACAAAATCATGTGGTAATGCCACATGATCACTTAGTTTTGCCACAAAATCCTCCAATAACGATTGGGGATCATGGCCTTCAAGATGATCGAACAATACCGGGATGAACACATCATCGAAATGGTCGTTGGTCTGAAATAAACGGATGCACTGACGGATCGCATCGATATCCGCCATGCTCAGATAGGGGGAGATCTTTGCCACATGGTTAAATGGTAAGATCATCGAAGTCGTATTTAAGATCAATCGACAGTTTTGCACCTGTTCTTGCGTCACGGTTTCTACCGGAAAGAATGAGATGGTATTGATCGCACCTTCAAAGTTTTCATTGAGCTTGTACGTCATCAATGAATACAAGTTGTTGATTTCCTCTTCGATGCCGATCACGGCCACATTGATCGGTGCGGCATTGAGTTTTCGTTTTTCCAATGCCAACGCGATATGCAAGGCAAAATAACCCGTCTCTGCTTCCGATACGGCCGCCTGTCCTTTGTCAATGGTGAGATGGTACAAACCACTGCTGGCTAGATCATACGCCATCGGGTATTGGTTTCGTATATCCATCAACTCACTTTTTTCAATCTGGTTGTTGTTTTCATAACGCGTCAAAAACGGCACGATATGATTGAGCAGACTGGTGCGCAATTCATCATCATCAAATAGATCGATATGACTGTATTTGTAGATATTGCGCAATAACTTATTGTAAAACACCAACGCATCATTGCTCACTTTCACCATGATGCGTTCATGGCGCATCTTGCGCTGTTTTCCGGCCAAATGCATCGTCAGATACATCAATTCATTGACCGGCAAGTCGATGCCAAAAGTGGCCTTGATCTTGCGGTTGATGGCATTGATGACAAAATATTCTGTACTGCTTCTTAAATAAGGTTCGATGGTCTCGGCATCCTTGATGACATTATCTGTTTCACATCGATAGATGCATAACATGATATGCAATGTCAAAGAACGCATGCCATCATTGGTGATGGCGATATCATAATCCTTCAGCGTCTTTGATACGATCGATTCGATCACTTTGACATCCACATTGAGATGTTCCTGGTTCAATAATTGATGGATATCCACCTGAGTGCGACATTCTTTCATCAAACATCGGCGCACGTCATTTTCATCGCCTTTGACTTTATATCCATACAAATGCGAATGGATCAGATCGATATCGTATTGCGCCAATATCCCGGATACGGTTTTCAAGCAACTTCTCAAAAGCGAAGGGGAGATCGCCAGTTCATCGGAAAGATCGTATACATTGAGATAATCGCTTTCCAGCAACAATCGGCTTAAAATATAGATGTTGCGCTGTTTGGGATCATTGAGGTAGTCATTGTCTTTGCTGGAATTCAGATAGCGTGCAAAAAGAGAAGCATCCTGGATGATCAATATCGAACCTTGACCTTGTTTGATGTCGATGGTCGCACCATAATCCGCCACATCCTGTTTCAAAAAATTGAGATACTTTAATGTGGTTTTTTCGGAGATGCCCAATGTTTGCGCCATGGTCTTGCTGTTGACCGGCGTTTTGGTGTCCAGAAGGATATTCAACATGTGACGCTGGATATTTTCTTTCATCGACGTCATTATATCGAATTTCCGTATCCCATAAAAGTCCCATAATCATCACTTCCATATCAATATGGAAGTTGTTTGTTACTTAATCATGTGAAAGTTGTCAAAATAAGACTAGCTAAGGAGGAACGCATGATTCAAGACATAAACGTCCTTCTGGTCTGTGCCGCCGGTGCGTCGACATCGCTGCTGGCGCATCGAGTCGCCCAATTGTGCGAAAAGGATGGTTGGACCATCGATGCCCGCAGTTATACCGAAATTCCAAATGTGATCGGTAAATACGATGTCGTGCTGGTTGCACCACAGATTCGATATGAATTCCAGCATATCGAAACCATCGTCTCCCAATACGAAGGGATCAAGCTCAAGCAGATCGAAGGCCACGATTTTGCTGCACTTGATCCACAGATCATTGTGGATACGGTATTGGAACTCTATGGAGTTTCACAATCCAAGAAAGGGGAAAGACAAATGTCTCAGAAAGTATCCGTCATGGATAAGATTTCCGCAGTCATGGAAAAGTACATCGTTCCGGTGGGAATGAAGATTTCCAACCAACGTCATTTGGCTGCGGTGCGTGATGGCTTGACCGTCATGATCCCAATCACCATCATCGGTGGTTTTGCCTGTTTGATCGCCGTGCCGCCGATCCCGGCCACGATCACTGAACCGAGCAACTTCTTCTATGCCTTCTTATTGGCATGGCAAAGTTTCGCTGCTCAATACAACAGTATCCTGATGCTGCCGTATCAGCTGACCATCGGTATCATTTCCATCTATGTCGTCTGTGGTGTTGCTTATCAATTGGCCTCAACCTACAAGATGAATGGAATCAACAACATGATCACTGCGTTGCTGGTTTATCTGTGTGTATCCGGATCTGTTGATCTAGCCAATGGTTCGATCATCATGGGTAATCTGGGTGCAGGTTACATGTTTACGGCCATGGTGATCGGTTTGCTTGTCGTGGAAGTCAACCACTTCTTCATCAAACACAACATCGTGATCAAATTACCGGCTTCCGTGCCACCCAATGTTGCCGCTCCGTTTAACGTATTGATCCCGGGTGTGGTCAACGTTGTGCTGTTCATTTTATTGGATGTATTGTGCACCAGCTTGACCGGTGCTGGTCTATCTAAACTGGTTTATACCATCTTCCAGCCATTGATGAGTGCGACCGGTTCCTTACCGAGCGTCTTGTTGATCAACCTTTTGATGACCACCTTCTGGTTCTTTGGTATCCATGGTGCCAACATGCTTTCTGTGGTCACCAGTCCGATCACCACAGCTGCCTTGGCGGCCAATGCTGAAGCCTATGTGGCCGGTGAAGCTTTACCGTTTATCTATGCCGGTGCCATGAACTCGGTATTCGGTAACTGGATCACATACAACGTCATCCTGTTGGTCATCTTCTTGTGGTGCAAGAGCAACCAGGCCCGCTCCGTTGCCAAAGTTGCCATCGTTCCATCCTTGTTCAACATCAATGAACCCTCCATTTTCGGTTTACCGACCGTGTTGAACGTTTATACTTACATCCCATTGATCCTGTGCTCCATGATCAACTGCTCCGCTTATTACATCTGCGCCAGCATGAATATCGTGGGTCGCTTCTACATCACATTGCCATTTACCGTTCCAGGTCCGTTACAGGCTTTCCTGGCGACCGGTGACGTCATGACGATCGTGTTGTGGATCATTCTGTTCCTTGTGGATATCCCCATCGTCTATCCGTTTATCAAAACGTATGATAAGACCTTGGTCGCTCAGGAACAGGGGGCAAACGCTTAAGACTCAACCCGCTTAACGGAAAATCAGGCAACCCGGTTGATCCGGGTTGCCTTTGTTCAAAAGAAAGGTAGCGTGTTATGAAAGTCGTATTCAATGCCGATGATTTGGGATATACCCATGGTGTCAACCAGGGTATCATCGATGGTTTCGAACATGGCGTGATCCGTTCGACCACCATGTTGATGAGTTCTCCCTATATCGAAGAAGCGAAACAAATGGTTTTGGAACATCCGGGATTGGGTGTTGGGGTGCATTTGAATCTGACACTGGGCATGTCATTGACCCATGGTCAAACCATCAGTGATGAAAATGGCATGTTCTATCCGGGAAGAAAGACCATCTGGACGCATGATGATATCGATTACAACGAAATCTATGTCGAATGGAAAGCTCAGATCGAAAAATACATCGAGGTCTTTGGACATAAACCCACGCATCTGGACAGTCATCATTCCGTACATGATGCCAACCCCAAAGCTTATGAAATATCCAGTGGTTTGGCGAAAGAATATGGTTTGACCATGCGCCGATATGGCGATTACAAATTTGTCATGGGCTTTTTTGGGGATGATGAACACTGTTCTGCGGAATGGTTGATCCATTTGCTGGAAGAAAACAAGGATGATGATATTGAGATCATGGTCCATCCGGCATGGTGTGATCGGGAATTGTTCGATTGCAGTAGCTATTCGTTAGGCAGAGTCAAGGAATTGTCTACGTTATGTAGTGCCAAAGTATTGGATTATATCCATCAAAATGGTATTGAACTGGTGCATTATTGATCAAAGGATGGTTTAACCATGAAAACCAAAGTCGATTTTTCAAAAGAAAAGATCACTGATCACTTGGATCGTATCCGTGGTTTAGGTGATGCCTGCATGTATTTCATCCATGGTCAAACCAAAGGAATACTGGTCGATACCGCTTATGGTGTCGGCGATCTAAAAGGCTATATCGAATCCTTTTGGGACAAACCGTATGATGTAGTGATCACACATGGTCATGCCGATCATGCCAATGGGATCGACCAATGGGATGAAGTCTACATGAATCACCATGATAAGAACCTATTATCTGCCAAAACCGATATCGCATTACGCCGTGCCATGCTCAAACGAAGCGTACCCGATATCGATGACTATCCGGATTCGTTGTTTCAGATGGGATTCCATGGTCGCTTCCATGAGTTAGAAGATGGAATGGTCTTTGATCTTGGGCAGTGCCATGTGCAAGCCATATACGCACCCGGTCATACCCAGGGCATGATGACATTGCTGATCGAAGAAGATCGCATCATGCTGTTTGGTGATGCGTGCGGTGTATTCACATTTCTATTCAAACCGGAAAGCTCAAGCGTTGCCGTCTATGCGGATGCGTTGAAGCATCTGAAAAGCTATGAAGACCGTTATGATCGCGTGTTGCGTCAACACGGCACCTGTGAATCCGATAAATCCATCTTGGATGAAAATTTACAGGTGGCCCAGGAAATCTTGAATGGCAGTGATGATCATATCCCGTTTGAATACATGGGTGAACAGCATTGGCTGGCCAAAGCCATCGATGAAAAAACCATGACGCGAAAGGATGGTAAAAACGGCAATATCGTTTATGCCAGCCATAAAATCTGATAATTTTTTTCAAGTTTGGATTCGTTATAACGCAAAGATAACGTTTTCATTTATAATGGACTCATCTCAAGTCCAAAGAAAGAAGAGGTAAATTTAACATGAGAAAAATCCGTTTGTTCTGTGCTGCCGGCATGTCCACTTCACTGCTGGTGACCAAAATGCAGAATTATGCCAAGGAAATCGGCTATGACTGCGATGTGGTCGCTTATCCGATCAGTGAAGCGGCCACATATGGACCGGAAGCTGACATTATTTTGCTGGGCCCACAGGTTCGTTTCCAGCTCAATGATGTCAAAAAGCAGGTCGGTGAAGACAAGATCGTTGAACCGATCGATATGCGTGCTTATGGCATGATGGATGGCAAAAAAGTCATCGAAGATGTCAAAGCCAAGTTAGGAGACTAATCATGGAAGGAATGGAATTGATTGCGTTCCAGATCATCTCTGCCGTCGGTACGGCCCGCAGCATGTACATCGAAGCGATCAGCTGTGCCAGAGCCGGTGAATTTGACAAGGCCCGCAGCCTGATCAAAGAAGGCGAAGAGTGCTTCGTTGAAGGCCACAAGGCGCATGCCGGATTGGTCCAGCAGGAAGCAGCCGGTGACGCCGTTAATCCGACATTGCTGCTCACCCACGCCGAAGATCAGCTGATGAGCGCCGAAGCGTTCAAGATCATTGCCACGCAGTTTATCGATCTGTATGAAAAACTGATCAGCAAAGGATCGCTCGAGGCAGAAAAAAATGAAAATTAATATCGATGCACCGGTCAAACGTGACCAGATCAAACAGGTGTTGGAAGAAAGCACGGATGTCAAATATATCTATCTTGGCCAAGGTGCGACTATGACCCAACTACAGTTTGAAGTGGATGAAACCACCGTACCCGGTGGCAATCCGGTCGCTTTTACCAAAGCCAAGATCAAAGGTGCCATGGGCAGCATGGTCGTCTTCCGCGTATTGGAAGATGGAAAGAATTGGTAAGTCCATGGGATTGCCGAAGAACTTTTTCTGGGGTGGCGCAACCGCTGCCAACCAATGTGAAGGGGCATGGAATGTCGACGGCCGTGGTCCGGCATTGACCGATGTGACCACCGGTGGTACGGCCACGAGTCCCCGTTACATCACCTATGTGGATGAAAACGGAAATCCTGGTAAGATCCGCAGTGGTGAAAAATTGCCCAAAGGCGCCCGTTATGCAGTATTGGAAGATTGTCTGTATCCCAACCATGATGGCATTGATTTTTACCATCATTACAAGGAAGACATTGCGTTGTTTGCAGAAATGGGATTTACGATGTTTCGTATGTCCATTTCTTGGAGCCGCCTGTATCCTACCGGGACTGAATTGGAACCTAACAAGGCCGGTGTCGAATTTTACCGCAGTGTGTTTGAGGAATTGCGCAAGCATAACATCGAACCACTGGTCACGATCTGGCATTTCGATACCCCGCTGTATCTGGTCGAACATTACGGCGATTGGAAAAATCGGGAACTGATCGACTTGTTTGAACGCTATGCCCGCACTGTCTTTACTGAATACAAGGGTTTGGTCAAATATTGGCTGACGTTCAACGAAATCAACAATACGATCAACTTCTTGGGCAAAGAAGACTACATCACACTGACTGACCAGGATTATCAGGATGCCTATCAGCATCTGCACAATCAATTTGTTGCCAGTGCACGTGCGGTCAAGATCGGTCATGCGATCGATCCGGAAAACATGATCGGCTGCATGATCTGCGGTATCACGTATTATCCGTTGACGCCCGATCCGGCAGACATCCTGGAAAACCGTCATACATGGGAAAAGGGCATCTTCTATTGCGGCGATGTGCAATGCAAAGGAAAATACCCGACTTATGCCAAACGGTTGTGGGCTGAACACAACGTCCATCTGGATATTACCGAACAGGATCTGAAGGAATTGGCCGAAGGAACGGTCGA
Organism: uncultured Erysipelotrichaceae bacterium; assembly: GCA_944327105.1. Lineage (GTDB taxonomy): Bacteria > Bacillota_I > Bacilli_A > Erysipelotrichales > Erysipelotrichaceae > CALVGN01. The sequence goes on along the minus strand of CALVGN010000031.1, from coordinate 45,432 downwards.
TATGTATACATTCTCGTATTACATGTCCACGACGGTGACCACGCATCAAGTGAAAGATACTGTTAGTGGCAACTTCTCCCGTGGTGCGCGCAACCCATACCTGCAATACAGTGACTGGGGATGGGCCTATGACCCATGCGGTCTGCAGTATTATCTGGAAATGATCTATGATCGTTATGAAAAACCGCTCTTTGTCGTTGAAAATGGTTTAGGCGCTTATGATACGGTGGAAGATGATGGGTCGATCCATGATCAATATCGCATCGATTATCTCAAGAGTCATGTGAAAACCATGATCCAAGCTGTCGACAATGGTGTGGACCTGCGTGGCTATACTTGGTGGGGACCGATCGATCTGGTTTCGGCCGGTACTGGTGAAATGCGGAAACGCTATGGCTTCATTTATGTCAACAAGCATGATGATGGCACTGGCGATAATGCGCGCAGCCGCAAAGACAGTTTCTATGCGTACCAGAAGATCATCGCTTCCAATGGCGAAGATCTTGATTGACACGATCTGTTGATGGATTACATTTGGGAAGGCGGAAGGGATTCTGCCTTCCTTTCATTATGGTTGAAAAGGAGAAAAGGTGGATATGCGCAAGATCCGTTTATTTTGTGGTGGTGGTTTTTCCACTTCGCTTTTGGTCAATAAGATGAAAGATTATGCTGCATCCATTGGGTATGATTGTCTGGTGGACGCGCATTCCTATTCCCAGGTGGAAGAGTTTGGCAAAGATGCCGATATCGTTTTATTGGGACCACAGATCAAATATGAAATGAACAACATCAAAGCGAAATTGGGCGAGGGTGTCAAAGTGGAAGCGATCGATATGAAAGCGTATGGATTGATGGATGGCAAAGCGGTGATCGAACACGTCAAGGATGTTTTAGGTGACTAAAAGAAGCGTGTAAAGTTTCACATAATTAGGTTTTTCGACGAAAATGCACACTTGGTATCCCGTATTTGACTCGTAGAGATGTAAAATGTTGGTATGAGCGAGATCAGAACTTTGATGCAAAGTAACCAATCCGCAAAAGCGTGGAGTGAGATTCAAGAAAATATACGACGACTGTTATTGGAATTGGGATGGACCGATGATGAAAATCTGACGGAGTGGGCCGAACGATTCAGTGTGGCTTATCGACAATTCAGCAAAAGTTCATTGGATTTGATCCATCGACGTCGTGGTACATCCATTTTATGGGATGCTGGGTTTGACAACTATGTCCAAGCGGTATATTCGGAAGTGGAATTGTTGGTGAAAACCTTTTTCTTAACGAATGAAGGCGTTTCGTTGGAACAATTCTGGAAAGCAGCCGATCGCACGTTGCAGCGGCTCAATCAAACGGATCGATTTTATCTGGTCTAACCAGATGATCCAATGGTCAGACCAGCTGGTCTGACCACACGAGAAGACGATGGTTGATCGTCTTCTTTTTTTTGTTGGGTTAACGTGGATTTAACATCGATTTTTCAAAAAGTTTATGTTCACTCATTAAACTAATGCCTAAGAAGTTTTTAAAAGTGCATGATCGACCCCGATTTTACGCACATTTGCCCCGTAGACTATCAACGGAAGGAGACCACGGATGAGCCAAACGCGGGACTTACTGAACCAGATTGAGTTGGCAAAAACCGACATCGATCAAGCCGATCAATTGATTCGCACATATATGCCATTTATTCGCAGTGAAACCGCGAAGTTTTTGCATGGTCCCGTCCAACAGGCATCCGATGATCAGTTTTCCATTGCCATGCTGGCATTTCATGAAGCCATCCGGTCATATTCCGCTTTGCGCGGTAATTTTTTAAAGTATGCTTCCTTGGTGATCGAAAGTCGGTTGAAAACTCATGCTGTAGCATTGAAACGCCACGCGCACGTTTCCATGGATGCTCCTTTCGAAGCAAGTGAGCATACACTTCATGATGTGATCGCAGAAGCGCAACCCATCGCGCCATCGCGTTTGGCCACGCAAGCAGAAATCGAGGAACTGGAAAATCAGATGCACCGGTTTGGCCTCACATTGACGGATATTACGGAAAACTGTCCGCGTCAGCAACGTTCATTGGAAAAATGTAAAAAGGTCATTGCCTATGCCATCCGTAATCCGCATTTATTGGATGAAATGGTTGAAACCATGAAATTGCCGATGAATGCATTGGTCAATGGCAGTGGTGTGGATCGTAAGACGATCGAACGCCATCGTAAATATGTCATGGCCATGTTATTGATCTATACCAATGGTTATGAAATCATCCGTGGTCACTTGGTCCATATGTTGAAAGGGGTGATGGCATGAAATATATCGTCATGTCCGTAAAAGACTCCTATGTGGTCTTGTTGGATGAAAACGGGATGTTTGTTTATGCAGCGAACCGTGGTTATACCAAAGGTGAAGTGATCTTCGATCCGATTTTGATGATGGATCATTCCGTAAAACCATTATTTAGGTTCAAACCGATATTCATCGGTGTACTTGGTCTAACCATGGTCCTATTGCTTTTCTTTGGTGTCACTATCTATATCAATACCATTCGTATCATTTCATCGGTATATCTAACCATCAATCCGCAAGTTCGACTGGATATCAATACGTATGGCAATGTCATAGATGTGGTGGGATTGAATGAAGATGGAAAGCGATTGGTTGAAGACTATGATGCTTATGGTCGTAACCAGTATGATGTTTCCCTTGAATTGATAGATCGTGCCATGGATATGGGATTTTTAAGCGATGGTGATACCATCGTCATCCGTATCGATGCACCGGATGATGTCACATTTACCGATATGGGCATCCATTATCGCACCAGTCTGCAGGATCATTTACATGATCAAGTCGATGTTACGATACAAGTAGTAGATGATGCGTGGGTCGAACCGAAACCGACACCCACTTTCACACCTACACCAACCCCAACCCCAGCACCCACTGCAACTACAGCGCCTACACCGGTTCCTACACCAGTTCCAACACCTGTACCTACACCGGTAGCTACCGCAATACCTCAACAATCGGATTATGGTGCATCCGATTATGAGGATGGTGGATCCAGTGATGATGGTGACAGTAATTATGGTTCAACCAGTGATTACGATGATTGAACAATGATCAAAAAAATTAAAAAAATTCAAATCGACCCCGATTTTGCCCAAATGCGATCCGTAAGCTATGGGTGTAAAGATGAAAAGTCTTGATGAAGTTTCACACATTGAGCAAAAGGAGGATTGTATGAAATTGAAAAACAAGATGATGTCCCTGACCATGGCCATGTTGCTTGGTCTGACCATGAGCGGATGTGCTTCCAACGATAATGGAACCACCGGTGCAATCAGTGATTCCGGAACATTGACGTTATCCGTCAATCCAAAAATCGCTGTGGATTACAACAGCGATGGTTTGACCACCAATATCCGTGGTATCAACGACGATGGTCAAACCATTACCGCATCCTATGGTGATTTTGTCGGAAAACCAGTCGAAACCGTTGTATCCGATCTGATCGATCGGATCCATTCCAATGGTTATCTGACCACCACCATTGATGGAAATGCCCGCAATATCATCATCCAGATCGAACCGGGTTCCATCATTCCCGATGATGATTTCGTTTCAACGTTGACCACCACCTCTCAAGCTAAAGTGGATTCACTTGAATTGGACAATGATGTGGTCGATATCAGCAATGATGACTACGATGATCGCTACACTGAACATGATCGCGGCGTGATTTCTTTGGATAAAGCCAAAGAGATCGCACTGGCTCAAGCCAATGTCGATGCAGCGAATGCGGTTTTTAGCGAACGGGAATATGATTTCGATGATGGAGCAGCGGTCTATGAATTGGAATTCGTCGCCGATGGCATAGAATACGAATACGATGTTTATGCCTTAGATGGTACGGTGATCAAAGCTGAACATCATGCCAATAATGGCAACGTATCCGTCGAAGTGGTGGATCAGATGAGTGATTATCATGTATCGGATTATGGTTTCGACAATGACGGGATCACCGATTATGACAACAGTGATTATGGTCCGCACAGTGATGGTGTCACCAACTATGATGATACCGACTATGGTCCTAACAACGATGGTGTGACCAATTATGATGATACGGACTATGGTCCAAACAACGATGGTGTCACCAACTATGATGATACGGATTATGGACCAAACAATGATGGTGTCACCAATTATGATGATACCGATTATGGTCCAAACAATGATGGTGTGACCAACTATGATGATACCGATTATGGTCCAAACAATGATGGTGTCACCAACTACGATGATACGGATTATGGACCAAATAATGATGGTGTGACCAATTACGACGATACGGATTATGGACCAAACAATGATGGGGTCACTAATTATGACGATACGGACTATGGTCCAAACAACGATGGCGTGACCAATTACGACGATACGGATTATGGACCAAACAATGATGGGGTCACCGATTATACCAATTGGGATGATGGTCAATCCAATTACGATGATGGTTGGAGCAACTATGATGATGGTGGTTCCAATTATGATGATGGTGGCTCCGACTATGCAGGCGGCAGCGATTACGATGATTAATCCACAAACCAAACAACCCATGCGTCATGAACTCAAGCACCAGATCTCTCCGTTGGAGGATCTGGTGCTATCCAGTAACTGCCGGAAAGTATTCACGCATGACAATCATGCTAAAAATGGTACTTACCAGGTCAATTCATTGTATTTCGATACCTTTGATGATCAGGCATACCAAGACAAGATTGCTGGGGTCAATGTGCGTGAAAAATTCAGGATCCGTTATTACGATGATGATTTAAGTTTCATCCGACTGGAAAAGAAATTCAAACGTAATGGCCTATGCGGAAAGATATCCACCCGATTATCGTTTGGTCAGACCAAGGATATCCTGGATTCTCATTATGATTGGATGGTCGAAACCAACGATCCACTGTTGTTGGAATTCTATGCCAAGATCAAAGGCCAAGGACTGCATCCGGTAACGGTCGTTGTGTACCAACGGGAACCATTTATTTATCCATATGACAATGTACGCATCACGTTTGATCGACATATTTCCACCACACCCAGTATCCAATCTTTTTTATCCATTGGTTGTACCATACCGGTATTGGTTGAAACCACAGTATTGGAAGTCAAGTATGACCGTTATCTGGCGGACATCGTCCGCCAGATGGTCAATCTTAACGATCGTCGCCATGGTGCAACCAGTAAATACACATTATCTCGCTATTTTGAATAAGGAGTCTTCCCATGAGTTTTTCCGATATCTTTGAATCTGATTTTCTCAACCGACTGAACGTGATTTCGTACAGTGATATGATCATTGCCATTGTTTTGGCATTAGTCATTGGATTATTCATCGCCATGGTCTATCGCCAAAGTTATAGCGGGGTGATGTATTCACCAAGTTTTGCACTCACATTAGTGGCGTTGACCATGATCACCACCATTTTGATCATGACAGTAGTATCCAATGTGGTTTTATCATTGGGCATGGTGGGTGCATTATCCATCGTTCGGTTTCGTTCCGCCATCAAAGAACCCATGGATATCGCTTTTCTGTTTTGGTCGATATCCATCGGCATCATCTTAGCTGCTGGGTTATTGTCATTGGCACTGATCGGATCATTGGCGATTGGATCGATGCTCGTGGTCTTTTCACGCATCAAAGTCAATATTCGACCATATATCCTGGTGATCCATTGTAAACAAGATCTGGAAAAAACCATTCAAACGATGGTCAAAACCAGCTGTACCAAAGTGTCATTAAAAAGCAAATCCGTCATGGATGATCACCTGGAGCTCAATTATGAAGTTCGTCTGAAAGATGAAGACAGTACATTCTTGAATCACGTGCATGCCATGGATGGGATCATCATGGTCACGTTGGTTTCCTATAATGGGGATTATTTGAGTTGATCATGATCCATCATAAAGCATTGGGTAAGATCATGTGGATCATCACCATCGCAATGGCAGTGGGATCGATCATGCTGACCCTGGTCAAACCAATGGATACAGTGACCGTTTCTCCGCTGTATCCATCCAAATTATTTGATGATTCCTATGTCCATACCATCGATATCCACATCCAAGATATCCAACATTTTTTTGATACAGCCATCAATGAAACCTATCAGGATGTGGATGTCTGCATCGATGGGGAATGGTTTTACCATGTCGGTTTTCGTGCCAAAGGAAACAATTCATTGCATCTGATCCATGATTATGATCTGATCCGTTATTCATTCAAAATCGAATTTGACCATTATATCGATGGGTATACCTACCATGGTTTAGACAAACTTTCCCTGGATGCGTCCTTCCAGGATAATTCCTATCTGAAAACGTATATGGTCTTTGACATGATGGATCATCTTGGCGTCAATACGCCATTATGTTCTTATGTGATGGTATCCATCAACGGACAACCATTTGGCTTATATCTGGCCATTGAGGAAATGGAAGAAGCATATGCCTCCCGCAGCTATGGTCAAGACCATGGTGTGCTGTATAAACCCGATTATCGCCATCTTAATGGCGATAATCGGGATATCGCATTGCAATATATCGATGATGATATTTCCAGTTATGATCAGATATTTGATCATGCTAAAACGGATATGACATCCCTTGATCAACATCGCTTGATCGACAGTCTGTATATGCTCAATCATGGTGATGCCACCAGTGTCGTGAACATGATTGAAACCATCCCTTATTTTGTCATTCAAAGTTTTGTGCTCAACTGGGATTCCTATTTGGGGTATACCGGACATAACTATCTGCTCTATGAGAAGGCGGGTATTTTGACCATGCTCCCTTGGGATTACAATCTGGCCTTTGGAACCTACAGTTTAGGGATGAGCGATCCGATCAAAGACAGTTCTATTTTGATCAATTATCCGTTTTTTACACCCAATGAAGGGGATATCATGACGCAACGGCCGCTATATCATCGTTTGATGCAGGAAGATGAAGCATTTGAAATGTATCGCGATACCGTGGATCGATTCTTGATCGAATATATTGAATCGGGCTATTATCAGCAAAAAATGGTTGAAACCATCGCATTGATCGATCCGTATGTCAAAAATGATCCCACCGCATTCTGCAGTTATGAAGATTTTCATCGTGCAGTGGAAACATTGGACGCATTCATGGCCGCACGTGGAAAAAGCGTACGTCTTCAGCTTCAAGGAAAATTGGGCGGGACACTGGCTTTACGGGATGAATTATGGTCCAACCATATCGATTGCAGTACGATCCATTTGCAAGATCTGGGTGATTTTGACGATTTGCGAAATGCGTATGATTCCAATCAAGCAGTAATGGAAGGTTTGATGCAAACCGATCAACAATGAATCATCAAATCAAAGCGATGAATGCAAAAAATAAGGATACGCGACGGTATCCTTATTTTTATGCTTTTAATCAAAAATCATTGCTCAGCAGCCTGCGCTTCGTGGGCTTTGCGGCGTGCTTCCTGTTTTTTTTGCATTTCAGCAATGGCATCCACATGATTGAGAATGACCGGGATCACGATCGGATTGCGGTTGGTTTTCTTAAACAGGAAGGGCTCCAACGATGTACGGATCGTATTTTTGATATCGTTGAAGGTGATCCGCTGGCTCATCTTGGCTTTTAATGCACTCAATACCACATGTTCTGCTTCTTTGAGCAGCGTCTGGCTTTCCTTGATGAAGACGAATCCTCTGGAAACGATATTGGGGCGGCTGATGATGGTGTTGGTTCTGGAGTCGATACCGACCACCACTGCCACCAAACCGTTATCAGCGAGCAGTTGACGATCTTTGATCACCGATGTGTTCAAACCGGAAATATCGTTGCCATCGATGTAAATATCATCGGTATGGACTTTTTCACCATTCATGAAGACGTGATGATCTCTAAGGATCAACACATCCCCATTATTGCAGATGAAGCAATGATCTTCCGGGATCCCGACTTCCACAGCGGAAGCCATGTGTTTCTTAAGCATCTTGTATTCGCCATGCATGGGCATGAAGTAGTGTGGTTTGACCAATTGCAGCAATAACTTCTGTTCGGCTTCCGATGCGTGACCGGTAGTATGCAGACTCAGTTGCGGGGAATTGTAGATCACGGTGGCTCCCACACGGGTCAATGCATTGATCAATGCATTGACGTTTTGGGTGTTGCCCGGGATCGGGTTACTGGAGAAAACCACGGTGTCGCCAGGGATGATCTTGATGTATTTATGGGTCCCGTTGGCAATACGGTTCAATGCTGCCAGCGATTCTCCCTGACTGCCGGTACAGACGATGCAGATCTTGTCATTGGGGACCCACGGCAGATCTTCACCGGATAAGAAATCATCGTCTTTAAGATGGATCGTACCCATTTTACGGCCGATATCGACCACATTTTCCATCGATCGGCCAAATACTGCCACTTTGCGACCATGCTTGATGGCAGCATCCAAAATCTGGGATAAGCGGATCACGTTGGAAGCAAAGGTGGATACGATCAATCGACCCGGTGTCTTTTTCATCAGTTCCATTACGTTATTGGCTACTTTCTTTTCTGAAACGGAAAAGCCTTCAACGAATGAATTGGTGGAATCACTCATCAATAGATCTACCTGGCTGGCACCGGAAAAAGCAAGTTTTTGATAATCTGCATTTTGACCGATCGGTGTCAAATCGAATTTAAAGTCACCGGTGGTGATGATGCGACCATTGGGTGTGGTGATGATGGCCCCATAACTGCCTGGAATGGAGTGGATCATACTGAAAAAACCAACGGTAAAATATTTGGTCTTTAATGAACTGTTGCCGTCAATGGGCACATAGGTGACATTGGACGTGATCTTGCGATCATCCAGTTTCCGTTTGATCATTTCAATGGAAAACGGTGATCCATAAATGATCGGCACATCGACATATTGCATCAAAAAGGGGATGCCACCGATATGGTCTTCATGGGCATGGGTGATGATCAACGCTTTGAATTTTTCACGATTTTGCACCAGATAGGAATAATCGGGAACGACATAATCGACGCCCAATAATTCATCTTCCGGAAACAAGACGCCACTGTCGACCACGATGATTTCATTTTCGTGTTCGAAGCAATACATGTTCTTGCCGACTTCATTCATGCCGCCTAAGGCAAAGATCTTGGTGTCGGATGGTAAAGAATGAACGAAACGTTCATGGACGGTTTCGTTTGTTTGCGCAACCGCTGGGGTTTTACGCGGTCTGCCGCGTTTTTTAATGGTTGGTTCAGATGTAGCAGATGTTTTCATGGTTCTCCTTAGCTTATGCAGATGGCATTTTCATCGACTGCCATGGGATCGTTTGGATTGATATGATCGTAAAACAACACACCGTTGAAATGGTCCAGTTCATGCTGGATGCAGATGGCTAGATAACCACTGGCTTTGTAATCGATCCATTGATCAGTGGTCAGATCATAGGCATGGACGGTAATGCGCATGGCCCGCTGGATATGGCCTGGATGTTCATCCGTTACGGATAGACATCCTTCTCCCATATCCAGATAGGCCTTTTGAACCGATCGTTTGATGATTTTGGCATTGGCCCATAGTAATTCCACGACATCGGTGGGATCACCATTTTCATCTTCTTCCATCACGATGCGAATGGCGGTGATTTTTTTTGGGATCCCGACCTGGATGGCGGAAATACCGACTGCGGGTCTTAGATTTTTTTCTTCCGCCAGTTTTGGATCGATGGATTCTTTGACATACGTCATCATGGTGGTGGCCAGTTCCATATCTTGTTTGCAGGCTGGAAGGGGAATGTCGTTGCTTTTGGTGCGCAACAGGGGATTATCGTCTTTGATGATGGTATCGTTATTGATCAACATGGTTCACCTTATATCACTAAATAAATAAGCGTGGAAAATATTGAATGGTCCAACCATCAATATCGTGTGAGTATTCAAAGTGGTCATAATGCAACGGACTTCTTTGTCATCAGTCATCCACTTGCTTTAGTTTAGCGTATGTTGAATGGTTTTGTCATTAGATTTGATGGTTAAAACCAAGGAATTTGATGGGTAAACCATCCGTAAGCGCTTACGGATGGTTTACCCATCCCATAGCTTCACATAAACCCTGCAAAGTCAGATGGTCAAACCATGCTAAAATATTTTTGTTATGACAGTAACATCCTTGAAGCAAGAAACAGCGATGCGTCGGCGAGTGAGTTCCTTTAAATCAAAGCCGATTTTTCTTTCGATTTTGATTTTAGCTGGTTATGGGTGTGTGATGATCACCTCTGCCACCATGGGGATCGAAGCGGGTGACTATTCGGCATTGATTTCAACCATTGCCAAGCAGATCTTGTTTGTTGGTGCGGGAGTGATCGCCATGCATGTGGCGACGACTCGGTTTCGCTTGAAACTATTGACCAGCAATGGATTTTTAAATGTCTTGGTGGTCGGGACCGGGATCGCATTGGTCATGCCACTGGCATTCCCGGCCGTCAGCGGCGCTCATGCGTGGATCCAATTGGGACCTTTAGGGTCACTTCAGCCATCCGAGTTTGCCAAAGTATCGTTGATCTTGGTCATTGCCGCTTATCTGGGGGATCAAAGCAGTGCCTCGTTTAAACAATATAAACATTGCTACAACGTTGCTCTTGGTTTTTCCATCATGTTCGTCGCGATCGTTGTCGTGGTACAAGGAGATTTTGGTTCGGGCATGGTCATGGCCATGATCTTGTTTGTCTGCCTGCTGGTTCCGCAATCGCCACGGATATCCCATGTGCACCGGCTTCAGAAAAGGCTCTTTATCTTTGGTGTGATCGTTGTTTTAGTGATTTTGATCTCTCCCTTTGGCGAATCCATCGTGGATATGATCCCATTGCTCAAAGATTACCAGAAAGCACGGATCTTCTCCGCCCGTGATCCCTTTGTCGATCAATACAATACCGGTTACCAACTGATCAATGGTCTGGTGGCATTTGCTTCCGGTGGGTTTACGGGTGTGGGATTTGGCAATTCCGTGCGTAAATTCATGAATTTCCCGGCGGCCAATACCGACTATATCCTCTCCATTATCGTGGAAGAACTTGGATTTCTTGGCTTTTTGATCGTCTTGATCCCTTATGGGGTGATCTTGTATCAGCTGTTTCATTATGCATTCAAGATGAAAAGTGAAAAAGGTCGCATCATTCTGATCGGTGTGGCCACGTATCTGGTGGTGCATTTTCTTTTTAATGTCGGTGGGGAGACCGGTTTGATCCCGTTGACCGGTGTGCCGTTATTGATGCTTTCGCAAGGTGGGTCATCTGCCGCAGCAACGATGCTAGCCATCGGGGTGGCTCAGGCGGTGATCTGTCGCTATAATATGGGGGAGATCCATTAGTATGCGTATTATTGCCGGTAAATACCGTTCTCGGATATTGAAGACATTGGATGGTCAAACCACTCGACCTACTGGAGATAAGATCAAGGAAAGTTTGTTCAATATGATCGGACCATACTTTGATGGTGGAACCATGTTGGATTGTTGCGCCGGGTGTGGTGCGATCGCGTTAGAATGTTTATCCCGTGGTTTTGACCATGCGGTATTGGTGGATCAAACCAAACAAGCCATCGATATCATCCAACGCAATATCGATATGCTCAAAGTCAATGCATGTACCACATTGATCCATGGTGATATCCTTACGTATCTTGCACAATGTGATCGTATGTTTGATCTGATCTATCTGGATCCACCATATGATAATCATTTGCTTTATGATGACGTTATTCAAATGGTCGCCCTTTATCATCGCTTGACTCCAAACGGATTAATGGTGGTGGAAACCGATATCAGCCATGATCTACCTCAAACCAAAAATGATTTGGTATTGACCAAGAAAAAAGAATACCGTCGAACCTGTTTATATTTCTATCGCTTCAAAGGGGAATAAGTCTATGACAGTTGCACTTTATGCCGGAAGTTTTGATCCCATCACCAAAGGGCATGTGGATATCATCGCCCGTGCGGCCCGTCAGTTCGATCATTTGATCGTGGCCATCATGGAAAATCCCGAAAAACATTATTTTTTTGATGTTGATCAACGCAAAGCCATGATTTTAGACAGTATCCATGGTTTGACCAATGTATCCGTGATGATCGGTAACGGACTGACCGTGGAATTTGCTAAAGCCCATGGTGCCAGTGTATTGATTCGAGGGATACGGGCAGTATCCGATTACGAATATGAAATGCAACAGGCGATCGCCAATCAAAGCCTGGATGAGACCATCGAAACGTTTTTTCTGATCTCCAGACCCCAATATTCATTCCTTTCTTCATCCATCGCCAAGCAGATCGCTTATTATGGCGGGGATGTATCCAATCTGATCCCTGAAGCGATCATGGATCGATTCATGGAACGGATGAAACGCTATAAGGAGGCAGGATGATGGAAAGACAGAAGGATTTTGAATTCTATCGAAAGGAATATCGTTTTTTTTCATACGATGGTTATACCATGGATGAATATGATGACCAGTTGATCATCACCTATGGTTTTACCATTGATCATCTGGCATGTTTTCATCCCCAATGGACCATTCCCTTACATGGTCGAACCATCGATATCCATGATCCCTTGTTGAATCGGATGGTATTTGCTTTAGGCATGGTGGAAGCCATTTCCTATTGGAAGATCACATGTGCACCATTGTGGCACGTCAAATGTGGTGGATTAGACGCGCAAGCCGTGCAATGGTTCAAAAAACTGGCATATTATGGATTGGGCGAATTCTTTTATATCAATGGGATCCGCACATCCTATGATGATTTTGTCACCATCATCCCTCAAAATTCCCTGATGCCCCATTATCCCGATACCCACGATTATCATGGCGTGATGGTCCCGCTTGGCGGGGGCAAGGATAGTTATGTGTCAGCCCATATTTTAAAACAACATCACGATATCTATGCGTATATCATCAACGATGTCAAAAGTGCATTGCATGCCAAAGATGTGTTGAAACTGAAGGATGACCATACCCTTCATGTCCATCGAACATTGGATCCAACCATGCTGCAATTGAATCAAAACGGATATCTGAATGGTCATACGCCATTCAGTGCGTTAGTCGCATTTTCCAGTGTATTGGTTGGTTATATCCACCATATCCCCTATATTGCCTTAAGCAATGAATCCAGTGCCAATGAAAGCACCATCAAGGATGAGAAGATCAACCACCAATATTCCAAAAGCATCGAATTCGAATCCGATTTCCAATGGTTCAACCATACCTATCTTTCCGATAAGATCCATTACTTTTCCTTTTTACGACCACTCAATGAATTACAGATCACCGCGTTGTTTACCCATTTCAACGATTATCTGTATGATTTTCGAAGCTGTAATGTGGGCAGCAAACAAGGAGTATGGTGCGGGCACTGTGCCAAGTGTTGCTTTGTTGCCATCATGCTGGCTGCATTTAATGATGATGTGACCATCACCTCGATCTTTGACCACGATATGCTCAATGATCCAACCCTATGGCCCTTGTATCGTCAATTATCGGGATTGGATGAAAACAAACCCTTTGAATGTGTGGGGACCAGAGCGGAAGTGGTGGCCGCCATCACGTTAGCACTAACGCGGCGTGATCTAAACCATTTACCGTATGTGTTGAACCAATTTAAATCCATGGTCTTACCCATTGAACAGGCTGATGCTCTATTGCATCAGCATGGTGAACTCCACCATGTTCCCGCTTGTTTTTATCATGAACTATCCACTGCCATGAAGGAGGCACATTTATGGACCAACGACTGATCAATCTGCTCAAAACCCAATGCGAAAAAGCCAAAGTTTGCATCTGGGGCATGGGCAAGGAAGGCATGAGTACGTATCGATTATTGCGCTCTTTGTTTGCGGACAAGATCCTTTATGTGGCCGATGAAAAGCCTGTCGAACTGGAAAACACCATCCAGATCCCTTTATTGGAATTAAAGACCTGTGACATCATTTTCAAGTCGCCGGGCATCCCGGTATTGGATGAAACCATTCCAACCGATCATCTGACCAGTCAATCCGATCTGTTTTTACAGGTATATGGTCGTCAAACCATAGCCATCACCGGTACCAAAGGGAAAAGCACCACGGCATCTTTATTGGCACACGAGCTATCATCCAATGGATTCGATACGGTATTGGTCGGCAATATCGGTACCCCATGTTTTGATGTGATCGATCAAATCACCCCTAAAACGTTCATCGTGTTTGAGATCAGTGCTCATCAGCTCCAATTCATCCATGATTCCGCCATTATCGGGGTATGTTTGAATATTTATGAAGAACATCTGGATCATTACCATGATTTTGATGAATATGCCAAATGCAAAGCCAATGTAGTCAAGTATCAGAAAGAAAATGATCTGGCCATTGTCAACCAACAGTGTTTGAAATGGTTTGACCATCCGGATCATTGCATCATCAGTTCCATGGATGATCCAAAAGCAGATATCTATGTCAGAGAAGATGGTTTCATCCATACGCCTTTTGGTAATTTATATGTCAACCAAACCCCATTGAAGGGTATCCATAATCTCTACAATACCGCCATTGTCTATACCATCTGCCACCATGCCTTCAATATCAAGGACAGTGATTTTCTCTATGCGTTGAAATCCTTTCAACCCTTGCCGCATCGGTTGCAATACATCGGATCTTATAATGGGATCTCTTATTATGATGATTCCATTTCCACCGTGCCCCAAACCACCATTGCCGCACTTGATGCGTTGCCCAATACCAATATCTTATTGGTCGGAGGAATGGATCGGGGCGTGGACTATACCCCATTGATCCGTGTGCTGGAAGAAGCGGATCTTAAACGTATCTATTTGATGTATGGTTCCGGAAAACGCATTGCGCAACAATTGGGCAATTGCAAAGCGGAAGTTTTGCTCATGGATGATCTTTTGAGTGTGATGGCCCATATCAAACGCTTTGGCATCGTGGGGGATGTCGTATTGCTTTCTCCGGCTGCCAGCAGCTACGATGCTTTCAAGAATTTCGAACAGCGCGGTGACGTTTTTGCCGCTTTGGCCGCACATGAGTGAGTATCGTTTAGTTTCGGCACCCAATGGGTTGCTTGAAACCAACCAATGGGTCCATTGGATCGCCACTGTGTATGGTTATGACCATGACTATCTTCATTCATTGGATCAACGCGAATGCTATCCACTTTCTGAAAGTGAATGCATCCAACATGCCGTGGCCAAATTAAAACACGCCCAAACCAAAGGGATCAAGACCATCGTTTTTGGGGATTATGATGCCGATGGTATCTGTGGTACGACCATCATGGTCTTACTATTAAAAGCCATGGGGATCCCTTATGGCTATTACATTCCCAATCGATTCAATGAAGGGTATGGTTTGAATAAACCACGCATCAAACAGGCGTATGAAAAAGGTTATCGGTTGTTGATCAGTGTGGATAATGGGATCGTGGCGTATGATGCCATCGACTATGCGTTATCGCTTGGTATGGATGTGATGATCAGCGATCATCACACCATGGGTGAACCATTGGATGTATTGACGGTCCATCCAGATTTGATGGAAGCGCAATTCCATGGGTTATGTGGAGCCGGTGTGGTCTATGAGATCAGCCGTCATTTCGTCAAAGACCAGCGTATGGATATGCTGGCGATGGTGGCGACCATCGGGGATATGATGGAGTTGACCAATGAAAACAGACGCATCGTTTTACATGGTCTAAACCAATTCAATACCCATCCGTGGATCAATATGATGGCATTGATGGATGGGTATGGTCCATACACATCCACCGATATCGCGTTTACATTGGTACCCAAATTGAATGCATTGGGTCGAATGGAAACCACCAATGCCAATCAATGGATCCCGTATTTTCTTTTAGAAGATAGTGCCATGGTCCATACCACCGCAGCCAAGATCAACCACGTCAATCAACAACGCAAAACTTCCGTTATTCAAGCAGCAAGTGAAGGGGAAGTGATCTTAAACTCAACCATTGAAGTGGTGGTTTCAACTACCTTATCCCCAGGGTTGATCGGCTTAGTGGCTTCATCTTTGGTATCCAAACACAATAAACCGGTGATCGTGATCTCATTGCGGGATGATGTGGCCAAAGCCAGTGCCCGCAGCGTTGAAGGCATCAATCTTTTTGACGCATTGTCCCCATTGAAACACCACATGGAAACATTTGGAGGCCACGCTGCCGCATTGGGCTTTTCATTCAAAAAAGAAAACATCACGGGATTGATGCATGATCTGACCCAGGTGGCTCAAACCATAAAGCCCAATGCGCTGGTGACACCATTATTATCCATTGCGCCCATCCAGATCGATACACGATTGATGAATGCATTGGAATTACTGATGCCTTATGATAAACGTCACCCTCAACCATTGTTCGCATTGACCAAACCTGCCGTCAGCTCGGTGATGTTACTTAAAAACACCTATCCCAAATTCATCACCGGTTATCCCTTTGAAGCATTGAGTTTTAAGATCACGGATGTTGAAAAACTGATGCACTATCCCTGGATCTTTACGCTATCCAACCACATCTATCGCAATAAAACGACGATTCAGGCTCGAATTGAGGATGTGCTTATCGTATAATTGAGCCGTGTTGACAAGAAGAGGTATGAACTTATGGATTTGAAAAAAACGATTGCTGATGTTCCGGATTTTCCCACCAAGGGGGTATTGTTTCGGGATATCACGCCCTTGATGCAAGAGCCGCAGGCCTTCCATCAAGCGTGTGATGCGATCATTGAATTTGCGCGCAGCAAAAACATCGATCTGGTTGCTGGTCCGGAATCCCGTGGCTTTATTTTTGGCTGTCCGGTCGCGTATGAACTCAATGTCGGTTTCGTCCCGGTAAGAAAACCGGGCAAATTGCCACGCGAAACCGTCAGTGTGACGTACGATCTGGAATATGGCCATAATACATTGCACATGCATAAAGATTCGGTGAAACCGGGACAACGTGTATTGATCATCGATGATTTATTGGCCACCGGTGGTACGGTGGATGCCACGCGTAAACTGGTGGAAATGATGGGTGGTGAAGTCGTCGGTGCTGCTTTCTTGATCGAATTGGTCGATCTGAAAGGGCGTCAACTGCTCAGCGACATGGATGTCTTTACCGTCATGCAGTATTAAACTGGTTTCAACCATGGATGAAATGGTGGATCCAAAGAGACCGAAAGGTCTCTTTTTATATCCTTGATCAAACCATTGAAACAATTTTCAAGATTAGTTTTCAACTCTAACTGCATTATGGTGTAAAATATGTGAAAATTTGAATACGCTTTTTAAAACAAAAGGGGAGGTGGGAAGTATGCAAAGCGGACCGGTATCGATCACGGATCCATCCGTCATCATCGATAATGCCAAGCAATACATTTCCAATCCCGATTCATTGGCTCTGATCCAAAAAGGCATTGATTTTGCCACGAAGTGTCATGACGGCCAGTTTCGCAAAAGTGGTGAACCGTATGTGGTCCATGTGTATTGTGTGGCCTATTATCTGACCAATCTCAAACTCTCCCCGCAAACCATCGTCGCGGGTCTTTTGCATGATGTGGTCGAAGACTGTGGTATCACCAAGGAACAGTTGGCCAACGAATTTGGTGAGCAAGTCGCCGATATGGTCGAAGCGGTCACTAAGATCAGTTCGTTGAAATTCAAAAACGAAAAAGAATATCTGGCGGAAAACCATCGCAAGATCATGATCGCGATGGCGAAAGATCTTCGAGTGATCATCATCAAACTCTGTGATCGTCTGCATAACATGCGCACGCTGAAATATCAGTCTAACGAAAAACAGAAAAAAATCTCCCGCGAAACGTTGGACGTTTATGCCCCGATCGCCCATCGGTTAGGTATGAGCGAGATCAAAAACGAACTGGAAGATCTTTCCTTCATGTATCTGGACAATGAGGAATACCATCACATTGCGCATTTGGTCGAAAACAAGAAAAGCGAGCGCGATGCCCAGGTCGCCGAAATGATCAATGAGATCAGCAAGATGTTACGCAAACACGGATTCAAATTCCGCATTTTCGGTCGCTCCAAGCATCTGTATTCCATTTACAAAAAAATGGTCACCAAGCATAAACGCTTCGATGAGATCCTCGATCTTTTGGCGATCCGCATCGTCACGCAAACCGAGACCAATTGCTATGAGATCTTGGGTTATATCCATTCCAAATACCGTCCGATCCCCGGTCGGCTGAAAGACTATATCGCTGTTCCAAAACCAAATATGTACCAATCATTGCATACCACGGTGGTGGGCAAAGGTGGCAAGATTTTTGAGATCCAGATCCGTACTGAAGAAATGGATCAAGTGGCCGATCGTGGTGTGGCGGCGCATTGGCGTTACAAGGAAGGGACCAAATATGATCCCAAATTGGAACAAAAAGATATCGAGGCGCAACTGCCGTGGTTGAAAGATGTGTCGACGTTGAGCAATGAAATGAAATCCGATGGTCAAGCCACCGATTTCATGGATACCTTATCCACCGATTTTTTCAGTTCCAATGTTTACGTCATGACGCCGATGGGTCGGGTCATCGATTTACCGCAAGGATCCACCTGTATCGATTTTGCCTATCGCGTGCATACCGATGTTGGACATTCGTGCATCGGTGCGACGGTCAATGACATCATGGTGCCACTGAATACCGTTTTGAAAACGGGTGATGTGGTCAATATCAAGACCAGTAAAACCATCGGTGGACCCAGTGAAGACTGGTTGAAATTCGTCAAAACCAATCAGGCGAAAAGCAAGATCAAAAGCTTTTTGCAGAAAAAAGAACAAGAAGCGCGCAAAGCCCAGGTTGAAAGTGGTGAAACCATGTTACGCAATGAACTCAAACGGCGTGAGTTTGACGTCAATGAGTTCATGGACAAAAAACGCATCGAATCTATCGTTTCTCAATTTCAAGTCAATAACTATGATGAATTGATGTATGGCATTGCCGTCAAATCCATATCCCTGATCAATGTCATCGAAAAACTGACCAACCAGAAGCGTCCGTTGTCGGAAGCTAACAACGAAATGTTGATGAAGATCCTCTCCAACAAAAACACGTCCGTCAAACGTGCACGGGTGAGCTCGCATGGTGTGGTGGTGGAAGGGGTGGATTCGATCATGCTTTCCTTGGCCGGATGCTGCCATCCGGTTTATGGGGATGAGATCGTCGGATTCATCACCAAAGGCAATGGGGTCAAAGTCCATCGCAACGATTGTCCCAATGTCGCGAACAGCAAACGCTTGATCGATGTGCATTGGGATGCAGAAAAAGGGGATTCCAGCTTTGAATCGTTGTTGATCATCCAAAGCAAGGAACGCAATTTCCTGTTGACCGATATCGTGACGGCTTTAGCGGCCAATAAGGCGGATCTGATCTATATCAATTCCTCGGTGAATCAGCAATTGTTGATCACTACCACCAAGGTGATCATTCGGGTCAGGGATATCGATCATGTCAAAACTGTGATGAGCAATTTAAAGAAGATCGATTCGGTATTATCGGTGGAACGTGGTTTTGAATAATGGTACGACCATGACATATTCCAGATAGATCAAAAAAAGGAATTCACTGAAGTAGTTGATATTGAGCGTCAAACCCATACTGGCCAAAGCGGCACTTGCCGTAATGGCCAGTATTTTGATTTGGCGCATATCCGGATAGATGGAAAGCAAGATTATCCATCCACTGACTAAAAACAATCCAAAGCCATGGATGGCATCGCTGATCAGAAATTCCTGTGGAAGGATGAATAGAAGTAAATTGATGGAGGGTAATATCCAAATGATGCGTTTTCTATATCGTTTCTTCAAAAATAAAGTGGCATTGATCGTTATGGGAATGGTTGAACCATAAGCGATCAGAGGATAGAGGGATTTGTAACCACATAAATTGAGTGGCATATGGTCAAACCAAGGGATCAATCCGATCAATAACAAGAGGATGGTCAAACCATGCATCAACCATGTATGGATCATCGATTTATTCATGGTTTTCATTGTATCATCCGAACCAAATCTTTGTGTTTTTCAGTACTATTCTTTTCTCTTTCATTACTTTAGTTGTCAGTGTGAAACCAATGTGTTAATTTTGTGACAAACGATGGTCGAACCATCAAAGAAAGGGAAAAAAACAATGAACATGAAACGTCTTTCTGCGCTTGCACTGGCGTTTGTGGTTGCCGGTTGTTCTTCCAACACACCGACAACTTCCGAAACACCAGCAAGCTCTGAAACACCATCCTCAACACAATCCAGTGCCAATGTGGTACCTTTCAGCGCCCAATATGAAATGAAAGGGACCACCTCTGCCGGATTACCCAAAAATGATACATTCATTTTTGAAGGGGAAACCACCGATGGGATCATCACATCCTTGAATTTCGATATCATCCGCAATATGGGAACGGATGAGGAATATTCCAAAAAAGATTTGTATGGCTATGAAATGAACGTTTCCGATGCCGAAGTCGCGCAAACGGACAATGGCTTTGAATTGGTCAAATTGCAGATCAATGGGTATGAAACCAAATTCGGTCAGTATATGATCACTGCCACTTGCCCGGTATTGGATGACACCACCGTTTTTGCTGATTTGACCATCACCAACTATACCGGTGAAGAGTTAAGTGAAGAAGATGCATTGATGATCTATCAATATCTGGCCAATGAAGCCGATATCACCTTGACCATGGATACCCCGGTATCCGATCTATTGGCCATTTTCGGTCTATATGAAGATGGTTCGTTCGTGGCTGGGACCAACCGTGTTTCCTTTGCCGGATTCAATGGTGGCAGAAGCTATGGTGAACAGATCGATGCCATCGTGGATTATATTCTGGCCAACAACATGACATTGGATGATGTCTATGTCATGTTCCAGACCGTCAACCAGCAAAGTGAACCGATCGAAGATAGAGATACGATTGCCGGTGCAACCATTGCCTTTGTCGGTGACTTCCAACGCATGGTCTATGTCGCTATCAATGGTGAGTTATACAATGGTGTGACCAACCATACCACTTCCGATGGTATGACCACTGTTGAAGTGGTCACCCAAGGTTATGGCGGGGAAGTAGAAACCCATGTGACATTTGATGATGCCACGGGAAAAATCACAGAAATCAGTGTTCGCGACCATACCGAAAGTGAAGGTGTCGGTGCCGTATTGTGTGAAGATGGTTCAGACTATTTGACCGCGTTGGTCTCTGGTCAGGATGATCTCGACAGCGTCGAAGCCGTTTCTGGTGCCACGGTGACCTCTACTGCACTTAAAGATGCCGTCAATTACGCCATCGAATATTACAACGAACTGTAATTGTAAAACCCAAGACAGCGGATCGTATTCGACGATCCGCTGTCTTTTATTATTAATGTACGGATATTCTAACTTGTGAAAACTTTCAACTTTTGCATAAAACATGGTCAAACCACATTGAATTTGGTCGAACCACTGGGTAAAATAAAACAGTAAACAGGAGGAATAAATCATGGCTGTTAAAGTCAACAAGGACGTTTGCATCGGCTGCGGTGCCTGCACCGGTGTCTGCCCGACAGGTGCCATCCAGTTAAAGGATGACGGCAAAGCTGAATGCGATCCGGAAGTCTGTGTCGATTGCCAGGCTTGCGTCGGTACTTGCCCGGTCGGCGCGATCGAATAATAGCTAACGCGATATCAAAAAAATCATGGTGCAAACCATGATTTTTTTTAATCTTTTACTTCCATGGACCAGTATGTATCCATGAAAGAAGTAAAATAATGAAACAATGGTGTTCTATCAATCGTATCGGAATACTTAAGATTGCCATCGTGTTGTTGATCATCGCCATATTATGTGCGCTGTTGTATCAACCATTTGTTGCCTTATTGTCCGATCCATCCACATTTCGCCAATGGTTGAACCAATATGGATTCTTTTCCTATCTGATCTTTTCATTGATCAATATGGCACAGATCATGCTGGCATTTTTGCCTGGTGAGATCGTTGAAGTTTTAGCCGGTTATTGTTTTGGTTCGATCAACGGGATGTTTGTGTGCATGATCGCTTCCGGTGTGGCCTCCGCATTGATCTTTTTGGCGATCCGGCATTTTCATATCGATCTTTTATCACTTTTTTTCAATGATGAAGTCACGCATCAATTTCGATTTCTTTTTGATTCGAGGCATTTATCCATCATTTTGTTCATCATTTTTTTGATCCCGGGTACCCCGAAAGATATTCTGACGTATATCATGCCATTGACGAAGATCCGTTTTACGGCTTTTTTGATGATCACCACCATTGCCCGTATCCCGTCGATCATCACATCGACCATGGTCGGGGATGCGTTGTTTTCCAATGATTATATGACGTCACTTATTGTTTATGGCATCACGGCATTATTGAGTGGGGCAGGGCTTTATTTATATAATCGCTATATTGGTACAAAGGAAGTACGAGCGTGAATGATCTGAAAGACATCAACGCATTAAAAGCGATCGAAAATAATGATAAAGATGGCTTCAACCAGATCATTGCGCGGTATTATGATGATATTTATCGCTTTCTTGTATATAAGATCCGCAATACCACCGATAGTTATGATCTGACGCAGGAGACGTTTTTTCGATTCATCCGTTATTTTAATGGTTATGACCATCGTTATCCTTTGAAACAGTATCTGTTCAAGATCGCGGTGAATGTGGCCAATGATTACTTTTCAAAATCGAAACCGGAAGATGTTGGTGAAACCATCGAATATCTGGTTTCAGTTCAGGATAGTGATGCTTCATCGGTATTGATGAAGGTATTGATGGATCTACCATCCGATCAACGGGAAGTGATCGTTTTGAACAAGATCTATGGTTATACCACCAAAGAGATCGCAACCATGATTTCGACCAATCAAAGCACGGTCAAATCCAGGATCAAATTAGGACTGGATAAACTGAAACACCAGTATGGAAAGGAGAAACGATGAAATTTGAAGCATTGAATATCCCCATCGATCCACTTCAGAAACAGACAACATTGGATGGTTTGACCAGTGCGATCGATCAGTTTCAGATCACCACCTCCATCAAACTGGATCTGGTATCAGTGATCCTTAACCAAGCCCGATATCTCAACCATCTAACGTATGGGATGTATGTGCTGGTATTGATCATTGAATCCATGATAGCCACCAGTGCAGGCAAAATCGAAATGATGATCTACCTGGGTATGGCCTGTACAGTATTTCCTTTATTTGCCGCCATCGAATGCACTGATGCCAAACGGGTCGATTTGATTGTGTTGCACAAGACGTATCCCTTTGATTACGGTTTGCTTTTATCGATCCGCTTTCTTTATTTGACTTTGCTCAATAGCGTGGTTTTGTTGATTTATATCCTTATGGTCAATACCATGCGTCACTTTATTTTGATCGATGCACTCAGCGCCATCACGTTGATCTTTTCTATGCTGACGCTTTCTGCTTCCAATTTGCTGATCGGTTTAAAAATCAAAAACGGACCATTATCGGTATTGATCAGTTTTATGGTCAATGCCATCGTCCAATTTTCATTGATTTCTTTATTAACGATGATCCAAACCATGCATGGGATGATCCAGATCTTATGGTGCCTGGGTTGGATTGGTCTAGCCATAGTATGCATGGGACTTACATTATTTAAAATAAGAAGGGGAATACATCATGGATACTTTAGTGCTTGATGGGATCAAAAAATGCTATGGTCAAACCATTGCATTGGATGGATTCAGCGCGACATTGACCCATGGCATCTGTGGTGTATTGGGTGAAAACGGTGCCGGTAAATCCACCGTGTTGAATCTACTATCCACCTTGATCCAACCGGATCAAGGCATGATCCTTTACAATGGTTCAACCATTTATACCCGATATTACCAATCATTGCTGGGATATCTTCCCCAGCATTTTGGTGTTTATGGCCATATGAAACTTCAGGATTATCTGCGTTATGTGGCAGCGTTGAAGAATGTGGATGGTTCGACCATTGACCCCATGATCCAAACCACTTTAAATGATTTGGATCTGCTCCCTTATGCCGATTCAAAATTAAAAACATTAAGTGGTGGCATGCGTCAGCGTGTAGGCATCGCCCAAGCGTTGATCAATTCCCCTAAAGTTTTATTGTTGGATGAACCCACTGTTGGTCTTGATCCCCGTCAGCGTATTCGCTTTAAAACGTTATTATCACGATTGGCCAACCACTGCATCGTGATCTTAAGCAGCCATATCGTATCGGATATCGAAGATATCGCCGATACCGTTTGGCTGCTTAAAAAAGGGAAATTATGTTGTGAAGGAACGGTGGAATCATTGATCAAATCATTGGATGGTACAGTGTATGTCAAAGATGGTGATACCATGGATCTACCCCTTGATGCCACCATCGTCAACATTCGACTCAAACCCATACCGATGGTTCGTTTTATCAGTAACGCTTTGGTCCAACCATCCTGGAGGATGGTTCGACCCGATTTGAATGATGTCTACATGAGGGTATATGACGTTGATTAAATTTTATATTCGCCATGGTTTTAGATGGCTTATCTTTGATCGGATCAATGTCATATTGATACTATTGTCACTGGTCGTACCATTTTTATCCGTGTTATCGATCAATAACGTGTATGCATCCGATACGGTGTATGGATTGAATGCCATCGATATTCAATATCGCTGGTATCAAAAGTATCAGGGACCATTGGATAGCGTTTCTTTTGATACGATCCTTTCGGATACAATGGTCGAACCATTGAATGTCAGTGTGGCGCAACTGGTCAAAACTATCCAAAAAGGGAAGAAATTCGTTGCATTGGAAGGAATGAGTCGAAAAGATATATTGCTGAATTTGATATCGGATGTTCAAGATATCCAGGTATTTCGGCTGTGTACGCGTTTGTTTGATGACGATCTCAATCTGATCCACTTATCAAATGGTTATACCATCCCGCAAAGTGGCGGGATGTATGCATTGGTATCCGATATCTTGCCGATCATGTTGACCCAGGCATTTGTGGTATTACTGATCATTTGCCGCAGTGTGGATCATCTGCATTTATCCACATCGTTGCCTTTGGAAAAAACGTATGTCAATGGTAAACGGCTGCATGGTTCGTATTGGATCGATGCAATGGTCTATATCATATTTATGTATGGTTATACCATCGGTGTTTTATTGATGGTCTATACCATGCTCTATCATGGTTTAGGGACCAATGGCAGCTTTGCATTATGGTCCGCGACCATTCAAACACCGTTCAATGGTTTGACCATCGGATCCTATTTCAATTATCTAATTCTATCCTATTTTTTCTTAGTATTGATCGCCTTGAACCTATTTATGATATTCGCCTTAAAATTCAACGGTGTGATCGCTTCGGTATTATCCAGTATCGTGATGATGCTGATCTTTTCATTGCTTTCCGATGTATCGTATTCCGGTATCGGATCTTTAGTGTATGGATTGTTTATTCTCAGCAATCGTTATACCTATTTTCAATATAGTTATGGTTTGACCATGACATTCCAGCTTATTCAGGCATTGTTGTGGTGGAGTGTATCTTTTGGTGTTTTATTGCATGTCTATCGTCGTTTACGGATTTAGTCGTAAATACAAAGAAAAACGCACTGTTGGTTATAACAGTGCGTGTCTGTTTTCATGGTGCCTTCACCCAGAGTTGAACTGAGAACTAGTCCTTACCATGGACTTGTTTTACCATTGAACTATGAAGGCGCATGACTATTAAAGCAAATGGGCATTCAAAACACAAGAGTTTTTTTAGAAAGTTGCAAAAGGGCGATTGACCTAGATCATTCAGGTCCAATGCGACGGAAAAGCTAAGATACAAATATTACAATGAAAGATAAATATTAGTGCAAGTGTTTATAGTCTATAATGACATTACGATAATTGAGGGAAGTTAAACATATGAAACGATTAAGCATTAATATCTTAATGACAATTTTAACAATATTTCTTTTTGGTAGTTCATGTTCTAGTGGAGACCATGAAGAGCAAGCAATTAGTGAATTACCCAAATTCCTAACTAGCATTGAGGTCTCGTGTAGGGATAACTGGTTTCTTAGCCGATATGATGTAAAGATTTTAATTGACGATCAGGAGATTGGAATTTTAGATCACGGAAGTACCGAGATTTATGAAGTTACTTTAGAAAGCGGAATGCACACTATACGCTTTGAAAGTGAGGAAGATAGTAGTGTTGATGGAATAGAAAGTCTTTCGATTCAAAGGGATACGTCTGTCAAATATTACATACATTGTCATAATGATCAGATTGATGTTGATACAACCTATGAAATACAGCCTCCACTTGATGCATCTGATTTAGGCTCTTTAACATATAGTGAAGTTAAGACTATTTTTGAAGAGGCTGGGTTTTCCACTATTTCACTTACCCCAATAAAGGATTTGTCTCCTGAAAAGTTAAATGATTTAAATATTGTTACGAGAATCATTATAAATGATACAGATTCGTTTACTAAGCAAGATTTATTCCTTGCAGATTCCCCAGTGACAATTGAGTACCATGTAGAAGAGGATATTGTAATGCCATATCCTGAAAACCATTATCTTCATAGAGATGTAGATGATGTCATAAACGAACTTAGAGCCTTAGGGTTTAAAAACATTGAATCTGAAACGTATTCAACTAATGTTTTAACAGAAGATAACACTGTATTTTCTGTGCGGATTGATTCTACCTACTTTTCGGAAGGTAGTACTTATTCTAAGGATGCAAATGTAACACTCAAAGTAAATAAATATAGGGAAGATAAGGAAGAAGTTAAAGATGACATATCAACAAAAACATTGTCAAAAAGTGTAGCGAGAGAAGCTTTTGAAGATTATGGAGAAAATCTATACGTCGAATTTAAGCCACACTGGATTTTAGATTTAATAAACGAAGAGCAAATTGGTAATACCTGGTATTTCAAAGTTGGTGTAACAATTACTGATTTTTATGGTCAAGAGTTTGATACTGTTGCGGAAGCTACGGTTACTGGTACTGATGCAAATCCAGAAGTTGTGGATTTCTACGTTAGTCAGTAACTAAATTTAATAAACTGTTTCGACACCTTCAATTACCCAGACATTTACTTGATTGACCTGATCATTAAATAATGTCTTTGACCATGAATACGCTTCATTATTAAAATTCCTATAAAAAAGTCAGTCATTTAAGGTAGGAGTTATATCGAGGATGATTTGCTGTTTCGCCTTTAGAATTCGAATCAGCCATTAATAGCTAAATATACGTATATCATTTTTTCTATAGTTTACGTAAAGTGGAAGCGACATGAAAACATCTATAAGGGTAATATGTATTTTTCTAAATCATTCTTTATAGAATAGATTTACGCGTTTATCTTATGAAATATAAGAATCCAGATGCTAATATAAGAACTGTTTGAATTAAATATTAAAGGTGGTTTCAACCATGGGTATGCTCAAAAATGTCGATGATCGTCATAAAACCATATATCGCGCAGTGATCCTGATCGTTTCATCACTGTTATATTCCGTTTCCATGAATATCTTTGTCGAATATGGCAACTTATTCCCCGGCGGAACAGCCGGTATCTCCCGATTGCTGTACCAATTGGCCAATATGGTCAATGTCCCGTTAACCTTTTCGCCGGTCTATTTTGCACTGAATATCATCATCGCGGTTTTGTTTGCCAAGCCCCTTGGCAAACATTTCACCAGTTATACGGTGGTCTGGTTCACCCTGACATCCATATTTACAGCAGTACTACCCAAGATCCAACTCACGGATGAAATCATTTTGATCACCATCTTTGGTGGTATCCTATCTGGTTTTGCCACATCATTGGTGTTGAATATCAATGCCTCCACGGGTGGTACCGATTTTATCGCCATGTATTTTTCCATCAAAAAAGGGGTATCTACCTGGTCGTATATCTTCGGATTCAATTGTCTGGTATTGATCGTGGCCGGATTGATCTTCGGATGGGATCGGGCACTGTATTCGATCGTTTATCAGTTTGTTTATACCCAAGTCGTGAATTTCATGCATGAACGGTATAAACATGTCACATTATTCATCATTACCCAACATCCCGATGATGTGGCCAAGGAGATCTATGCGTATACCACCCATTCTTTGACCGTATTCAAAGGTGAGGGTGGTTTTGCTAAACAAACCGAATACCTGGTCTTTACCACCATTACCATGGATGAATACACCCCCCTGATCAAACACATCAAAGCTGTGGAACCCCATGCCTTTATCACCGTCAATTCCACCGAACGCATCGTCGGTCGATTCATCCAACGTCCTTTGGATTGACCATATGTCAATCCAAACCATATCGCGTTATAATTGAACCATACCTTTAGAAAGGACAAACCATGATCGTTGTCTATACTTCACCCGGTTGCGCTTCCTGCCGTAAAGTCAAAGCCTGGTTGAACCAGAAACAAATCAATTACATCGAAAAAAATATCTTTCAGATCATCCTGGATCCCAAAGAAATCAAATACCTGCTCAGTCGCAGTGAAAACGGGTTTGATGACATCATTTCCAAACGCAGCAAACTCTTCCAGCAGGGTAAAATCGATCTGGACCACATGAATACCAATGAATTGGTCGATTTCATCCAACAGCATCCATCGGTACTCAAACGACCGATCATCATCAATGAAGACAATATGCAGATCGGTTATGATGAAGAAGAAATCGATGCATTCGTTCCCAAGCAATTGCGCACGATGGCTAGAAGCGTCTGCAATCCAAACGATTGCGATCGTTATGCCACCTGCCATGCCAAAGAAGGCGGCAACGCATGAAGATACTGGTCGGATTATCCGGTGGGGTGGACAGTGCCGTTGCTGCCTATCTTTTAAAAGCACAGGGATATGATGTTACCTGTGCTTTCATGCGCAATTGGGATGCATTGGTCAATAATGATGTCAAAGGCAACGATTCGGCATTCGATGAAATCTGTCCGCAGGAAGCAGATTTCAATGATGCCAAAGCCGTTGCCGCAAAGTTGGATCTACCACTTCAGCGGGTGGATTATATCAAAGAATACTGGGATGAAGTTTTTACCAGTTTTATCCATGAAAGTGCCAAAGGAAGAACGCCCAATCCCGATATTTTGTGCAACAAATATATCAAATTCGATCATTTTTTAAAGTATGGTCTGGAGCAAGGATTCGATTATGTGGCCACCGGTCACTATGCCAAAGTCATCCATGACCACGATGGTTCACGGATGTACAAAGCCAAGGATCGAAACAAAGACCAAACGTATTTTCTAGCGCAGATTTCCCGTTTTGCCTTGTCCCATGCATTATTTCCATTGGCCGATCTTTTAAAGCCTCAAATCCGCGAGATCGCAACGAAACTGGATCTTTCGATCGCGACAAAGAAAGATTCCACAGGGATCTGTTTTATCGGGGAACGGCATTTCCGTCAATTCATGCAGAATTATTTACCGGCTAAACCAGGGGATATCGTGGATGTGACCAGCGGCAAAGTACTCAAGCAGCATCAAGGTGTTTTCTTTTATACATTGGGGCAGCGAAAGGGATTGGATATCGGTGGGGCATATGGTCCATGGTTTGTGGTCGGCAAAGATGTGGAAAAAAATATTTTATATGTCGCCAATGGTAAAGATGATAAGTGGTTGGTTTCAACCAAGTGTGATGTATCAAATACCAATTGGTTCATCGATATCCCCAATGGTCACACCATCCATTGCCAGGCGAAATTCCGATATCGTCAAAATGACAATGATGTGACCATTACTAAAGTCGATGATCAACATGTCACGGTGAGTTATCCCCAAGGCATCAAAGCCGTCACACCCGGACAACAGGCCGTCTTTTATGATCATGATCTGGTATTGGGTGGTGGGACCATCGATGCGATTTATCACGATGATATTTCTTTGGATGAAAGGATCGCACGCCATTTATGCCACTTGAATTAACCGCGACGGTGGCAAAGATCCGCTATTTCAATGCATCCAACCATTTCATGGTGCTTTCAGTTGTCTTAGACAACGAAAGCACCATGAATACGTTTGTCGGCTATGGTTTCAAACCCGAAGTGGAAGGAGTGTATACCTTCAGCGGTGACTATGGGATGGACCAACGCTACGGCATGCAATTCAAATTCACGCGGATGCTACCGTATACTCCAAGCAGCCGGGATGCCATCATCGCATATTTTGCGTCCAGTGCATTCCATGGCATCGGCATGGTCAGTGCACAGAAAATCGTGGACACCTTAGGTGAAGATTGCATCGAACAGATATTGAATGATCCAACCATACTGGAAAACGTGGGATTGAGTGAAAACCAAGTTGCATCGGTGTTAACCACACTGATGGTCAAAGATGATGGATTCCATCGCAATGTAACGTTTTTGAGCGAATGCGGATTGGATATCGATCAAAGTCATTTGATTTATCAAACGTATAAAGATCAAACCAAAAGGATTTTGCAGGAGGATCCGTTTACACCCTATTACGATTTGGAAGATATCGAATTCAAAAGTGCAGTGAAAATCGCGGAATATCTTGAATTTGACCACGATGATGAGGTGGTCCAATTGGCTCAAGTGGTCCATCATTTACGTCACACTGTTGCAACAAGCGGCAGTGTGTATATGGATTATGCACAACTGGCAAGCTTTGGTTTGGCCAAAATGGGGATGGATGAACCAACATTGAATCATCTGATCGATCTTGGTATCACCAAGGAATTACTGGTTTTGGAAGAAAATCGGATCTATCCGTTGGATCAATATTTAGCCGAATGCACGATCGCATCGTATCTTAAATCATTTCCCCATATCCATTTGGAAGATGTGGCGTTGGATGAAGTGGAACAGGCATTGGATCACTATTGTTCAAACCAGAATATCGCCTATGATCACAGTCAGAAAAATGCCATATTATCGGCATTTGTCAATGATCTGTTGATCATCACCGGTGGACCGGGCAGTGGAAAGACCAGCATCACCAAAGCCATGGTGAGTCTGTTTCGCCAATACTATCCGATGGCCACGATCGTGGCCGCCGCCCCGACAGGGCGGGCCGCAAAGCGGTTATCGGAAGTATTGGGGATCCATGCCTCCACATTACATGCGCTATTGGGTTATGGTGGTTTAGACCATGGATTCAACCGCAATCCCGATTCACCATTACAAGCGGATATCGTGATCATCGATGAAGTTTCCATGGTGGATACATTGTTATTTTCGCAATTATGCAAAGCGGGAGAAAATATCAAAAAGATCATCATGATCGGCGATGCAGATCAATTGCCCAGTGTGGAAGCGGGGAATCTATTGGCGGATTTGATGGATTGGGATGGTTTGACCACCGTCAAACTGGAACATAATTACCGCCAAAGTAATGATAATCGGATCGTTGATCTGGCATATGGGATATTGAATCATTCCATTGATCCAACCATTTTTGATCATAATGTACGGTTTATCCAATGTGCCGATACACAGATCAGCTACCATGTTGCTTCTGTGGTCGAACCGTTGATCCATCAACATGCCAATATGATGGTCGCCAGTGCCATGCATGAGCGCAGTGGAGGTGTCAAAGCATTGAATACCCTGTTACAACCCTATTATGGTCCCTTCAATGGACTCCGTGTCAGCTATGGTTATACCACCTTCCATATTGGAGATACCATATTGCAAACCAGAAATGATGTCGACCAATATGTCTTCAACGGGGATATCGGTACCATCATCGATATCCATCCCGTTGCCAAAGGTAAAAAAGAAGCAGGCTTACAGATCGATGCCCGATTCGATGATCAATTCGTATCCTACGACCGATCAAGCTATGATCACATCAAACTGGCCTATGCCGTCACCATCCATAAAATGCAGGGCAATGAATTCGACATAGTGGTTTTGGTCTTGCCAAAATGTGCGTCTGCCATGTTTACCACCAATTTGCTTTATACTGCCGTCACCCGTGCCAGAAAACAATTGATCTTGATCGGAGATTATGATCATTTTCTCAAGGGGGCTGGGCGAAAAGGCAAAGTTCGCAAGACCACGCTGGTGAAACGGCTCAAAGATACCGTATAATATCAGTGATCCAACCAAATCACGAAAGGACGAACTCTATGAAACTGAAACTGAGTGATCCCATGTATCATTGCGTGGAAACCGATACCTTCACGGTGCATACCTATGGGGATGGCAATACCACACGCGCCAGGGTCATCTACCCGTTCAACTATTATCCCCAGAAAGATAAACCCTATCCGGATCGATTCCCCGTTTTGTTTTTCATTCAGGGAAGTGGATGGACATGGCAGGATCTTGGGCTGGAAACGCCGCAATTGGCGGCGTTTGCCCGCAAGGGGATGGTCGTTGTTGTATTGAGTTATCGCGACTCTTCTTTAGTCCACTATCCGACGCAGGTCAATGATGTGATGGATTCCATTTATTATTTTCTGACCAATGAAACACCGTATCCTATTGATACGACCAATGTCTTTATTGCCGGCGATTCCTCCGGCGCCCATACCGCCATATTGGCGGCCTGGCGCCTGTGTGATCGCTTTAGTGGCATCGATCCGTCGATCATCAAAGGCGTCATCGATTACTATGGTCCGTGTGATTTGAAACAATTATTGCTGGATGAAGGGTATAAACCTGGGGATGACATCAGTGAATCCATGGAAGGCAAATTGTTTAATATGAAAGTCTTTGATCCGGAAGATCCGATCTTTGAAATGTCCAATATCTACCATGAGATCGAAAATGGAAAATACCAGTTCCCGTTGATGATCATCCATGGTGATGCCGATTCGGTCGTTGATGTTGCACAAAGTGCAAAATTGCAGGAAGTCTGCTATAAAGCCAATGTGCCGGCAGTGTTTTTGGAAATCGAAGATGGGGTCCATGGTGGCGATCTGATCTTTTCAGACACATTGAATTACAAGGTGTGTGAATATATGGATCATCAGTGTGGCAAAGGGGAAACGCTGTTCGATTATTAAATTGAAACCGTTTTCACATGGTTCAACCATAATTCAACCGTTTTTTCACTTGAAATTTACGCATGGTTCAACCATACTATCCTTTGTTAGGGGGTAAGTGAAATGAGTAAGAAACCATTATTCACTACAAAAACTCTGGTCGGTACTGGCCTGGGTGCAGCTTTATTCATCGTCTTGACCATGTTTGTCAAGGTTCCATCACCGATTCCAAACACCACCATCAACATCACCTATGGTGTGGAAGCATTCTTTGGTGTAGTTTTCGGTCCAATTGCCGGTGGTTTGATCGGCTTGATCGGTCATACCATTTCCGATTCCCTGATGTGGGGTACTCCATCCTGGGCATGGGTCGCCGGTAGTGCCGTGGTCGGTATCGTTTCCGGTTTATGCTATTACTTCATGGATATCGAAAGCGGAAAGTTTTCCGTCAAAGATGCGGTGATCTTGTGTGTGCTCAGCGTATTGGGCAATGCGATCGCCTGGTTATTGGTCGCACCGGCTGGTGATATGATCCAGTATGCCCAACCGTGGGACTATGTCTTTGCTCAGGGCTTGATGGCATTTGGTTCCAACGCGATCACCACTTGCGTATTGAGTGTTCTGCTTTGCTTTGCTTACAGCAAGACCCGTGTGAAAAAGGGTTCGCTGGATATCGAGTAATTCGGCAAGATTACCGAAAAAATCGTAGCCGACATGAAATATGTCGGCTACTTTTCTTTTTTATGGAAGTCGACACTTGAACAATCCAATTGTTGACAGTGATAATAAATACATATGGAAATGACGAACACAACTATAAATAAACGAGCGGTCATCGAATTCAACGACTTTTCGTTTCAATATGATTCCCAAAAGCGGCCGACATTGCATGATGTGAATCTGACCATTTACGAAGGGGAGAAAATATTGATCATCGGTCCAAGTGGCAGCGGGAAGTCCACGCTTGGCAATTGCCTTAACGGATTGATCCCGTTCGCCTATCCGGGAAAGATCGGTGGATCCGTCAAACTGTATGGTCATGATCTGACCAGTCTCAATATTTTCAAATGCAGCCAATATGTCGGTACCGTATTGCAAGATGCCGACAGTCAATTCGTCGGATTAAGCGTTGGGGAAGATATTGCCTTTGAATTGGAAAATGATAATGTGCCGCTGGAAACGATGCACCACAAGGTGCGGGAAGTGGCCGGGATCGTTGATATGGCTTCTTTTTTGCAACGCTCACCCTTTGAACTTTCCGGCGGACAGAAACAAAGGGCCTGTCTGGCTGGGGCCATGGTGGCGGATGCACCGGTTTTGTTATTTGATGAACCATTGGCCAATCTGGATCCATCGACCGGAAAAAGTGCCATCGAATTGATCGATACCATTGCCAAACAGCGTAATAAGACGGTGATCATCATCGAACACCGTCTGGAGGATGTGCTGCATCGCCATGTGGATCGGATCCTATTGATCAACCATGGCACGATTTTGGCGGATATGACACCGGATGAACTGTTATGCAGTGATTTATTGGAACAAAACGGGATCCGGGAACCATTGTATGTGGCGGCGATGCGCTATGCGGATGTGGATTTAAGTCAAACGAAACATCTTTCTGATGATACCCACTATGATTTGAATGGACAGCAGCATTTGGTCAAATCATGGTATCAAGCCAATCGTAGCGTGGTTCAACCCATCGAAAAAGAAGCGGTTTTGACCATCAACGATCTCTGCTTTTCCTATGATGGGATCCATCCGATCCTGGATCATGTGGATCTTACCATCCATCAAGGGGAGATGATGGCCATTGTTGGTAAAAATGGTGCTGGTAAAAGTACATTAAGCAAATGTATCGTCGGGTTTGAGAAAATCGATGGTGGAACCATCTTTTATAAAGATCTATGTATCAATGATTGGACCATCAAAGAACGTGCCAATGCCATTGGCTATGTGCTTCAAAATCCAAATCAAATGATCTGTAAAACCATGATCTATGATGAAGTGGCATTGGGATTGCTCTCCCGTGGATATGACAAAGATACCATCGAAACGAAAGTCTATGATACCTTGAAGATCTGTGGATTATACGAATACCGCAACTGGCCGATCTGTGCATTAAGCTATGGTCAGAAAAAACGCGTGACCATTGCTTCCATTTTGGTACTTGAACCATCCGTATTGATCCTGGATGAACCCACAGCCGGTCAGGATTATCGCCATTACAGCGAGATCATGGAATTTTTGACCACATTGAACGATCGAGGGATCACCATCATACTGATCACCCATGATATGCATTTGATGCTGGAATATACCGACCGTTGTGTGGTGATCACCGATGGTAAGATCATTGCCGATACGGCCGGTTCGGTGGTTCTCAGTGATCCCCGATTGATCGAAAAAGCATATTTAAAACGCACGAGTCTTTATGATCTGGCCCAAAAATGCGACATCAATGATCCAGTCGCCTTTATTGATACGTTCATCCGTCACGAACACAAGGAGAGCCCGTTATGAAAATCAAACTGTTTTCCTATAATCAGCTCGATACGCTGATCCACCAGCTCTCCGGTTTGACCAAATTATTGTGTTTTTTGATCATGATCTTTACGGTGATCCTTACCTATGATATCCGGGTATTGCTGTTCATGCTGGCTTTTGCCATCGTATGCTTTCGCATCTCGAAAATCCCGTTTGATCAAGTCAAACTGATCTTCGGCTATATTTTGGTTTTTCTGTTATTCGACTTTGTGCTTTCCTTTGTCTTTGCACCCCAATACGGGGTGGAAGTGCTGGGCACACGGCATGAGATCTTTTCCTTTGGCGGACCGTTTGTTTTGACCTGGGAGGAATTGTATTATCTATCCTGCAAAACGATGAAATATCTGTGCATGTTTCCGGTCGGGTTCGTCTTTTTCTTTACCACCAACCCCAGTGAATTTGCTTCATCCTTGAATCATATCGGGGTATCGGCAAAAATCTGTACTACGGTCGCATTGACCATGCGATATTTTCCGGATGTGTCCAGAGATTATACCAATATCTCTTTGGCACAGCAGGCGCGCGGCATCGATATGAGCCGTAAAGAAAAGCTCGGAAGACGGATCAAAAATGTCATGGCGTTGTTGGCACCACTGATCTTTTCGACGATGGATCGAGTGGATGCGATCGCCAATGCGATGAGTTTGAGAGGGTATGGTAAGACCAAGAAACGCACATGGTATTCATTCCGTGCATTACAGCGCAATGATTATCTGGCATTGGCGGTGTGCATCGTGATTTTTGTGATATCGCTTTCGATACGTCTTTTTGTGACGAAAAGTTATTTCTACAATCCGTTTATCGGATGGTAAGGCCATAGTGTTAAAGGAGAAAAACCAATGATTGACACCAATAAACCAATGTTAGTCTTCCAAACGGATTTTACGTACAAGGAAGGTGCGGTCGCAGCCATGTATGGAGTCGTAAAATCCGTGGATCGAACCATCGAGATCTTGGATGCCACCCATGAATTACCTCAATATGATATTTGGAGCGCATCGTATCGATTGATGCAATATATGCATTTTTATCCCAAAGGAACCATTTTTGTTTCTGTAGTGGATCCAGGAGTCGGGACGTCCAGAAAAGCGTGTGTGGCCCAAACCAATGATGGTTATACCATCGTTACCCCCGATAATGGGACATTGACCCATATCCATGCAACCGTTGGCATTAAGGAAGTCCGTGAGATCGATGAAACGACCAACCGCCTTCATGGTGCCGGTACGGATGAGATTTCCGTTTTCCATGGTCGGGATCTGTTTGGCTATTGCGCCGCGCGCTTAGCCAGCGGCATCATCGATTTTGAAGGGGTCGGACCAACCTATGATCTCAATGAAATCGTCACATTGCCGATTTTGAACGCTTCTGTCAAAGCGGATTACATCGACGGTATTTTTGAGATCAATGATCCCAATTTTGGCAATTTGTGGACCAATATCCCATTGGCTATGTTTTTAAACGCCGGCTTCAAATACGGACAAATGGTCAATGTGGAAGTGCGGTATGAACAGGAATTGATTTTCAGTGATGCGGTGGTTTTTGTCAAAACATTCGGTGATGCCGCCACTGGGGATATTTTGATCTATAACAATGAACTCAATCGCATTTCCATGGCCATTTCCAAAGGTGATCTGACCACGTCAAAGGGATTGGGTTGTGGCAATGAATGGCATGTACGTTTTTGGAGGAATCATGAGTAGTAGCAATAAATCCATTTTAGTTTTCCAATCCGATTTCGGATTGGTCGATGGCGCAGTCAGCGCCATGGAAGGGGTCGCGTTAAGCGTGGATGATGCGTTGAAGATCCATCATCTCACCCATGACATCACCCCCTATAACATTTTCGAAGGTTCGTATCGTCTGTTTCAAACGGTCAGCTACTGGCCCAAGGGAACAGTGTTTGTTTCCGTAGTGGATCCGGGAGTAGGGACCAAGCGCAAAAGCGTTGTAGCATTGACCAATGATGGGCAATACATCGTCACCCCGGATAACGGTACGTTGACACATCTAGCCAATTCCATCGGTTTTTCGGCGATCCGCGAGATCGAAGAAAGCGTGAACCGTCGCAAAAACACGGAACATTCCTATACGTTCCATGGTCGAGACGTGTATGCGTATACCGGTGCCAGATTGGCTGCGGGGGTGATCAGTTTTGAAGAAGTGGGCAATGAATTGAGTGTGGAACGCATCGTCAAATTGCCGCTTGTGGAAACGCACTTCAATAAAAATACCCATTCCGTGCAGGGCGTGGTGGATATATTGGATGTTCGGTTTGGGTCATTATGGACCTCGATCACCCGGGATGAATTCAATATGCTCAAGCCATCGTTTGGACAAAAATATGAAGTCACCATTTCCAATGATTCGACCATGGTCTACCAGAACCAGATCACCTATGGTCACAGCTTTGCGGAAGTGGCGATCGGTTCACCGATCATTTATATCAATTCGGTCGATCGCGTCGGTATTGCCATCAACCAGGGCAGCTTCTCCAGAGCGTACAATATCGGAGTGGGCAGCAATTGGAAAGTGGCCATTCGAAAAGTGGATTAAAGAAGTACGATCGATTTTAATGATCGAAAAAAGCCAGGGACATGCTCACGTGTCCCTGTTTTTTTTCATATCTAACGATTTCCGATATGCAGGCGTTGCAATTTTGCGCTTTCCAGCTTGGTGGATAACAGTGCTTGGCAGGTGGTTTGATGGTCATACCCAACGCTGGTGAAGGATGTGTGGTTCTTTTGGTGAATGGGCATCCAACCGCATAACATCACAATGAGAATGGTCAGTGATGGATCGAACGGAATGATGGTGGTTACCACCAGCATGATCATGGCATTGATCCAATTGATCGATTGACCCTGTTTTTCACCATCCCATACGTAATAAAGTACCAGCATCGCTAATATGATTTTCAATATATATTGAATAATTATATAGTGAGATAAAAATAAAATTCCAAGCATAAGATACAAAAATAAACAGATGAGTAGTGTTGTGAACATAGAGTGTGAGCCTTTAAAATGCAGCGTCATATCATTTACTCTTCCTTTCTACATATATAACTTTATTACATAGTACGAATATAATCACCCTCTTTTTTTGCTTCAAGGGCTGCAGGGGACGTTTTGGTTAAGTAAAACTTGAATTTTTCATGGCTCATCGTCAATTGACAACATGTTTAAAACCAAATCGGATTGTAAATGAAAACACCACTAAAATTCGTGATCATTTCAATTGCAATGGTTTAACCATTATGTTGTAATAGCAACAGTTTGTAGAAATGGAGGGACAACATGGATCACTATCGTGATTTTATAAAGGGACCCTGGTGCTCCCGTATCGATGTGCGTGACTTTATTCAACGCAACTATACCCCCTATGACGGGGATGAATCATTCTTAGAAGAAGCCAGTGATGCCACAAAAAAACTGTGGGATCAGGTGATGGAATTGACTCGCCAGGAAGCCAAGGCGGGCGGTGTGCTGGATATGGATACCACGGTGGTTTCAACCATCACCAGCCATGGTGCCGGATATCTGGATCGCCAGTTGGAAACCATTGTCGGCGTACAGACGGACAAGCCGTTCAAGCGCAGCTTGCAGCCCTATGGGGGCATCCGCATGGCTCAAAAAGCCTGTGCGGATAACGGTTATACGGTCGATCCGACCATCTGTGAATTCTTCACGGTCCATCGTAAAACCCACAATCAGGGTGTTTTTGACATGTATACCCCGGAAATGCGGGCCTGTCGTTCATCCCATATCATTACTGGTTTGCCCGATGCTTATGGGCGAGGAAGGATCATCGGGGATTATCGACGTGTCGCACTATATGGTGTGGATCGGTTGATCGAAGATAAAAAGCAGCAGAAAGATTCCACCGGGAGCGTCATGGATGAAGAAACCATGCGCTTACGGGAAGAATTGAGCGAACAGATCAAAGCATTGGAAGAATTAAAAGAGTTGGGAACCATCTATGGTTTTGACATTTCCAAACCGGCCAATGATACCAAAGAAGCCGTCCAATGGCTTTACTTTGGTTATCTGGCAGCCGTCAAGGAACAAAATGGTGCGGCCATGTCCCTTGGACGTACCAGTACGTTTTTGGATATCTATGCCTGTCGTGACTTAAAGGAAAAACGCTACAGTGAAGCGCAGATCCAGGAATTCATCGATCATTTCATCATGAAGCTGCGCATGGTCAAATTTGCCCGCACTCCCGAATACAATGCTTTGTTCAGTGGTGATCCGACTTGGGTGACCGAATCGATCGGCGGCATGGGTGTGGATGGTCGAACCATGGTCACTAAAATGAGTTTTCGCTATTTGCATACCCTTCATAATCTTGGGACGGCACCCGAGCCGAATCTGACCGTATTGTGGTCGATCCATCTGCCCGATGCTTTCAAACGCTATTGTGCCAAAGTCAGCATCGAAACCAGTTCCATCCAATATGAAAATGATGATCTGATGCGTCCTTTGCATGGGGATGATTATGCCATCGCATGTTGCGTCTCCAGCATGGTCGTGGGCAAGGAAATGCAATTTTTCGGTGCCCGTGCCAACTTAGCCAAATGTCTGCTTTATGCCATCAATGGCGGAAAAGATGAAGTCTCCGGCAAACAAGTCGGCCCCAAATACCGTCCGGTTGAAGGGGATACATTGGATTATGACGATGTGATGGATAAATTCAATGACATGATGAAATGGTTGGCATCCGTTTACGTCAATGCGCTCAATATCATCCATTACAGTCATGACAAATATTGCTATGAACGATTGGAAATGGCATTGCATGATCGGGATGTCAAACGCTATTTTGCCACCGGTATTGCCGGCTTGTCGGTAGTGGCGGATTCATTGAGTGCCATCAAATATGCTAAAGTGCATCCAGTGCGCGATGAGAATGGGTTGGTCGTGGATTATACGATCGAAGGGGACTATCCAAAATATGGCAATGATGATGATCGTGTGGATCAGATCGCCCATGATGTGGTCCATGCATTCATGCATTATATTGGTCAAAACCATACTTATCGTCACTCCATTCCCACCACGTCGATATTGACCATTACCAGCAATGTCGTTTATGGGAAAGCCACCGGTGCAACGCCGGATGGCCGAAAGGCCGGGGTGGCGTTTGCACCCGGTGCCAATCCCATGCATGGAAGAGACCATAGTGGCGCCATCGCATCATTGGCATCGGTCGCCAAACTGGACTTCGACGATGCGCAGGATGGCATCAGCAATACGTTTTCCATCGTCCCGGATGCATTGGGAAAGGATGATCAAAACAGCATATTACTTCATAGTGAAAAGGAC
Source organism: uncultured Erysipelotrichaceae bacterium (assembly GCA_944327105.1). Taxonomy (GTDB): domain Bacteria; phylum Bacillota_I; class Bacilli_A; order Erysipelotrichales; family Erysipelotrichaceae; genus CALVGN01. The sequence goes on along the minus strand of CALVGN010000031.1, from coordinate 4,428 downwards.
GTTAACTATGGATCAAACCATTGATCGTCTGATCGAAACATTGGATACATTGGTCCAAAAGGGAAGTGGTCATATCAATGTCACGATCCACGACGAGTATGATGCATCATTCAATGTGGATTCCACAATGAATGAATGCCGACCCGGCACTGCCTGCTATACGCCCACCATCGATATCGATGGTGATACCAAAATACAGAAAGGAAGAAGCAATCATGACACATGCCAATGCGACTCAAATCAATAACTTGGTCCATTTATTGGATGGTTATACCCAAAGTGGCGGCCATCATCTGAATGTCAATGTCTTTGACCGCGATATGCTGCTCGATGCCCAAGCACATCCGGAAAAATATCCCCAATTGACGATCCGAGTATCCGGATACGCGGTCAATTTCAATAAATTGACCAAAGCCCAACAGGATGAAGTCATTTCCCGTACCTTCCATGGCTCCATGTAAAGGGATCGTTCATTCCATCGAATCGTTTGGATCTGTGGATGGTCCAGGAGTCCGCATGGTCGTGTTCCTTCAAGGATGCAGCATGCGTTGTGCTTATTGTCATAATCCAGATACATGGGCCATGCAGGGTGGTAGAGCTATGGATGTGGATGAGATCATCCAATGCTATCGACGAAACGCTTTTTATTATCGGGATGGTGGGATCACATTAAGCGGTGGCGAACCATTGCTTCAAGATCGATTCGTATTGCAAATGGCCAAACGCTGCCAGCAAGAAGGGATCCATCTGACCATCGATACCTGTGGAACGACGTACCGTGAAATAAATCAACGCATCATGGATCAGATCATCGATCTTACTCCACTATTTTTAGTGGATATCAAATATCCGTTTGAATCCGGTTATCTTCGCTTGACCGGACAACCGTTAAAACCGACATTGGATATGATCGAAACCATTGAACGAAAAGGTAAGACCATGTGGATCCGGTACGTGGTGGTTCCCACCATCACCGATGATGATGCTGCCATCGCTGCCTTGGCCAAGATCATCGCCCCATTGCACCACATTGAAAAAATCGAGTTTCTGCCATACCATACCATGGCTTTGACCAAGTATCACCAATTGGGTATCCCATATCGATTGGAAGGTGTCCCCCAAGCGACACACGAACATATCGATTCCGTCAAATCGTTGTTTGTGCATGCTTTGTCCACGATTCGCCAAGGACAGGGTTGAGCAATGATTGATCCATTCGAAACAACAATGGCCCATTGCCATTGTTGTTTTTGTGTTATGATTGTTTCGTTGTGTAATTAAAAATAGAGAGAAGAAGAAAAGAAAGAAGAGAGTGACAACGCGTTATGGCAAAACAAGTATTTACTAAAGAATTCCATGGTCGCACCATCACCGTCGAGACCGGCGAACTGGCCAAACAGGCCGGTGGTGCCGTATTGGTCCGCTACGATGATACGGTGGTCTTATCCACTGCCACGGCCAATCACACCCGAAAGGATACCGACTTTTTCCCACTAACGGTTTCCTATGAAGAAAAAATGTATTCCGTCGGCAAGATCCCCGGAGGTTTCTTACGCCGCGAAGGCAGACCCAGCGAACATGCGACCTTAAGTGCTCGCATGATCGATCGTCCGATCCGTCCTTTATTCCCGGATGGATTCCGCAATGAAGTGCAGGTGGTCAACACCGTTTTATCCGTGGATCCGGATGTTACCAGTGAAATGACGGCTATGTTGGGCTCTTCTCTGGCATTATCCATTTCCGATATCCCATTCCATGGACCGATCGCCGGTGTGATCATCGGTCGCGTCGATGGTCGATTCATCGTCAATCCGGATGTTGAAACCAGTGCCAGAAGTGATATCCATTTAACGGTTGCCGGAACCAAATATGCCATCAACATGGTGGAAGCCGGTGCCAAGGAAGTCAGTGAAGACGATATGCTCGATGCATTGATGTTTGCACATGAATGCATCAAAGAGTTATGTCTGTGGGAAGAAGAAATCATTGCCCAATGCGGCAAACCTAAAATGGAATATGAAGTCTATTCAGTCGATCCCACCATTACCGCTTATGTGGATGAACATGCCAAAGCCGATCTGGTGGCCGCTGTGTCCATTCATGAAAAACTGGAACGTTATGGTCGCATCGATGAGTTGACCGATCAGATGGCTCAACAGGTTTCGGCATTGGATTGTTATCAAAGCGATGGCGAAAAAACAAAAGCCGAAAAACAAACCCGTGAATACTGCACCAGCATCGTCGCTGCGGAAGTACGTCGGCTGATCAGTGTCGAAAAGATTCGTCCCGACGGCCGAAAACTGGATGAATTGCGTCCGCTGGACAGTCAGGTCGATCTTTTGCCACGAGTGCATGGTTCTGCCTTATTTACCCGTGGTGAAACCCAGGTCTTATCGGTGACCACATTGGGTCCGTTAGGTGAAAACCAAATCATCGATGATGTGACTGAAGTGGAAGAAAAACGCTTCATGCATCAATATAATTTCCCGCCATTTTCTGTCGGTGAAACCGGTCGCATGGGTTCACCAGGCCGTCGTGAGATCGGCCATGGTGCATTGGGTGAACGTGCATTGCTGCAAGTGCTGCCCAGTGAAGAAGAATTCCCGTATTGCATCCGTACTGTGGCGGAAGTATTGGAATCCAATGGCTCCTCCAGCCAGGCATCCATCTGTGCCGGAACCATGTCATTGATGGCTGCCGGTGTGCCCATCAAAGCACCCGTCGCCGGTGTGGCCATGGGTCTGATCACCGTTGGGGACACGTACAGCATTTTAACGGATATCCAAGGCATGGAAGACCATTATGGCGATATGGACTTCAAGGTCGCTGGGACCCGTCAAGGGATCACGGCATTGCAGATGGATATCAAAGTCGAAGGCATTTCCCGTGAGATCTTCAAGGAAGCCCTGGCGCAAGCCAAAAAAGGACGCTTCGAGATCCTGGATAATATGGAAGCGACCATTGCCACACCGCGTGATCATGTCAGTGAATATGCACCGAAGATGGAAACATTTATGATCGATCCGGATAAGATCCGTGAAGTGATCGGTACCGGTGGTAAAGTGATCAACGCCATCATCGATGAATGTGACAAGGTCAAGATCGATATCGAGGATGACGGCAAGGTCGTGATCTATCATACCGATGCTAAGGCTATCGCCAAAGCCAAACAGATGATCCAGGATATCGTACGTGAAGCCAAGGTCGGTGAGATCTTTGAAGGAGCGATCACCCGGATCGAAAACTATGGCATTTTTGTCAATCTGTTCGGCAATTGCGAAGGGTTGTGCCATGTGTCCAAACTCAGATGGGAACGGGTTGAAAATCCAAACGATCTTTACAAAGTCGGGGATGTCGTACGCGTCGTGGTCGATGCGATCGATGAGAGTGGAAAAGTCAGCTGCTCAATCCGGGATTTGATGCAAAAACCGGAAGGGTATGTCGAACCCAAACCATTCAAAGGAAAGGATCGAGACCGAGGCCATGGTCGAAACCATGGCAATAACGGAGAACGTCGTTCGTTCCGTAAAGACTAATATGGGTTGAACCACACACCGTGTCCTTCGAGCGGTGTTCGTAAGACAGTAAAACAGGAAAGGCGTGACCGCGAAAGTCACGCCTTTTCATTATGGTTACAGCTGCTTTCGCGGCGCAAGGGGTGCAGCCCATTGTTCGGAACGAAGTGACGCAAAACAGCCCGGACATTCAAATGTCCGGGCTGTTCGCCTCGCAGAGCGCACGATACAGGGCTTGCCTCTGTATAGAAGTGTGCTCTTTATCAGTTCAACAAATTAGGATTTGTAGACTTTATCCTATTAAACTTTCCAATTCTGCTAAAGAAAGTTCTTTAATCAGTATTGCGTTTTTATTTGTATCCAAGGAATACTGTTCAACTTTTTTCAAAGCAACAAAGTAATCGGAATCACCTATAATTGCATCTTTTGATGTACTAACAAGCACCAACTTCCACTCTGCTACCGACTTTCCATCAACTTTATACTCTAACTGCGGATTTTTAGGAAGTACAGTTTTAGTGCCCTCGGTTAAAGCTATTGCACCAAACGTACTACCATCAGGTTTTCCATAAAACTTTGGTGTAGCATTATAGGCATCACTCCAATCGACGCTCTCCTTTTTCCCTTTTAACTTATCAAACAATCCCATTACTTTACCTCCTCAAATCCTAATTTATCAATCATATTTTTCGATATTTATAGTAGCAATCGCAGATTGATTTGGTTCACCAGTAACAAGGTCTTGCGGTGCTGGTATCAACATCATAAAACCCTTTTTTCCGTATCTCTGCTCATAGCCCTGTGCATATTCCTTTTCAACAGAAATATGCTGCACTTGTCCGACAATCATGGCTGTAATCCCTGCGCCGCTTAAATCCTGTGCTTCTTTCAAAGTGCATTCCATATTGATAAA
>CALVGN010000030.1 GCA_944327105.1 uncultured Erysipelotrichaceae bacterium | reverse complement strand
AAAACTGGGCTGTGCAGCATGTTTGCTGTGAACTGGACAACGTTATTCGAAAATTGCTGGGTATGCTTTTGTTCAACAGAAGGGAATTGGAGAGAATCAAAAAATCCATCTAAAATATCGAGGTGTTTTAGAACCTAACGAAACATTTATAATATTCAATACAAACTACCCGTTGACAGTAAGTTTGTGAAAACCATCCTGAAGGTTAGCTGTATAATAAGATGCATTAAAAAGCTAAACAACAGTACAGTTTAGAAATAGAGTGTCTATCAGCACTGTATTTGATACAGATTCTGATAGATTTTTTATATTTTTTGATCCAATTGGAGCTCATAATATGAGCAAAGGAAAAGGAAGGCGTCCCGGCAGACCCTTCCATGGCTGCTCATGCTTCTGGTCACAAGCAACGATTATATTTTAAACCAAGATAAATACGACAGTATAGTCAAGCAAGTGAATCTGACAAATATTTCATGTCCACACTATCATCATAAATGATTGCATCGCATGGGTACTTATGAACGATCAATGGAAAATCATCAAACTCATGAGGTGTTCAAATTAAAGGTACAGCGGGTGACTTAGAGATAGGTTCCAAGATTATTATGGGCACAGCTTCGTCTGATGAAGGCGAATTATACAGTGAAACTAACGGTACAATATCTTGGATTGTAGTTGATAATGATGATCATTATGGCAATGGTGGAGTAACTCTTGTCAGTGAGTATGTTTTAACCGAAGGGACATTTGGTTCAAATGGTAATTTATATCAGGATTCTAATATAAGAAGTTGGCTACGAAATGATTTTGTTAATTATTTTTTAGAGGAAGAATCAAAATTTTTATTGGTCACAAGTTATGAATCCAGCAATGATTATTCAAATATAACTGCTATACAATTAGAAGATAAATTTTATCTTTTATCAGAAGCAGAAGTTAATGGGGGATTTATGAATATGAAGGGGCTCAATTATCATATTTCTGGAATTCTCCCTCAAGAAGTAGTTATGGCTTCACAAATGATTGATGGCTAAGGCCCCTTCCTCTAATGGTCCTTATGTTGCGCGAGCAATTAATAAAGACGGAAATTTGAAGACAGTTTCGGTATCTGATTCACACTACGGAGTACGGCCGGCGTGCAATATCGTAGCGAACACACCTGTTTTTCTTTGGATAGATGGATATTATCATTTGGTGAAGAGCCGTTGCAAAAGATTGAACTGGATAACATTTCATATACTCTTACAGCTGGAAAAACAATTGAACTTACAACAATATTCACTCCCGAAGATCCTGCTGATATCACTGTTGATTGGTTGTCTAGCGACGAATCAGTAGCCACAGTGGATAATGGGATTGTAACAGGGCTTGATGAAGGTCAAGTTACTATCACTGTTATTTCAAAAGCAAATCCAAGTCTTTACGCAACTTGTGAGATCACAGTTGTAAATCCTCCCCAACAGGTATCAAATGATGAGGAATCCCATTCTTCTCAATCCTGTGCAGGAATACAGAATAAAAACTGCGATGGTGTGGTCACCTGCGATGAGGCGATGGGACCAGGATGGGTATGGTCTGAACAAGATAAAGCATGTGTCATAGAACCGGTGGCTCAACCAACAGATACTCCTTCATCTAACATCTACTCATTCGTAAATACGTCTGATCGATAAAAACAATCCGCTGATCCAATACTTGGATCAGCGGATGTTTTTATTGGTTCAATGATTCAATGACATGGATGATATCATCATGGATCACGATATCGGCCATATCATCAAAATCGGTTTCGGTTTTATTGATGATGATCAGATTTGAACCCTTATAGTAAGGGATATAGCCTGCGGCAGGATATACATTCAACGAGGTACCGATAACGATCAAGGTATCACATTGACGGATTCGATAAATGGCGGAATCGATATCATATTCATTCAATGGTTCTTCATATAAAACCACATTCGGTTTGATCAAACCATGGCATAAGGGACAATAAGGTACGTTTCCAATGGTAAGATCATTTAAACCATAATCTGTTCCACAATGTGTACAGGTATACCGACTGGTCGAACCATGTAACTCGATGACTTCTTTATTACCTGCAGCTTGGTGCAAACCATCGATATTCTGGGTGATGACAGTAACTCGATCATAATGATTTTGACAATCTGCGATCCATTGATGGGCTTTATTCGGCTTAGCATCTGGATAAACCATATGCTTCCAATAAAAATCATAAAAATCTTGCGGGTATGCTTCAAAGAAAGAGTGGGAAAGGATCCGCTCTGCGGATTTGTTTTGATTGTATAATCCCGTATTACTTCGAAAATCCGGAATACCACTGGGAACGGATATCCCGGCTCCGGTAAAAAAGACGATATCTTTGGCGTTATCCAATGCTTGTTTCAGTATTGACATGGGGCTATCACTTCCTTATGCATTACTCTACCATCTTTAACCATGGTTAAACCAAGGAATAATCGGTATACTATCCACGATGGATGTGATCAATCAAGTAAACGCGATAGAAACATGGTATGACCATCACAAACGGGATCTGATCTTTCGTCAAACGAAAGATCCTTATCAAATCTGGGTATCTGAAGTAATGGCACAACAGACTCAGATCAAAACCATGCTTCCCTATTACAACCGATGGATCGAACAATTCCCAACCATTGAATCATTGGCGAATGGTCATATCGAACAGGTATTGATGCTCTGGCATGGGTTAGGGTATTACTCCAGGGCACGTAATCTTAAAAAAGGGGCGGAGTATGTCATGGAATACTATGGTGGTACCATGCCCCATCGTTATGATGATCTGCTTCACATTCCTGGTATTGGCCCCTATATCGCTGCAGCAATATCTTCCATTGCCTATGATCAACCCATTACCCCGATTGACGGTAACGTCAATCGGGTCGTGGCACGATTCAATGCAATGGTTCAATCACTTGGATCCAGTACATTTAAAAAGAAAGTGGTGGAAACCACGACTCAATGGATGAACCATGCCCATCCTTCTGTTTTTGCACAAAGTTTGATGGAACTTGGTGCGTTAGTCTGTACGCCTAAAAATCCCAAGTGCGATCATTGTCCGTTAAATCAATGGTGCCATGGTCAAACCGATCCTACCGATTATCCAAAGAAAAAGATAAAAGCAAAAGTCCCTGTATATTGCTATAAGGTCACGATCTATGAATGTGACCATCAAATTGCATTGGTCAAACCACCATATGCGGATCATTTGATGGAAGGGTATTATCGTTTACCGATGGAATCCATGGTTGAACCAGTGAATACATCTTATACGATCAAACATATCTATTCACACTTGATCTGGCAGTTATATGGTCAAACCATAAAAGTGGTGGATAAGGATCCATCCTATATCTGGGTGGATATCGATACATTGATCCATGACTATCCATTAGTTATTGCACATAAAAAACTGCTTAAAAAGCTTTATACGCACTCATGATCTCATCCAAGTACCGGGTATAACCAGAAACGACATCGTTTGGACCACTGATCCGTACTTCATCCGGTCTGAAATTAGAAATCCACGCATAGAAGGTCTTATTCAGATGAATGGTCACATTCATCTGAATAAGATCTTCTTTTTCATCCATGATCATGCATTCACTGAATTGATCCATCACTACGGATATCAACGATGGTTTGCACATTAATTGGATATCTCTGGTCGGACCATTGAATAAACTGATGGTTTGACTAATGTAAGTCTGAACATTTGCCATCAACGGATACTTATCCGCCACCATATCCTCAATGAGGATATGGTCCATCTTATCCAATCGAAAATGCGTCAAATCATGATGGTTCGGATTATATCCTATGCAATAATATCGATCATTTTGAATAAACAGGTTATACGGCAATAAGCGATAATATTCCCCATTACGCCGATAGACTTTAATCCGCTTGCTGGAATAATCAAAATACTTGAATTGAATGAAATGATGCGTGGCAATCGGTTCGATCAGTATCTCGATATTATTGCGCAATGCTTCATTGCGCGTTTTATTCCGGTTGGTCAGCTGTTGGATAGAAATGCGATCATAATCATCACAGCGGATCAGTGATTTGATTTTCATTTCGATTTCATTGGTCTTCTTTTTGCTCAACGCCTGGGTGGCGTGGATCAGATCCAGTAATATCTTCGCTTCCGATGGTTCTAACATGGATGAGTAAATGTAATAACCATTTTTGTTTGAATCATGACGGATCTCGATTTTACCATCGTCATCCACGACTTCATTCAATGCTGAAATATCCCGGTATAAAGTGGTTCGATCCACCGAAATCCCATGCTCACTCAATTTGGAAATAAGTTGCGTCGTCGATAATGGATGATCAAACGATGATTCCTTCTGCAAGATTTGATAAACAATGAATGAACGTGCATTGCTGATACTCATATTCACCATTATACGTTGAAATGGTTCCAACCATCGAATTTAACATGGATTTAACCCATTTGATCTTTTGGTTTAACCATCGATTCCTACAATCCTATCCATAAAAGGAGAAGAAGGATATGAAAAAATATTTTGCACTTGCATTGGCTGCGTTGTTAGGGTTGGCCGGTTGCAGTAACGGCACCAGCGAAGTCAGCGATAGTGCTACAACCACCACATCCGAAACGACCGCACAAACCAGTTCCATCGAACAACAGGCCAGCGAACCGTTAACGGTTTACCTCAATGACTTTGATGCCATCATCCCCGATCTGTTCAAGGAAAAAACCGGCTATGACGTCGAGGTCGTTGTTGGCAACGGGGCTGAAACGATGTCCCGTATTTCTGCAGAAGCCAGCAACCCGCAATGGGATGTCGTCTGGCTGGACAGTATGTATGACATTCAAAACCTTAACTCTGAAGGAATGATCATGACCGATGTCGAAGTAGACAATGCTGCCAATTTGACCGACGAATTTGCAAGCCTGGTCCCCTCTGACAAGAGCTTCTATCCGACCGGTGCACATGCTGCCGGAGTGATCGTTTATCGCAACGATGTCTGGAGCGAGGAAGATGCCCCGAAAAGCTATGATGATCTTACTGACCCCAAATATGCCGACGCCATCGGTATGGCTGATCCTGGCGTTGCCGCACCAGCTTATCCGTTAGCAGCCTATTTCTTTGATGAAAAAGGCATGGACGGTGGTATGGATTACTTCACCACCTTATTTGAAAATGGATTAAAAGTCTATCCGAAAAACCCGCAGGTGGTCGAAGCCATGGCCTCTGGTGAAATCTCCATTGCTATGCTGCAGGAATCCAATGCGTATTCCATGCTGGCTGAAGGCGAACCGATCACCATCATCTGGCCTGAAGGCGGAGCGGCCGCTTCCACCCGTGTTGCGGCGATCTGCAGTCAAACCGATCAACCAGATGTTGCTAAAGCATTCGTCAACTTCCTGCTCGATCCGGAAGTCCAGCAGGCTTTGATCAACACGGGCGACGAAGGATTCTTTACCCCGAGTGTGGATGGTGTGACCACAAAAGAACAACGTGACGCCAGCGCACCATTAGCCATTGCCGATGTTGTTTTCGGTGCCGAGAACGAAGCAGACATCAAAGCATGGTTTGCCGACTATTCTGCCCAGTAGTCCATTGAGAAACAGAGACAATCGGATCAGCACAATCGTATTCGCTATATTGGTTTTGCTGGTCCTTTTGCCATTATTGGCTGTCTTATTCCAGATCGTCTGTCCTGGATTGGATCTTGCAAAATTTGATTTATCCAATCTTTCGATTCTCGGTGACGTCTTTGCACGGCCATTATGGCGAAAAGCATTCCTCAATTCACTGGCTTTGGCCGCTGGAACCACGGCAGTGGCATTACTGGTCGCCGGTGCCATGGCATGGATACGTACCCAGTATCGATTTCCCGGTGCCAAATTATTGGATCTGACCGCATGGGTACTGATGATCATCCCATCGTTCATTCTGGCGCAAGGTTGGGTTTATTTTTCTGCCGGTAACGGGATAGCCAAAGCCTGGTTTGGCTTAAGCTGGATGAGTGACTATGTATTTTCCTTCCCAGGCTTGGTTACCGTCATGACATTATGCAAGTGGCCCATGGCGTATATCACCATCAAAACAGCCTTGGAATGGGAACCGATCCGATTGATGCATGCAGCACATATGAACGGTGCTTCCGCTTGGCGGGTATGGAAAGACATCCAGTTGCCCTTGATGTTGCCGGCGTTATGTTCAGCAGCCATGTTGATTTTCATGGACACCGTGGGTGATTATGGTCTGTCCAGTACCATCACGGCAGTTTATTCTTTTCCGACACTGCCGTATACGATCTATTCCGCGATCTGCAATTCTCCGGCTCGCTTTGATATGGCTGGTGTGCTGTCATTGTGTTTGATGGTTTTGATCGTTTTAGCCATGTTTATCCAATATAAGGCCATGGGGAGCAAACGATACGATTTTTTGGATAACGGGACTCGAAAGAGCGAGCCGAGAGAATTGACCAAAGGCAAGACTGTGGTGATCACGTTGATTGCCGGTGGGTTTTGTATCATCGCTTTAGGTGTTCCCATCGGTTCCAGTTTGATCATGTCCTTCTCCTCTGCCATTTCCATCGAAGGGTTTTCTTTCACGCTTGAAAACTATCAAAGTGTCTTTGCCAGCGATTCCACATTATTGACCGGTATCGCACACTCATTAGGTCTGGCGGTCATCGCCGCAGGAATTGGTTTGATCATTGCATTCTGTTGTGCCTATGTATTGACCTATTCCAAATCACCATTGAAAAAGGCAATTGATATGACCACATTGATTGCCATGGCGGTACCAGGGGTAGTCCTTGGTGTTGGTTACATCTTTGTCTGGAATCAAAAGTGGCTCGTACCATTGGGATTGCATTTATATGGCACACCGGCCATCCTTGTGCTGGCTGTGGTTGCAGCGGCCATTCCGTTGATCAACCGTGTCTTGGTGGCGGGTATGGCCAAGATCCCTGAATCATTGATGACGGCAGCTGAAATGCAAGGTGCTGGTTTTATCACTAAAATCCGCACTGTCATGCTGCCACTATTGCATAACAGTGCTGTCAGTGCCGTATTGAGTGCATTTGGTGGATCCATATTCAATCTGGCTATCACCACGATCTTGTATCCACCAAACTGGGAAACTTTGCCTGTATGGATTTCGGATAGCTACAACGATTTGAAATTCGGTCAAGCCGCAGCTGCGACCATCATCTCCGGTATTTGCATCATCACCATCATGTTTTTACTGGAGCGATTGCTGAATATGGGCAGCCGAAAGAAAGGAAATGCATATGGAAACAATTCTTAAATTGGAAAATATCCACAAAAGTTATGGTAAAAAAGAAGTGCTCAAAGGGGTTTCACTTGATGTAAAAAAGGGTGAAATCATCTCGGTGCTGGGTCCCAGTGGTTGCGGTAAAAGTACAATGTTGAACATCATCGCCGGTATCTTAAGCATCAATGATGGTCGTGTCATTTTAAATGGCAAGGAAGTGACCACATCCAAATACATGATGCCCATCGAAAAAAGAGATCTGAACATGGTATTTCAGGATTTTGCACTGTGGCCGCATATGACGGCTCGACAGAATATCCTGTATGGTTTGAAATTGCATAAGACCGATCAAGCCAGCTGCAACGCGAAATTGGAGCAGATGGTTTCTCTGCTGCATTTAAATGGTTTGATGGATCAGTATCCAGCCGAATTATCCGGGGGTCAGCAGCAACGAGTGGCGATTGCCCGTGCGTTAGTGATGAATCCGGCAATTGTATTATTGGATGAACCATTGTGCAATCTGGATGTACAGCTACGTATTGAAATGCGTACAGAAATGGCTCAGATTTTTAGATCACTGCATACCACTGTCTTTCATGTTACGCATGATCCTTCGGAAGCATTTGCCATGGCAGATCGCATCGTGGTGATGAATAATGGCATGATCGATCAGATCGCCTCCCCAAAGGAATGTTATGAAAAACCAGCGACCGCAGTTGTGGCTGGACTATTGGGGGCAGGGAATTGCATCCATGGCATTCAAAATAATCCGGGTGATATCACCATTGCAGATACACGTGTCAAAGCACTTTCCTTCACAGGTGCAAATGATGTGGCCATGTATTTTAGACCTGAAGATGTCCGTTTTTCAGTTTCAGCGTTACCCAACAGTGTTCCGATTGAAATCATCATGCCAACATTTGAAGGTGGTCAATGGCGCATCAAGGCAAAAACCAGCACTGGTGAATTTGTGACTTTCCTCCATCCGGAAAAAGCGGATGAAGGCACCCATGGATATTTGGGTTTTGATCCCAACCGAGTGTACGCGTATGAATCCATTACTGCTTAAAGGTGGATATGGGGAGCATGGCCGTAACTGCTATCTGATTCCCTATAAAAATGATCGGTATGTGATGCTGGATTGTGGGATTATGGACAGTGATCCCAATCCTTTTCCACGATTGAGTAAAACGGAAGTGGGAAAGGTGGATTATTTGATTTTGTCCCATGGGCATAAAGATCATACCGGGGCTTTGGGATATGTATTGGAATTGGGATTTGATGGTTACATCATTGCATCGTGGGAAACGTTATATATCAGTGGTGTGGACTATGGTAAAACCATGGTATTGGATGCGTATGGTTCAACCATGGCACTGGATGGTTTGACCATCCGCTATGGTCGTAGCGGCCATTGTCCAGGTAGCTTTTGGTTTAGTTTACGAACCGATACCCATTCTTATTTCTATTCCGGGGATTATCAAAAAGATCCATTGGTTTATGCTGTGGATGTGCCAAAAGGGATCTACGCGGATATCGCGTTAGTCGATATGGCACATGATCATATCATGGTCGATGCGTCTGCATTACGCACCCAACTGATTGAAACCATAGGTCATTATCTAAACCAAGGAAGAAAAGTGGTCTTACCTGTTCAAACCTATGGTCGAGGTAATGAGATGTTGGTATTGTTGCAGCATCATTTCCCCAATCACTTCATCTTCTTTGACCAGCGTTTTGTCAATGCAGTGGAAATGATGCTGCAAACGCGCAGCTGGATGAAACCGGAAATTATCGATGCGTTCATTCATGGTTTTGAATCCAACAAGATGACCACAGTAGATCAGGCATCATTGTTTCTGATTGCCGATACGCATTTGGAAAAACAAAGCAACCAGCAATTGGTTGAATCATGTTTAAAAGAAAACGGCGTGGTCATTGTCAGCGGACGTCGAAAAAGCGGTAGCTATTGTGCCAAATTGTTGGATGAAGGCAAAGCCATCCGCTGTCTTTATCCTCACCATTCTTCACGGTCCGATGCCATGGCATTGGTTGAATCCAATGATTTTAAAATGGTTTTGCCATTTCATTGCGACGCGACTGAGGTGTGGATGCAGTAATAATTAACGAGTCGAAGAGTCAGTCGTTTCAGGGTATGAAGCGACTGTTTTTAATATTTATCCTTACAAATGAACATTGCTTATCGCAATCTTTTGAAAACGTTTTCATAATTTTGTAAATCGATGTGCTGAAATGAATGTGTGATGATTAACATATTTATATCAAGTGATGCGCAAGCATTTCGATTATCGAATGAAAGAGAGGTGAAGCAATGAAAGCTGTAATGTTGATGTTCGACACATTGACCCGTGATTTTTTGCCGAACTACGGATGTGATTTCACGAAAATGCCGAATTTTTCCAGATTGAGTGAACACACCTGCACGTTTGATGAATTCTACACGGGCAGTATGCCCTGCATGCCGGCACGTCGTGAACTGCATACCGGAAAGTACAATTTCATGCATCGCGGTTGGGGACCGATCGAACCGTTCGATATTTCAGCTATCGAGCGACTGAAAGCTCATGGTGTGTATACCCACATGTGTACCGATCACAGCCATTATTGGGAAGACGGTGGCGCAACATACCATGGACGTTACACGACGTTTGAAATCTTCAGAGGACAGGAAGGTGATCGCTGGATCCCCCAGGATGAAGCGGATAAGTCATTGAATGTCTGTCCCTTGAACAAGACCAACGTATCCGCGGTGCAACATCTGGCCAACCGTACCCGCATACTCTGTGAAGATGATATGCCTAGCGTGCAAACGGTCACTGCGGGATTAGATTTCATCGAGAAACACCACGACAAGGACAATTGGTTCCTGCAGATCGAATGTTTTGATCCCCATGAACCGTTCTATGTGCCGGACAAGTATCGGAAATTGTATGACTGTTGTGACGCGCATGAGGCATTCAACTTCCCGGCGTATACGTTTGTCAATGATAAGTACACACCGCAACAGATCCAAGATCTAAGAAAAGAATATTGTGCACTGTTGTCTTTGTGTGATGCGCAATTGGGTCGTGTATTGGACATGATGGATCGTCATGACATGTGGAAAGACACCATGTTGATCGTTAATACTGATCATGGGTTCTTACTCGGAGAACATAATTTCATTGGCAAAAATATTCCGCCGATGTTTGATGAAATGGTGCATATTCCATTTTTCATCCATGTACCGCAAATCGATTGCGATGGGTGCCATCGCGCTCAACTGGCACAAACGATCGATTTAGCACCGACGTTATTGGAATATTTCGGGGCTGAACCAATGGAAGATATCGATGGAAAAAGTCTGCTAACCGTATTGAAAGATAATGCAACCATTCATGATGGCATTCTCTATGGCGTTCATGGTGGTCAAATCAATTACTATGATGGACGTTATTGTTATATGCGAAGTGCTGTCGACCCACAGTTACCGGTTTACAACATGACTTTGATGCCCACATTGATGCGTGGATTTATCGAGCCAAATGAGATCGACAAAGCAACATTTGTAAATGGCGGCAAATACAGCAACCATCATATGGTGCTGCAGATCCCATGCGTTAAGCCGATGGGCGGATTCATTCGTTATGAGGATGCGATCTATGATAAAACGGATGATCCGAAGCAACAACATCCCATTTGTGATGCCGCTTTGGAAAATGATCTGAAAAACAAAATGGAACAATCCATGCGTGATGCCGGTGCGCCGGAATGGCAGATGAAACGCATGGGGTTCAATATTTAGCAAAATGAAAGGGGATTTTTATGGCTAAAGGAAATATGGGCGATTTTGTTCAAGACAAAATCATGCCCTGGATCGAAAAATTCATCAACCTGAAATTTGTGAGTTGCATGCAGGCCGGTATTACGGCATGTATGAATGCCACGATGATCGGTTCGATCTTCATGCTGTTGATGACGCCGCCGTTTCCTGCCGGTTCAACATTCGGGCTGGCGGTTGCATGGAGTGAATTTGCTGCCGCAAATGCCAGCTGGTTGAACTTAGGTTACCAGATCGGTTTGAATGCAGCCGGTTTCTATATTTTGATCGGTATGGTCGCGGCTGTCTGTAAGAAAGATAATCTGCCGATCGCCAGCAACATGGTGCTGTCCGTATTTGCGTTTATCGTATTGCAGTGCTCGATTATGGAAGGTGGTGGCTTAAACATCGGATTCTGGGGTGCCAAGGGCATGATGGCGGCGTTGATCGTTGGCTTTGTGGTTCCGGAGTTCAATGCGTGGCTGCTGACCCATGGTTTTAAGATCAAATTACCGGAATCGGTTCCGCCATTTGCGGCTGAACCGATCAATCAGATTTTTACGAACATGATCGTTGCTACAGTAATTTTTGCGGTCAAATTGGGTTTTGCCGCATTTGGTACGACGTTAGGTGATTTCATCAATTCCATCTTTGCACCACTCTTCTCGGCAGCGGACTCGCTGGGTGCGGTCTTGCTATACTGTGTGTTGGTGCGTATTCTGTGGTTCTTTGGTCTGCATGGCAATAATATTGCCGGGTCGGTGGTCAATGTGGTTTTGACCAATAACCTGGTGGCCAATGCTGAAGCGGTGATGGCTGGGGAACAACCGACGTTCATTTTCAACTCTGCATTCCAAAATTGGACCACGACCGGTATTCTGGCGATCGTAATTGCGACCATGATCGTTGCAAAGTCGCAACAGTTAAAGGCGATTTCACGGATTGCTATCGTTCCGGCATTGTTCAATATCGGTGAACCGCTGACCTTCGGTTTGCCGCTGGTGCTCAATTTTGATATCCTGGTTCCGTACCTGATTCTGTTCGCACTTAACGGTGCGATTCCGTATCTGGCATGTGAATGGGGCTTGATGAACATTCCGTATGTTTCCATTCCGTTTACTGTTCCGGCGATCATCAAGGTGTTCTTGATGTCCATGGACTGGCGTGCCGTTGTGGTTTATCTGGTGAATATGGTTGCCAGTATCGCGGTGATCATTCCATGGCTGATCCGCTATGACCGTCGACTGCTCGCTCAGGAAAAAGCAAGCAGTGCAACCAACTGATTTTTAAAGGAGTCTAAAAAGAAATTGATGCCGATCGTTTTGATTGTAGAAAAAGTAATGATCCTTGCCATTTATGGTTATGCCATCAAAATGATGGTTGATTTCAAAAAGAAAGATCCAGTGGCAAAATTTGAGTTTGATTTACTTTCACGTCTGGAGATCGCGGTGGTGATCGGAATGGCGTTGGCATCATTGGTATCGGTGATCAATCCGAAAACCTACGTATTCACTGCAGGACTTTGTCTGTTGACACTTTTGCTGGCGTATTTTCAATCGCGGCGCATCATTCTGGCCGGCAATCGGTATGTTTTGCTGAAAGGTAAAACGATCGCATTAAAGAATATCAAACAATTGCGTACAGGTATGTTTACGTTAAAAGTGGCACTGAAAGATCAGGAAAAAGAACTGTCGATCTATGTGCCATTGACATCCAATCGCGTGTTGCGTGAACAGGTCGAGGCAAAGATCAAGAAAAAGTAGCGTATGATATAGCCAGTTGAATTCAACTGGCTATATTTTTAAATGATCAAACCATAGCAAAGCAGGTGAGCCATGAAAAGTATTTCGTTATTGATCAAACCCGCATCTTCCTTATGTAACATGCGTTGCCGTTATTGTTTTTACGCCGATGTGTCCCATCATCGTATGGATCCATCCATGGGCATCATGGCGGATAACGTCATGAAAGCATTGATCGATCGGACCATGGAAATGGATGTGGATCAGATCAATTATTGTTTCCAGGGCGGGGAACCCTGTGTGGCTGGCGTGGACTATTTCAAGCGATTCATTGATTATGTGAATCAACATAATACCGGAAAGAAGATCAGTTATGCGATTCAAACCAATGGTACCTTGATCGATCAAAAATGGGTGGAATTATTCAAACAACATCATTTTTTAGTGGGTGTTTCGGTGGATGGATTCAAACGCAATCATGATCATTTCCGCAAAGACAGCTATGGCAAGGGGACGCACACATCGATTCTGTACAATATCCGTCGACTCAACAATGCGAAAGTGGATTACAACATCCTGACGGTCTTGACTCACGAATTGGCGAAGAATCCGGATGAATTGTTTCAATTCTATCTGGATCAACAGTTCGATTATGTCCAATTGATTCCCTGTCTGCCTTCGCTGAATTTTGATGCACCGACGGATCGGTTTGCACTGACACCGCGTGATTTTGCTAATTTTTATAAACGGTTTTTCGATCTATGGTTTGACCAATATCGAAGTGGTCACTACATTTCGGTGACGTTATTTGATAATTTGATCCCCATGTATCGTGGAATCGCACCATCTCAATGCGGGATGTTGGGGCAATGTGCGATGCAGTTGGTCGTAGAAGGCAATGGAAATGTCTATCCGTGTGACTTTTATGTGTTGGATCGATACGTATGCGGCAATGTGGTCAATGACCCGTTGGATTCGATCATGCATGCCGCCAATGCAACGTTATTTTTGAATGAAAAAAGACGGACTTGCAGCCAATGTGCGACCTGTCCATTTATCCATATGTGTCATGGGAATTGCAAACGATTGAATATCTGTTATTTTGATGAAGATTATTGCGGGTATCGTGATTTTCTGCAATATAGCATCAACCGTATGCGTTTGATTGCTGCGAATTTGGATATGAGCAAATAGTAATTTATCAAAAAATATCAACGTCTAAAGTGCAGTTGCAATAATGCAACTGCACTTTTTGGAATAATCGGTAAGATAATCCCGTATTCATTTTAAGGAGGGATGCAGGATGAAATCGATCTATGAACTGGATATGAATATGGGAATGATGTTGGTGGGTTTGATCATCGGGTTGAATGGTTATACCATGGCTACAGTCGTATTGGAATTATGTTTGGTTTTGACCACATTGTTTTTTACGAATCCGAATAAATCAGAATTGATGAATATCATCACGATGAGTGTGGTTTATACCATCGGTGTTATTGGATTTACGGCGATACTGATGCCTTCATGGTTGAGTATGCTTCCGTTTGTTTTATGTTGCAATGGTTTTACCATTTCCTGCTGGTATGTGGTTGGCATGCATCGCAAGAAGATCAGTCATCGGTTGGATCAGTTATCTACATTGTTGTTATTGATGATCATCATCTTTGAATTAGCGGCATGGATCATGCCGGTACAGTGGATGATCCTCTATTCACCTTTGGTTCAACCATGGATCATCCGCATTGCCATGAGTGTCATGATTTTATGGATGTTGTTACCATTACCGTTATTGATGATGCATCTGCATCAATGTCGGGTTCGGTATAAAAGAAAAAGATTGTTTGAGCGATTGATGGATTAATGACACGATAAGAACAATCGATTATGCCGACTCAAAACGATCGGTATACAAGGGATGTGTATGGCGAATTGGTGAAAGGTTCATTAAGTAAAATGGGATTTGAAGTTACTGTTTTATCGTTTTTAAACGATTCTTCAACCTATGCTGGTTCTAAGAATCGGAAACGATGATGCTTGTTAAACCATTCAAATCATTTATAAGCAAACCATTAACGATAGTGATTGAAAGATTCCATTATTTTTCTAAAATAATGTGCATGAGTGCTGGATTAGATACATTGCTTCTCAAAAAGCAAAAACAACCTTTGAGTGATCAAACCAAAAGCAAATTGGCAACCATCGCTTCAGCAGTGGGCATTGCGTGTAATGTGATTCTGTTTATATTTAAGTTTATTATCGGATCCATTGCCGGATCGGTCACCATTGTTAACGATGGTCTCAACAATCTTTCCGACTGTGCCGGATGTGTGGTATCCATGTGGGGATACCATATGGCGGCAAAGCCGGCAGACAGTGACCACCCTTTCGGGCATGGTCGGGCAGAATATATTGCTACTTTTGTGGTGGCGATCTTTATATTATTTGTCGGTTATGAAGCGATTGGTTCATCCATCGATAAGATCATTCATCCTCAACCATTATCTGTTACTGGTTTTACCATTGCTGTATTGATCGGATCCATCTTGGTTAAATTATGGATGGGCTTATTCTATAAAGGGATGGGGAATGGTTTGGCCAATACCACATTACAGGCCAGCAGTCAGGACAGCTTCAATGATACATTGATCACCCTGGCATCCCTCATTGCCGTATGGATTGAACCACTCACCAATCTTCCAATCGATGGATTATTGGGTGCCGCTGTTTCCCTGTTCATTCTTTATGGTGGAGTCAAATTATTGAAAGAAACCATTGAAGAACTGATCGGTCAAACACCCAGTAAAGATTTGATGCAACAAGTCAGTGATTATCTGGAATCCAATCCAGTGGTATTGGGTGTGCATGATTTAATGTTCCATTACTATGGTTCATCCATCTATGCCTCATTACACGCGGAAGTAGACAGTGAAGGCAATATATTGGATATCCATGACACCATCGATAACTTAGAACGGGATGTATTAAAAAAATTCAATGTCCATCTGACCATCCACATGGATCCGGTGGAATTGCATAATCCACGATTGAATTATTACAAACCATTGGTCGAACAGTATCTCACACGATTCGATGGTTCCATCACCATGCATGATTTCAGAGTCGTTTCCGGTTCCACCCATGATAACTGTATCTTTGATCTTTCTTTACCCTTTGAAAGTGAAGTGACCATCGATCAGATCAAATCCGAAATTGAAATGATCCTCAACAGCAAACCCTATGATCCGACCAGTAAAGTCTATTGTGTCATCAATGTCGATCATCATTAACCAATCATTGCCGCAAGGTATACCTTGCGGCAATGATTTTAAAAACCAGTTTTCATGGTTATAGCAAATGCCAAGTTTGTCGCCTGCCATTCCGGCATAGGTTTTTTTTGTTGGCGGTTGATCGTTGAAATTGATTAAATGCATGCTCGTATCCATTAGCTGTATTTCCTTAACAAACGTTCTCGTTGTGCCATGGTCATATAACCACCCAATACACTCTCCTTCGTTAGATTTTCAAGACAATCACAACGATCATCATAGAGGATATCATCGCCGACTTCATCGAAATGTTCGATTTCCTTGATCAGGTTTTGGACGACCTTCTGCAGTTTGAAATCGATTTTGATCGAATCATCGATCCAACGATGTTTTTTGTTTTCTTCCATGGTTCTATTTTACCTTATATTTTGGTTAGTGATGACATCGTGGTATCAAATTCACCATGGCATTTCATGTCATATTGTGGTTACATATCATATATGCAATGGATTCAAAAAATGATCAAAAAATACCAGCGGTTCCTTTCATTTGGTATCGTTGGTGCAATCAATACCATTCTTTCTCAAGTACTGTACATGGTCTTCGTCTATTTCAATTGGATGAGCGTATCTGTCGCGTCCATCGTAGCCGATTGTTTGACCATGATCCTCTCTTATATCCTGAATATGAAGTTCACGTATCACAAACCCTTATCCCTGAAAAGTGCCATATCCTACCCGATCGCGTATATCCCTGGGGTATTGTTTACAGCACTGGTCACAACCATTGTGGCTTATTTCGGTGTGGAAAAGATCTGGGCCAAAGCGATCTGTCTGCCCATTACCATCGTGGTGAATTACTTCTTAGTTTCATTGATGGTTAAAATCACCAGTAAGCATGAGGAAAATGCATGAACGTATATGACTTTGATGAAACCATTTATGACGGCGATTGTACACGGGATTTTTTCAAAGCATCATTGAAATATCCCATGGCGGTTTTATCCATGATCATCCATGGTTATGCCATTATCCTATATGGTTTGAAACTCATGGATAAAACCACCATGAAATCCATCTTTTTCCGTTATATGAAGCATATCCCGGATAAAGAAAGGATGATCGAATCCTTAACGGATCGAAACTTTCATAAAATCAAATCCTGGTATCTCGATCATCAGAAAAAAGATGATGTCATCATCTCCGCTTCACCGTTATTTCTGGTCGAACCATTTTGCAAACGCTTGGGGATTCGATATGTCTATGCGACCAATATGGATATAAATACCGGTGCAATTGACGGTGTCAATTGCAAGGGAGAAGCTAAGGTCGATGTCTTTTATGCCCATTTTCCCAATGGTCATATCCATGAATTCTACAGTGATTCCTTTTCCGATACACCATTGGCCAGGTTGGCGGATCAGGCGTATCTGGTCAAGAAGGATCAGATTACACCGTGGCCAAAGGAGAAATTATAATGGTTGGACCAAAGGTATCATTGATCGTACCCATTTATAATGTGGAATCTTATTTAACGGATTGTCTGGATTCATTGATCCGGCAGGATTATGAAAATCTGGAAATCATTTTAGTGGATGATGGTTCAACCGATTCATCATTGGATATCGCCAATCGCTATGGTCAAAACCATCCCAATATCCATGTTTTGACCAAACCGAATGGTGGCCTTTCCGATGCCCGTAACTATGGTATCGATCATTCGAGTGGAGAGTATTGTTGTTTCGTGGACAGTGATGATTGGGTCGCTGATCAGTATGTATCTGCTATGGTTCAGGCATTGGATGATGGATGTGACATGGTCGTCTGTGATATGGAATATGTGTATGACGATGGTCAAACCACCTTCTCCAGTGGTGGAACATTTATTGGCTCATCGGTGACAAACGATCCTGAATTGATCAATATCAATAATTCTGCCTGCAATAAACTGATCAAAACCACGATCGTCAAATCCTTTCTTTTTCCCAAAGGGAAAAACTATGAAGATCTAGCGACCATACCGGTATGGATCGCATTAAGCCACCATATCAACAAAGTCGATCAACCATTGTATTTCTATCGTCAACGCAGTGGATCGATCGCGCATAGCGCGAATATGAAAATATTCGATATCTATGATGCGATCGATCGCTGCATGGATTATTTCAAAACGCATGGTTTAACCACCTTGATCCCCATCATGCAAACCAATTACATCCGACATGGCCTGGATCTAACCACTTTACGGATCAAGGATTTTGATGATCCCACGCAAATTATTCCCTATTTTCAATATAATATGTCTAGACTCAATGCGGCTTACCCTACGTGGCGCAAAGATCCGTCCATCGCTTCCTATCCCTTTAAGAAACGATTGATCTTCAGCTTATTGGCATGCCGGCATTATGGTCTGGTCAAACGACTCTATGGCAAAAACTAAGATATTATTCGTAAATGATGAAATGCAGATGGGCGGTGTCGCCCGTGTGCTCAATACGTTATTGAAGAATCTTGATCCGGATAAATACGAGATGGATCTTTTGGTATTGCACCCCCACGGGGTATTGATGGATGATATCCCCGATTATGTCCATTTGATCGACAGTTCCAAGTTTTTCTATCCGGTGGATCAAAGTTTATCGGATCTTTTCGGTATGGTACAGATCCCGATGCTGCTTCGTAAACTCCGCCTGCTTTTCTATATGAAAAGCGGGTTGATCAAGCATAAGATCACTTCGGCACGCAAGAAACTGCTCAACAAAAAATATGACGTTGAACTGGCGGTCAAAGAAGGATTCTGTACGATTTTTGTCGCTTATGGCGATACACCGCGCAAACTGAATTGGGTGTTGACGGATTATTCCGCCTGCAATTTCAGCAAGAATCATATGCGTCTGCTCAATGAAGCATTGGCCCATATCGATTTGAATATTGCCGATTCGCGTGGGGCATTGGATGCGTATGCCAAAGTATTCAATATCAATGCCGGTGTGGTCGCACATAATCTGATGGATTTTAGCAAGGTCGAAATGGGCTTGAAGCAATCGTTACCAACATTGAAACTGCCAGATTGTCCTAAAATCATCGCCGTTGCCCGATTCCATCCTCAAAAAGCATTGGATCGCCTGTTGAAGGCGAGTCTTTATGCGACGCAAAGAGGATTGGTCCACCATGTGTTTTTGGTGGGGGATGGCGCAGAAGAGGCCAATCTTCGCTCATTTGTCAAAGCCAACAATATGACTTATGTGACATTTATGGGTGTCATGGTCAATCCATATCCATTGGTCAAAGCTTGTGACTTGTATGTATTGAGTAGTAAATTTGAAGGGTTTGCTACGATCGTCAATGAATCATTGATTTGCACCACACCGGTATTGGCGACTAATGTATCGGGGATCAATGAGCAGTTGAATGATCCGGATTATGGATGGATCGTAGAGAATAACCAACAAGCACTCAATGTCGGTTTGACCATGGCATTATCCAATATGGATCGTTTAAAGAAGATGAAGCAAAGTCTAAGTGGCTACACGTATCCCAATTCTAAGAATTTGGAATATTTCATGGAGATCTTTGATGGAAAAATCTGTTAAGGTGGTCAAAACCATATTGCCTTATGTAGTGGTTATGATCGGATTATATCTGGTTTATGATCTATTCCATCATATGGCGATCAATGTACCATTGGCCGGAGATGACTGGGGCTATGCGTATGAAGGGTTGAATGGCAATCCTTTATCATTGGCCTTTTCCATGTATTTTAATTGGAGCGGACGCTTCTTTGCGGAATTATGGGGATATGTCATGGCGGCCAACAAATCCTTATGGGATATGGTCAATCCATGGTTGTTCGTGTTGATCACACTGATACTGGTTATTGGGTTTTCATCGAAAAAAAACTGGATCATATCGATCGTTGTGATATTCGGCTTGATGGTATCGGTGGATACTCGGCTACGGATGGAAACGTATGCTTGGATCATGGGTAGTACGTATGTGACGGCATTATTGGCATTATTGATCCATTTATGGATGGTCAAGACCATGATTACCCATGGTTGTAGATATCCTTGGTTGATGAGTATCGTTTCAGCATTGTGTTGTCTTTTTGTTGGACTGGATATGGAAAATGCCGCGGCAGTGGCATTGATATCCAATGGTTTGGCCATTGGATATCTATGGATCAAAAAAGATAAAACGACCATCAAATACATGGTTTTACCATTGCTCATTTCCATCATTGCCATTTTGATCCTTCGATCATCACCCGGTTCAGCCTATCGGTTGACTGTCGATAATCAAGCATTCAATCAACTTTCTTTGATCGATAAGATCATCACCAACTGGCCAAATTTTTTGCATTATACCTTTGTGGCCAATCCCTATCCATTGGTGTTCCTTAACTTGAGTGTAATGGTTTCGACCAGTTTGAAATGGCTCAAAAACAAAACGGACAAACGTTTGTTCGTTTATTTCGTGATTGCTGGTTTAGGTTTGTTGTTCGCTTTGTCCCCAATGCTTTACAACCGCACAGGGATCAATGCATTGAAAGTTTTCTATGATGTCTACTATACCCGCTCTTCCCTATGGATCATGACCCTATTCTATATTGGTTATACCATTGCATTGATCGATTACATGCGTTTGTATTTGGATACCACCCATGCACTGATTGGGATCGGTTTATTGTTATTAGCGGGTATCAGTAACGGAGTGATGTTGATTTCTCCGATATTCGGGATGCGTAGCAGTTTGTATACGGTCTATCTTTTGATCGCTTTGGATGTGGTGATGCTGGATGCTTTTGAACAGAGGATCTATGCGGTTGGCTTTGTGTGTATCGCTTTGTTGTTTTCCATCCAACGCATTTCCTACCTTAAAGATCTTTATGGCATGATCGGCGTCCGTACCCAGCGGCGGATGATGGAGATCGACTATTATCAAAACCATCCGGAAATCAATGAGATCCATATCACACGATTTCCGCAAGGGACCGTTCATAGTGTAGATGTTGAACAGGGGGATGACTATCATTTTGATACTTTCAAAAAATATTATGGTTTAAACCCTGAAGCTTCCGTGATTTTTGAGTGGGATCCTTCAGATCTACAGTAATTTGTTAACGACACGGCATTTCCCGTGTCGTTTTTTGATGGTTGGCCCATATCACAACCACAGTTTCACATATTTCGATCCATTTCGTTTATTTTCAAAACGATTTTCCGTGATTGGGACGATGGTCAAATCAGTAAATGTTGTTATAATGATACCGTTTATGGAAAACCAAGGCCTGTTAAGTGTCGTCGTTCCCTGCTATAACGAAAGTGAGACGGTGCATTTGTTTTACGATGCCCTGTCCAAGCAAATGGCGACACTTCCTTATAACTATGAAGTATTGTTCGTCAATGACGGTAGCAAAGACGATACATTGGATCAATGTCTCGACTTGTTCGAAAAGCATCCCGATCATGTCAAAATCATCGATTTTTCCCGAAATTTTGGTAAGGAAGGGGCGTTATATGCCGGTTTGGCCAACGCCAAAGGGGATTTTGTCACCGTCATGGATGCGGACTTGCAAGATCCACCGGCTTATTTGACGCCAATGTTTGAAGCGATCAATCAACAAGGATATGACGTGGTCGGATTAAGACGGGTCGATCGCAAAGGAGAACCGCCCATTCGTTCGTTTTTTGCCAGAGCATTTTATCGTTTGATCAATCATTTCACGGAAGTGGAGATCGTCGATGGTGCTCGAGATTTCCGCCTGATGCGTCGCCAGGTGGTGGATTCCATATTGGAGCTTGGTGAAAACCAACGCTTTTCCAAGGGACTGTTCGTTTGGGTCGGTTATAAGACCAAGTATTTGGAATATGAAAATGTCGAACGCGTCGCTGGAGAAACGTCTTGGTCATTTTGGGGATTGTTCAAATATGCCATTGGTGGGATCGTGGCTTTTACTACCGCACCGTTACAACTGGCTACAGTGATGGGTTTGATCGTATCGATGGCCAGTATGGTCTATATGATCTTCGTTTTTGTCAAAGCACTTTTATTTGCCGACCCGGTGGCGGGATATCCTTCCACGATGGTCGTGATCTTATTCCTTGGCGGGGTACAGCTTTTATCCATTGGGATCTTAGGTGAGTATCTAGCCAAAACGTATATGGAGACCAAGCGTCGTCCAAGTTATATCATCAAAAAACTGTATACCAAGGGAGGTTTCGATGAGTCAAAATAACACACAGATGTCGCCGCAACAACTTGCGGCCAAAAAGAAAATCAAGGCACGCAATCGCAAAGTCAACCAGGTTTTAGTGATTTTGACATTGGTGCTTACATTGGTGACCAGTGCGTTTATGATCTTCAATATCGTTCAGATCGCATTGAAACCAAGTGGTGGCAGTGGGGAAGTCATGGAGACGGAAACCAATCGATTGAAAAACGAATATTATGAAATCGGAAATAACCCGACGGAAATCTATCAGGATTATTTCAAAGAATTGACAGCGGCTTTGGAAAGCGGCGATGAGCAAAAGATCGCCGAAAGCGTGGTCAAGTGCTTTATTACAGATTATTTTACCTGGACCAACAAAGATGGCAATTATGATGTGGGTGGAAGCCAATACATCTATGGTGAAAAGCAATTGAGTTTCATCGAACAGAGCAGATGGCAGTTCTACAGTGATTTGGATCTGTATATCGAAGAATATGGTCGGGACAACCTGTTGGAAGTCAGTGAAGTGACCATTACCAGCAGTGCGTTTACACCCCATGATGATCGGCGTATGGATGATGGATATTACATCGAAGCGACATGGACCTATAAGGATTCCAGTGTTTTGAATACCAATGAATTCATGCATACCGGTTTCTTTTATGTGACCAAGGGTGAGTTGCAGACAGACCGTTATGAGATCTTCAACTTTGCTGAAACATGGGAAGGCTATACGGAAGCATTAGCTGAAGCCTATGATATGGAGGCTTAGCTATGGCAAAACGAGTGCATGCTATGGATAAGACCATGAAAAAGCCGGGTCTCAACCAAAAATTGGCAGCATTGATCAAAGCAGATGCGATGCCTTATAACCTTGGTTTGACCATTGCACTAGTGGTCGTGGATGTATTGATGGTGCTATTAGTATTCGGCATCAATTCATTCTCCACATTGAGCAAGAACATCTTTTTGATCATCAATGCCGTTGTCTTGGTGTTGTTATTGATCGTCAATCTGGTGGTCTTCTTCTTTATCAAAAACCGAAGAGTTCCTTTATTTGAAGCCGGGATCGTTTTGCTGGTGTTGTTATTGGTGGTGACCATACCGGGTAACTATTTGGTCATGCGGGTCAACAACAGTATGAATGCCATGATCAATACCAGTGGTACGGTCACTGAATCGGTGGATACCTCCATCGTGGTCTATGGTTCGATCATTACGGATCTGAATGGATTAAACGGTAAATTATTGGGTATCGTTCCCGATACGACCTATGCTGAAAAGAGTCAGGAACAGATGGAAGCCAATGGGATTTCTGTCACAACGGTCGAATACGATTCGTTCTCGACATTGCTATTGGCTTTGGTGGGTGGTGATGTCGATGCGGCAGCATTACCGGGCAACTATGCCACCATGTATGGCAATGAAGCGACATTGGAAAAACATATCGATGAGTTCCATTCGTTATTGGATTTTCAGACGGTGGTCGAATCCACGGTCGAAGTGGATAACGAAAAGGATCTGACCAAAGAACCGTTTTCGGTTTTGATTTTAGGAAGTGCGGATGGTTTGACCGACAGTATCATCGTTGCGACATTCAATCCGATTTCCATGCGTTTGACCATGAGTTCGATCGCGCGTGACTCCTGGGTACCGATTTGTGGTGGTGGTTCCAATAAGATCAACTCGGCTTATTCGACCGGTGGATTAAGTTGCATCATGTCCACGGTCGAAACATTGCTGGACATCGATATCGATTATTATTTCATGGCTAATTTCCAAGGCGTGGTCGATATCGTCGATGCGATCGGTGGCATCGTAGTAGATAATCCTTATGAATTTGTCGGTCAGGACGCTTCCAGTCAACGTGGTCACAAAACCGTTTGGGTGCCAGCAGGGGAAGATGTTCCGTTAAATGGTGAACAGGCATTGGCGTTTGCGCGTGAGCGTCATTTGTATGCGATGGGCGATTTCCAACGTCAGATCAACCAACAAACCGTGATCAATGCGATTTTGACGAAGTGTCTGCGTATTCGGGATTTGAATACGATGCTCAATGTTTTGCAGGCTGCTGCCGATAATATGGATACCAATATTTCTCAGGAACAGTTGATCGATCTGTTCAACTATACGATGCAAAAGATGGCACGTTGGAAATATACGGATGAACATCCAGAAAAACTGATCGACATCGTCGGCAGTCGGGTCACTGGATATAACTCTTCCATATGGAGCGAATCTGCTGGCTTACCATTGTCCATCGTCGTTCCGTATGAAGGATCCATCGCGGATAACCATGATGCGATCCAACGTAACCTGATGATCGACAAG
Source organism: uncultured Erysipelotrichaceae bacterium (assembly GCA_944327105.1). Taxonomy (GTDB): domain Bacteria; phylum Bacillota_I; class Bacilli_A; order Erysipelotrichales; family Erysipelotrichaceae; genus CALVGN01. Next base: position 140,533 of record CALVGN010000030.1, on the reverse strand, counting down.
ACCTATTCTTCGAATAAGTATATGGTCTTTGATGCATCCTATGAATTTGTGGCGCCGAAAGTGTCCAACGAAACGTATAGTGAAGCCATCAAGCAAAGCCAGACCCCACCAAGTTACTGGTGTGAAAGTACGGGTGGTACATACAGTAATGGTGCTTGTGCTTGTCCGGTGGGTACACAGTTCGTCTCTGAAAAAGGCTGTCAGACTGTTCAGACGGATTACAGTACGTATACGACGGATACGGCGTGCGTGGCGGCCGGCGGTAAGTGGAGCTGGGATAGCAATTCCTGTAGTTCGGCATGCCAGGCTGGATATGTGGAAAGCACGTATGGTTACTGTACCGTGAATGTATGTAGTGCCGATAATCCAAGTGGATGTACCACGGAAAGTGCATGTACCGGTGTTGGTAATGTATGGAATGGTACGTATTGTTCGATTGGAAACTCATGTAGTGTAGACCATCCGGAAGCGTGTAAAAATCAATCTGATTGCGGTAAGGCAGGCGGATACTGGGATACATTTACGGTAGCTGGTGGTGTATGTGTCGTTAAATGCCCGGATGGTTACGAACCAGATAACAATGGTGTTTGTAAGGCAAAACCACAAGAAACACCAAGTGGATGCCAAGTTGGACAGAAATGTGATGCAGCGAATAAACAATCATGTAAAGATAACGGCGGCATTTATGATCCTGCCGCAGGAATGTGCATTGCAACAACAAGTTCTTGTTCAGTTGGATATCATATTGATTCAACTTTAAAAGAATGTGTTAAGGATACATCGTCCCCGTCGAACTCGCCGACGATAAAACCGTCTACTTCACCAACAACTCAACCTTCTGATAAACCAACTTCAACACCAGGATTACAATGCAATAACGGACAGGTTCCAAACGAAAGCGGTACTGCTTGTGTTTGCCCGTCCGATAAACCTGATTTTAGTTCTGGTTCATGCGCGGCATGTCCAACAGGTACGCAGTGGAACGGTTCTTCTTGTCAGACAATTTCTACGACTCCGACTTGTGGAGAAAATGAACACTTAGAAAATGGTGTTTGTGTGCCAAATATACCTACGTCCTGTGATCCTGGATTCCATTTGGAAGGTAATCAATGTATTAAGGATGAAACAGTACCTCCCACTACATGTGGAACCAATGCAACTTTAGTTGGGACTGAGTGTCAGTGTAATTCGGGCTATGAGGGAGATCCCTATAAAGGGTGCACACTAAAGCCTACGGATTCACCTTCTTCAGGTGGTGAGTCTGGAGGCCAGGGCGGTACTGACCCTACTCCTGATGAATCAGGTGGGCAAGAAATTGGTAATGGAGCCTCTCCTGAACAAGGTACTAATACTGAATCTGAGCCTCCGGTATCGGATGGTACTGATCCTGCAGCTCAAACTGCGACATTGTTCCGTAATGCATTTAGAAGTTTAAGATTCATTGCTCAAGAGACAACATATCAATCTATTGATATGAGCAAGGTCCCTGTACTTCGTGCATAATTAATTTACTAAGGCAGAAACGATTTCACATCGTTCTGCCTTTTTTCTATAGTTAAAACCATGTAAAATAGAAGCACAAGGAGATTTATACGATATGAAAATTGGTGTGCTTTACATTATGTCTGACCTTCACGGTGTTGAAGAGAAAGACCGCAAATATGTAGAGAATCTATCCCAGACCAGCGGCCAACAGCTTGAACTGGTTCATACCATCGACGAATTGAACAACTACGATTTCAAGATGGTGTTCATTGCTACCGGTGGTACCGAAGGCAAATTCATCAAAATCGTTCCGGAATTACCTGAACCGATCTTCATTCTGACCAGTGGTGAATCCAATTCCCTGGCTGCATCCATGGAAATTTTATCTTTCATGAAGCTCAAAGGGTTAAATGGTGAGATCATCCATGGAAAACCTGAATATGTTGCCAAAAAAGTCGCTCAGTTAGCCAAAGTGTTTGAAGTCAAATCCAAACTCAATGGTTTCAGACTCGGTTCCATTGGTAAACCCAGCGATTGGTTGATCGCATCCGATGTGGATCCGATCAATGCCTATCGTAATGCCGGTATGGTCTTGGTAGATATCCCCATGGAAGAATTATTCGATGAAATCAATAAATGCGAATATCCGTCCAATGAATTCGCATTGAGAATCGAAAACAGTGACTTCGATAAAAACGAAATCAAAAAATCCCTGGAGATCTACGGTGCGATCAAACGGTTGTGTGATAAGTATCGTCTCAATGCCGTGACCATCCGTTGCTTTGATTTATTGGGACCAATCAAATCCACTGGTTGCATGGCATTAGCCATTCTCAATGCTGAAGGTATTTACGGCGGATGTGAAGGCGATATGCAGTCATTGGTATCCATGTCCGTGATCGGATTACTTTCTGACAAACCGGTATTCATGTGCAATCCAAGCCGTATCCTGGACGAAAAATCCATGATCTTTGCTCATTGCACCTTGCCGTTGAACATGATCAGCGAGTACAGTTTGATGACGCATTTTGAAAGTGGACTCGGCGTTGCCGTACGGGGCAAGATCGACACTGGTGAAGCCACGGTATTCAAATGTGCCGGTGATCTGTCCAGACATTTTGTTTCCAAAGCCAATATCGACAACAACCTGTGCGAAACATTCTTGTGCCGCACTCAGATCCAGGTGACACTCGATAAGGGAACATCCTATTTCACAACAGATCCGATCGGCAACCACCACATGGTCGTCAACGGAGATTACAGTGAATTGGTTGATGAATTCTTCAAATGGGTGAAATAACCATATTCTAAAACAAAAAATCGCTCCAATCGACGGAGCGATTTTTTATGCCTTTTTATCGATTTTCTTTCTCTTAAGGGAATGAAGGAGGAAAATTTGAGCGAAACATCTTTTATGAACAAAAATGGTTTTATCCCACCCATCTTTTGCTGCTGGATTATTGATTTGGTAAATTCAAAATGATATTGTGACCATGAAAGGAGGGATTATGGCTACATCAAGTTTCTTTTGCACCCCTGTGCTATCGGAAGATGATTTTCAGCGTCTTTTGGAAATCTTGGAAGAAACCAAACCTGTTGAAGTGAAATCCAATATTGATATTCACTATGCTACTGAAGAAGATTTTCGTAAATTCGCTCAAATATATGAAGCTAAACGTGCACGGAGATTACAAAACAAAAGTGATAAATCTTTATGATTTTGTGCTGTTTAATCAAAATGGAATCGATATTGCCACTGACGCAATTCGAGATTTTTCATGTTATCCAAACCCAGAGATAGAAACTTTTTTGAAAGAAAAAGCAATAAGTTATGAAATGAATGACATAACTCGTACAATGTTGGTTTTTAAAAGTGATTTATCTCGGTTCTATGGGTTCTTTTCACTTGCAGTCAGGGATTTACATGTCGATGATCTTGGTTCATCTGCTAAGCGTAGACTTTTTGGAACCGCGTTCCAAATTAGGCAAGTTGTAAGTTGTGTTTTACTGGGACAATTTGCCAAAAATTATACGTTACCTGAACTAAATCGAATTAACGGTATGGATTTGATGGACTTGGTCATGACACATGTACAAAAATGTAAATCGATTATTCCTTTTAGAGCTATATATGTGGAGTGTCAAGATAATCCGTATCTTCGATTTTTCTATGAAAAAACAGGTTTCAAATTTTATCGATCTAATCCGCTCAATGGATTGTTAATTTATATAAAAGGCGTCTAACATCGTTAAGAAGGTTAAAAAAAAGTCAATTTTCAGGCTTCACGTCTCTTAAGGATGTGAAGAGGGATATATGAGTTATTTTTCAACTGTCCGAATGGTGACAACAATATCCGGATTTGATTTTCTTAAATCAAGTATTGATGATTATTTGGATCAACATTGTTGTCCAAATGACTTGAATCTACTTTTAGAAAGCAATATGGATTATTATCAGAGCGATGATTATGGTGTCTATTTTGGATGGGACAACATTCGATGGTACGATCAATTCTTTCCTGAAATCATTGCTTTTTGCGATGCACTGGAAAAGCTGGAAAAGCAATCGTTCGAGTATCAGTTTCTCCGTATTGGTGAAAACTATGATGATATTGAACAGATATATCGCTTAAAAAGCGGTAAATTTCATCCATTTTATCCGATTGTGCAAATTGCAGGTGGTTTTGACCATTCAATTTAAGTGGTTTTACCATTCGATTCACTGACCTATGTGACCATTCACATGATTGTACGGTTGATAAACCATACTGGTTTGGGTTATCCTAATACGCATGAATCGTAAGCGGAAGGTTCCCAGATATCATAAACATCAATTTTTAATCAAAATATTCTTCTTGATCATGACCATACTCATCGATATTACGTGGGTATTTGTGATCAACGGAGTGAACTTATATGCGAATCTGAATAAATGGGTATTCCTGGCAGTCAATGTCATTTCTTTTTTGTTAGTTTTGCGGATCAACTGGCTCTGTTTTAGAAATGTTGTAACACGCCGCATCAAATTCGTTCAGAAACTTTCCGTTAGCGGAACATTAATGCTGATTTTGGGATGCGTCGGTTTTTATTTTGTGTGGCGGATCAACTCTAACGTGATCAAGATCACGGACACTTCTCAACCTGAAGTCAGTGTATCCAGCAGTTTTGTCAGTGCGGATAATTCCATTCTTTCACTCTCGGATTTAGATGGTTCAACCATTGGCTTTATGGTCGACAATGGTCAAAATGGTATGGCCAAGCAGAATCTTGAAGCGGACAGTGTAACAGCCACATATATCAATTATGAGAATTACAATGACCTATTAGCGGCCTTATCGAGCGGCGAAGTCAAAGCGGCCGTATTGCCCAGTGACTATGAAACTTCTTTGGCTGGATACGAAAACATGGCGGCCATTTCGACATCTTTGCATGTTTTATCCACAGTAGAACTGGGTACAGCCACTACTGAAAATACCCAAGGCAATGATATTGATCTGACCACAACCCCATTTACCGTATTGATCGCCGGTATTGATGATGGCAGAAGTGATGCCATGATGGTCGCTTCATTCAATCCATATTCCCTTCGTTTAACCCTGACATCCATTCCACGTGACTCCTACGTCCATCCCGCGTGTTACGTTGGTGAAGCCAAAGACAAGATCAATGCAGCCCGCAGTGTTTCCCGCGACTGCATGATCGCAACAGTTGAAGATTATCTTGGAATCAACATCGATTTCTATTTTGAGTCCAATTTCTCTGGTGTCGTTGATTTAGTCGATGCATTGGGTGGTATCACCATCACTTCGGATGTTGAATTCGATGCGCAAAACTCCGATGCCGAACGTGGTCATTACACTGTGCATATCTATGAAGGTGAACAACGCCTTGATGGTGAAGGCGCATTGGCCTATGCCAGAGAACGCCATGCTTATTTGACCGGTGATTTCCAACGTCAGCAAAACCAACAACAAGTCATCGAAGCCATTTTGACGGAAGCATTGCGAATCCGTGATGTCAATACGATGCTCAATATGCTCGATGCTGCCGGTGATAATATTTCCACCAATTTCTCTGTCGATCAGTTGGTTTCCTTATTCAATTACATCGCTCAGAAAGCGCAGCGCTTTCCCAGTGATGAACACATCGAGGATGTGATCCAGATCGTCAATTCCCGTGTCACCGCCTATAACAGCTTCATTTGGAATGAAGCCAGCTATCAGACCACATCCATCGTGGTTCCGTTTGAGGGTTCCTGGGCGGATAATCGGGACTTCATCCTTTCCAATCTGGAAGTAGCGGATGAAGATACCGTGATTGAACCAGTCACGGCCATGACATTCGATGCTTCTTATGATTTCAACCAACCCATCGTATCGTATGAAGAATATGCCGAACAACGCTTTGAGCCGACATTGACCGAAAGCTATTACTGTTATGTCGCCGGGGGCACCTGGAGCGATGGTGTTTGTGGATGCGCCGAGGGACAAACATATGTTGAAGGACAAGGTTGTGTCGCGGCAGCTGCAACCGATTTGAGTGCCTACACCGATCAAGCCAGCTGTAACAGTGCCGGTGGTTTGTTCGTATGGACCAGTAACGCCTGTGTAGCCGCATGCCCTGCCGGTACACATGCCGATGGAATCGGAGGCTGTGTCGGTGATTAATCGACATGGCCTTTTGCTATACTAATATTGTCGAAAGGAAAAACATTTATGAAAGGCATCATTTTGGCCGGTGGTTCCGGCACTCGGTTGTATCCGTTAACCAAAGTCACCAGCAAACAGCTTTTGCCGGTCTATGACAAACCGATGATTTATTATCCGCTGTCAACTTTGATGCTTGCCGGCATCAGCGAAATATTGATTATTTCCACACCGATGGATCTGCCAAATTTCAAACGTTTATTAGGTGATGGCAGTCAATTTGGCATTTCATTATCCTATGTGGAACAACCCAGTCCCGATGGTTTGGCTCAGGCCTTTTTATTGGGCGAATCATTCATCGGAAACGATGATGTGGCATTGATTCTGGGTGACAATATTTTCTATGGCAATAAATTCGGATCCATGCTGCGCAATGTGGTTGCCAATAACAACGGGGCGACCGTCTTTGGAAAGTATGTTTCAGATCCATGTCGGTTCGGCATTGCGGAAATCGATGATAACGGGACCGTTCTTTCGCTTGAAGAAAAACCGGAACATCCGAAAAGCAACTATGCCGTGGTCGGGCTGTATTTTTATGACCATCATGTGGTCGAATATGCCAAATCACTGAAGCCTTCACCCAGGGGTGAATTAGAAATCACAGACTTGAACCGAATCTATTTGCAAAAGCAATCGTTGCGCTGTGAAGTATTGGGACGAGGTCTGGCATGGCTAGATACCGGAACGATCGATTCGTTAGCGCAAGCCGGTGAATACGTTAAGATGATCGATCAGGTCCAAGGCATTAAAATTTCGGTTCCAGAAGAGATTGCATATTATAACCATTGGATCGATGCGCAACAGCTGATTAAATCGGCGGAAAGTTACGGCAAATCGCCATATGGAACGCATTTAAGAAATGTTGCGTTGGGCAGTGTGAAAACCACGTATAATAAATAGGCATGAAAATCATATTTCTTGGATGTGGTTATCTGGGCCACAATCTTTCCCGCTATTTTACGGATTGGCAATTGAAAGTCTGGGGGCTGGATTCCCCATACAGCTTCATTGACGAATTCGAAGCGGTGGATGTGTTTGCATTAAAGCCATCGCAACTGGCAGATATCCATGATGCGGTAGTGGTGGATACTTTATCTTTATTTCCGTTTAATTTTCAAACGGACGATGAACCTTTGTTTCTGCACGATTTCGTCAATCGATATCAACGTCTTTATGCCGATTTCATGCATGCCGGTATTCGCCAGTATATCTATTTGTCCAGTGGTGGAACAGTCTATGGCAACTGCACGATCCCCTGTCGCGAAGACTTCCCGTTAAACGGGTATGGATTGAATGTTTATTCCACCAGTAAAGTGATTCTGGAAAAGGTGATCGCTCAAAGTGGGTTGCCCTATACCATATTGCGGTTGTCCAATCCATATGGTGGTTATCAACTGACCAATCGGAAGCAGGGAGTGATTCCAGTACTCATTGAATCGGCGTTGTTCCAAAAGACGTTCCAATGCTGGAATACATTGGAAAGCAAGCGGGATTATATTTATATCGCCGATGTGGCCAAAGCCATGCGGTTGATCATTGAACATCATCTGGTTGATGATATTTATAATGTGGGGGAAGGTAGAAGCAGTACGTTGGGTACCATTATTGATATGGTCCAGACCATCACCCATCAAACGATCCCAATGGAAATCAATATTCAAAATGAAGGGATCGTGACCGATTCTTTGTTGGATATTACCAAGTTGCATCAGGCATGTGGCTTTGTGGCGGATATTGATCTGTTTACGGGAATCGGTTATGAAGTGGAACGAATCAAAAAGGAGAACAAACGATGAAAATCTGTATTACCGGTGCTGCCGGATTTATTGGAGGCAACTTTGCCCACTATTGGTTCAACCATTATCCAAATGATCAAATCATTGCGGTGGATGCACTGACGTATGCCGGGAATCTGGCTACATTGAAACCATTGATGGATCAAGCTAATTTTACATTTGTCAAAGCAGATATTACCGATGGTTCAACCATGGCCCATCTGTTTGAACAATATCACTTTGATGTGGTCGTCAATTTTGCTGCAGAAACCCATGTCGACCGTTCCGTGGTCGATCCGGCAGTGTTTTTAAAGACCAACATCCTGGGCGTACAGGTATTGATGGATCTATGCCGCAAATATGATGTCAAACGGTTCCATCAGGTATCGACCGATGAAGTATATGGGGATCTGCCACTGGATCGACCGGATCTTTTGTTTACGGAGTCCACACCGCTGCATACCTCCAGTCCATACTCAGCCTCCAAAGCCAGCGCCGACTTATTGGTCAATGCTTACGTTCGTACGTATGGATTGAAAGCAACCATTTCAAGATGTTCCAATAACTATGGTCCTTACCAATTCCCGGAAAAATTGATCCCGTTGATGATCCAACGGGCATTGAATGATGAATCATTACCCGTATACGGCCAAGGGACCAACGTACGGGATTGGTTGCATGTTTATGACCACTGCAGTGCCATTGATCTGATTATCCACAACGGCAAAGAAGGTGAAGTCTATAACATCGGCGGACACAATGAACGGAACAATCTGGAAGTGGTCAAAACCATATTGAAACAATTGGGTAAAGATGAATCTTTGATCCATTTCGTCAAAGATCGTCCCGGACATGATCTGCGTTATGCCATCGATCCGACCAAAATGGAGAAAGAATTGGGTTGGAAACCGGTCTATACGTTCGATAAAGGCATCAAAGAAACCATTGATTGGTACCTGTCCAATAAAGACTGGTGGCAACCCATCGTCAATGGTGATTACCAGCACTATTACGAAACGATGTACAAAGACCGCCAATAAAAAATCGAAAAGGAGCATTGCTCCTTTTTCTTTTATTCGATGGTTCAACCATCACAAACATTTAACAAAATTAAAGTCAAATCTTCCTTAAATCCATATATAATTTTCACGGTCAAAGGAGGTGATCGTATGGAAGGCGGACATAGTAGTGCGTTGGAACCTAGTGCGTGTTCCATACGCACTTTCGAATTCGTTTCAACGCTTCTTTAATTCAACCATTCAATGAAAGAGAGGAAGCGAAACCATGAAAGAAAAAATCATCGCATTCATTGCCAATAAGCAATTTGCTCAACTCAAAGGCTACCTGCAGGCCCTCAATCAGGCCGACCTTTCCGAAATCATCGATGAACTTCCACCGGAAGATGGGGCATTGGTTTTTCGGCTTTTGGACAAAGATGAAGCGGCGGATGTTTTCAGCCGCATGGAAAGCGAAACCCAGGAAAAACTGATCAACATCTTAAAAGATAATGAACTTAAGGATATCATCAACAATCTGTATGCCGATGATGCCGCAGATCTGATCAGTGAAATGCCGGCGATCATGGTCAAAAAGATATTGGCCAACATCGATCCACAACAGCGCAAAGATATCAATGAATTGCTCAAATACCCGGAAGATTCTGCCGGAAGCATCATGACGACCGAATTTGTGGATCTGAAAATGGATATGACGGTCAAAGAGAGCTTTGAGCGTATCCGTAAAGTCGGCCGGGATACCGAAACCATTTATACCTGTTATGTCATCGATAATGCACGTCATCTGATGGGTGTGGTCACGGTCAAAGATTTATTGTTGAGTCAATATGAAGACAAGATCGCTGACATCATGGAAACCACCGTGATCAAACTGCATACTCTGGATGATCAGGAAGATGTGGCCAAAACATTTGATAAATATGATTTTCTGGCAATGCCGGTGGTGGATCAGGAAGAACGGTTGGTGGGGATCATCACCATTGATGATGTGATCGACGTCATGCATGAAGAAACTGCGGAAGACTTCGAGTTGATGGGTGGTTTGCAACCAAACGAAGATTCGTATCTGAAAAGCAGTGTGTGGGATCTGGCCAAACACCGGATTTTGTGGTTGTTGTTTTTGATGTTGTCAGCAACGTTTACCGGTGCCATACTAACGCATTATGAAGAAGCCTTCTCAGCGATCCCACTATTGGTTTCCTTTATCCCGATGTTGATGGATACTGGTGGAAACAGTGGATCTCAAGCATCGACACTGATCATTCGTGGTCTGGCCACGGGAGAGATCGAAACACGGGATGTATTAAAGTGTTGGTGGAAAGAGATCAGGGTGGCATTGATCTGTGGTGTGATCCTGGGTGTGGTCAATGGGATCCGCATTGCCATCCAGTATCAAAATATTGCTGTGGCGGTGGTCATTGGTCTAACCATTCTTTTAGTGGTATTGATCGCCAAGTCATTGGGTTGTCTGTTACCCATGGCGGCCAAGAAGTTAGGATTGGATCCGGCATTGATGGCTTCACCATTGATCACAACCATCGTGGATGCATTGTCGTTATTGATTTACTTCAACATTGCGGTATTTATCATGCATATATAGTATGGTCGAACCATTTCAATCAAGAACGGTCTATCCGTTCTTGATTTTTGTTATATCTTGTATATTTTTTGATTAAAATAGAACAAGTAAAAGGTTAAAAATGGTGAAACCAATGCATAAACTTCAATCTGATTCCCGTAATCTGTCGATGATCATGGATTTTTATGAAATGACCATGTCCAATGGTTACTTCAATGCAAATCTTCAAGATCAGGTCGCTGTCTTTGATTTATTTTTCAGAACCAATCCCGATGAAGCGGGATTCAGTATCTTTGCCGGTCTGCAGCAGATCGTCGATTACGTGTTGAATCTACATTTTGATGATGCGGATATTGATTATCTGAGAAGTCAGCATTGTTTTTCAGATTCGTTTCTGGAATATCTGCGATCATTCCGGTTCAAAGGGGATATCTATGCCGTGGCGGAAGGCACGGTCATTTATCCCAATGAACCGGTCATTACTGTGGTCGCACCACTCATCGATGCCCAATTGGTTGAAACCATGATGTTATTGATCATGAACCACCAAACCTTGATTGCCACCAAAGCCAACCGAATCGTTCGTGCTGCCCAAGGCCGAGCGGTATCCGATTTTGGTGCACGGCGTGCGCACAATGGGGATGCGGCGGTTTATGGTGCCCGTGCGGCCTATATCGGCGGGGTGAATTCCACCGCCACTGTATTGGCTGGACAGATGTTCGATATCCCGGTTTCCGGCACGATGGCCCATTCCTGGGTGATGGTGTTTGAAGATGAGTTTGCGGCATTCCGTCAATATGCGCTGACGTATCCGGATAATACCGTGCTTTTAGTGGATACCTATGATGTATTGCATTCCGGTGTCCCCAATGCGATCCGTGTGGCCAAAGAAGTATTGGAGCCGATGGGTAAACGCCTTAAAGGGATCCGCTTAGACAGTGGGGATTTAGCATACTTAAGCAAAAAATGCCGCAAGATGCTCGATGCGGCCGGCCTAGAGGATTGTATGATCGTGGTATCGAATTCCTTGGATGAATTTTCCATTGAATCGCTGTTCAACCAAGGTGCTAGAATCGATTCGTTTGGAGTCGGTGAACGGTTGATCACATCCAAAAGTCATCCGGTATTCGGTGCAGTGTATAAAAATGTGGCCATCGTCAAAGATGGTGTGATGATCCCCAAGATCAAAATCAGTGAAAACGTGGAAAAGATCACCAACCCGGGTTTTAAACAAGTATGGCGCATTTATGATGAATTCGGCAAAGCGGTCGCCGATATGCTGAGTTTGCATGAAGAAACCGTGGATCTTTCCAAACCATATCCATATATGGATCCAAAAAAGCCTTGGAAACATCGGGTATTTGAAAATTGTAGCGGTAAACCGTTGTTATCGAAAGTGATCGATAAGGGTGAATTGGTCAAACCATTACCTACTTTGGATCAAATCCGGTATTATGTCCGTCATCAGTTGGATCATGAGATTTGGGACGAAGAGCAGCGTTTCGTCAATCCGCATTTGCATTATTTGGACATGAGTCAAACCATGTATGATCTGAAGATGAAATTATTGAGTGAATCGAGGCACCATGGCAGCTAATATCATTGCGTATGGTGGAACATTCAATCCATTGACCAATGCCCATGTCAAATTGATCGATATGGCATTGGAAGCGATCAAAGACAGTATCGTGGTGGTCATACCAACCGCACAAAAGTTCATGAAGACATGGAAAAAGATGGATGGGACCAGTATTTATGATGATGCCTTTCGTTTACAACTGTTAAAAGCAGTGGTTCAACCAATGGATCGTGTGGTTTTATCCACCGTTGAACTGGAAGGGATCACCTATCGCACCTATGATACACTCGCCCATCTTCAATCCCTTTATCCCACATCCACGATCTGGTGGATGTGTGGGGATGAAAAATGTGATGAATTGCTCAATTGGTACAATGGACAGGCATTGGTCGAAACGTATCATTTCCTGATGTTTACCCGGATCAGTGAAGATGCAAAAACGTATTTCATGGATCATCCGCAATTGCTTCCCTACCAACATCAGTTCACCTTTATTCCAAAGGTTGAACAAATCGAATCCATTTCTTCAACCAATGTGCGGAATGCGATCGTTGATGGTAATTGGGATTATGTCGATCATGTTTGTCCGAAAATTGTTGCGGATGCACTTCGAAAGAAAGGAGCGATCGCATGAGTCGGTATGGTTATATCAAGGTCGCTGCGGCATCTTTTGATGTTTCAGTGGCGGATGTTGGATCGAATGTGAACCAAATCAAAGCATTGATCCAGCAGGCAAAAAATGATCAGGTGGATCTTGTGGTATTTCCGGAACTTTCATTATCTGGATATACGTGTGGGGATCTGTTTTTGAAAGAATATCTGATCAAGCAGTGTATGGATGGTTTGAACCAAATCACAGAAGATGTGGATGAGACCATCAATGTGGTGGTGGGATTACCGTTAGTATGGCATAACCAGTTATATAACTGTGCCGTTGTGATCAATGGTCATACCATCAAAGGGATCGTACCCAAAAGTTATATCCCCAATTACAATGAGTTTTATGAATCCCGTTGGTTTGCAAGTGGGAAGCATATCCATGGTCAAACCATGGATATTCATGGTCAAACCATTCCCTTTGGAACTGATCTGCTTTTTCGATGTGATGAATTGATCTATGGCATCGAGATCTGTGAAGATCTATGGGTATCCTGTCCCATGGGACATTATGCCTGTGCGAATGGGGCATTGGTGATGGTCAATCCCAGTGCCAGTAATGAGGCGGTAGCCAAGATGGAATATCGGAAAAATCTGATTTCCATGACTTCTGCTCGTCAATATTGCGGGTATGTCTATACATCCAGTGGCGATGGTGAATCCAGCAGTGATCTGGTCTTTTCCAGTGCGGGTATGATTGCACAATGTGGTTCAACCATTGCCTATACGGATGAGAATCATGGTTTATTGACTGGATTGATCGATCTTCAGAAGATCAAACATGACCGCTTGGTCTATCATTCCCAATATCGTGACAATGAATTCATGGACTATCGTTCGATCCAATGTGGTCATCTAGCGGTCGATGTACAACTTCAACCACATTTTGTGGATCCGTATCCATTCGTTCCGGATGATCTTAACCAACGTCAATCGCGTTGCAAAGAAATCATGTCCATGCAATCGCGTGGTTTAGCCACCCGCTTAAGACACATTCATTGTAAAAAAGCAGTGATCGGCATATCGGGTGGATTGGATTCTACATTGGCATTGTTAGTGACACTGGATGCTTTTGATCGCCTTGGTTATGACCATAAAGATATCTTGGCGATCACTATGCCGGGTTTTGGTACAACGGAAAGGACACGCAACAATGCAATGGATCTGATGGCATTAAGTGGTGTGACCATCCAAACTGTGGATATCACCGCTGCGTGTGTCCAACATTTTAAAGATATCGATCATGATCCGATGATTTTCGATGTCACCTATGAAAATACCCAAGCCAGAGAAAGAACCCAGATATTGATGGATATTGCCAATAAATGCGGTGGTATCGTCATCGGTACCGGTGACTTGAGCGAACTGGCCCTTGGGTGGTGTACCTATAATGGCGACCATATGAGTATGTATGGGGTCAATGGTTCCATTCCCAAAACATTGGTCCGTTATCTGGTCGAAGCGTATGGTCAGATCCATCCAGAATATGAAACGGTGTTGAAGGATATCGTGGATACTCCCATTTCTCCGGAATTATTACCGGGTAAAGATGGTCAGATCACTCAAAAAACTGAAGACACCATCGGTAAATATGACTTACAGGACTTTTTCCTTTACCATTATTTACGCAATGGTTATGACCATTTAAAAATCCGCATGTTAGCCCGTATTGCATTTCCATCGATCGATGGTTCGACCATCGACGATACCCTGGATATCTTCTACAAACGCTTCTATTCCCAGCAATTCAAACGCAATTGTCTGCCCGATGGGGTCAAAGTCGGCAGTGTCTGTCTGTCCCCCAGGGGTGACTGGCGCATGCCAAGTGACATTTCAAGCGCACTGGAATATGATGATTCAAACCAATAATCAATGGTTCAACCAAAGGAGGTCTATGAAACAGATTATTTTAACCGGTGATCGTCCCACCGGACGGTTGCATATCGGTCACTATGTCGGCTCGCTTCGTCAACGGGTAATATTACAAAATAGCGGTGAATATGATGAAATCTACATCATGATCGCCGATGCCCAGGCATTGACCGATAATTTTGACAATCCCGAAAAGATCCGCTCATCCATCGTTCAGGTCGCTTTGGATTATCTTTCCTGCGGCATCGATCCCAATAAAAGCGTGATCTTCATTCAATCCATGATTCCCGAATTAACCGAATTGACATTCTATTACATGAATCTGGTCACCGTTTCCAGAGTGCAACGCAATCCCACGGTCAAAAGTGAGATCCAGCAGCGTGGTTTCAACACCTCCATACCGGTCGGCTTTTTCACCTACCCGATTTCCCAGGCTTCCGATATTACCGCATTTAAAGCCACAGTAGTGCCAGTGGGGGATGATCAGGCACCGATGATCGAACAATGTCAGGAGATCGTGCATAAATTCAATCAAACGTATGGCGAAACATTAATTGAACCAAAGATCATGGTTTCAACCAATGCCACCTGTCGGCGTTTACCGGGCACGGATGGTCATGCCAAGATGAGCAAGAGTCTGAACAACTGCATCTATCTGTCCGATGATGAAAAAACCGTCCGTGAAAAGATCATGTCCATGTATACCGACCCTAACCACATCCGCGTCTGTGATCCCGGATGCGTGGAAGGCAATTGTGTATTCACGTATTTGGATGCATTCGTTCATGACGGTGATTTTGAAAAATATCTTCCGGAATACAAAAACCTCGATGAATTGAAAGACCATTACCGAAAAGGCGGATTGGGGGATGTCAAAGTCAAAAAATTCCTCAATTCCGTCATGCAGGAAGAACTGGCGCCGATCAGAGAACGTCGCGCATATTGGGAAAATCACATGGATGAAGTGATGGATATCTTACAAAAAGGGTGCGAAAAAGCCCGACAGAGAGCGATGGAGACCATGGCTGAAGTTCGTCATGCCATGAAAATCGATTACTTCAATCCAAATGATCCGATCATCAAATAAAAATCATCCAATTACTGCAAAAGGCTCGATAATCGAGCCTTTTGCTTTATTGTCAACGAAGGGTTTGCTGTTTTTTGATTTCCAATGAAAGGCAATCCAGAAATTTTTGCACCGGTTTGCTTAATATTTGATACTTTTTCCAAATGATACTGGCACTGGAATATAACGGGGGATCCAATGGTACAAACACTAATTCGGAATGGTCGGTATTGATCAGATGATCTAAGGTGATGGTATAGCCCAGTCCTTCACGGGTCATGATCGATGCATTGAATACCAGATTATAGGTCGCCACGATATTCAGGTGCGTTAAGGACGTTTTGAACCAGGGTGATATCACACCATTGACATCATCCTGATGCGAAAGGATCAATGGTTTATCCATCAAATCCTGTGGTTGGATCCCGCAAAGATGTGCCAATGGTGAATCATTTCGCATCAAAACACCCCATTGGTCTTTATCCGGCAATGGTAGATACTCGTATTTTGTGGTGTTGACATGTCCGAATACCAAACCGAAATCAATGCTGCCTTGATCCAGTTGACTATAAACGAATTCGGCGTTGCCGCTGATGATATGGTAATGCAGATCCGGGTAACGCTGGTTCAATGTTTTTCCCACCCGTGCCAGTAATCGAATGCTTTGAGTTTCACCGGCACCAATGGCAATATCGCCGGCTAAATGGGCATCGTCATATGTAATTTCATTTTCGGTTTTATGCACCAAAGCGATGATTTCTTCGGCTCGTTTGCGCAAGATCATGCCTTCCTGGGTCAAGGTGATTTTGCGTGTACCGTTGCTGCCACGGATCAATAATGGTTTTCCCAGTTCTTGTTCCAATTGACGCAATTGGACGGAAAGGGTCGGTTGAGATAGATGTAGGGAAGCGGCTGCAGCGGAGATGCTTTGTTCCCGTGCAACGGCCAAAAAATATTCCAATACTCTCAATTCCATGAACTGCTCCTTATGTATAGTTAATCACTATGTATACGTATTATAAATTCGAATTCGCTATTCGCTAACAAAATGTCTATGATAAATGGCGATGAATGAAAAAGAATATCATCAACGCACTGTGTGTATACAGGATCTAAAAGCGTGCGGCTGCACGGCAAAAGAGATCGACCGGTTTTTTGGTTTGAACCACAAAGCTGATCAATGTTCATTTTTAACCAGAAAACGGCAGGCATTGTTGGAAATGATGCACCAGGTACAAACACGGATCGATTGTGCGGATTATTTGATTTTTCAGATACAAAACAATGATGGAAAGGATGGAAGCAACGATGGAAGTGATTCAAAATCAGAAAATGGATGAAGAGAGGGCGTTATATGGTCGAAACCATATGATGATCGATCATTGTGCTTTTGATGGACCATTGGATGGAGAAAGTGCGATCAAGGAATGTCGTGATGTTACCATTAACGATACGTATTTCAATCTCAGATACCCATTATGGCATGTGCATGGTTTGACCATGAAAAACAGTGAAATGACACCCAATTGCAGAGCAGCATTATGGTACAGTGATCATATCAGCATTGATCAAACCAAAATGCATGGGATCAAAGCATTACGGGAGTGTTGTGATGTCACCATCAAAAACTGTGACATCGATTCCCCTGAATTTGGTTGGTTTACCCATGGACTGACCATTGAACATACCACGATCCACGGTGAATACTTGTTCATGCGTTCGACCCAAATGCATATCAATGATATGAAAATGAAGGGAAAATATTCCTTTCAGTATATTGAAAATGTCACCTTCGAAAACTGTGAATTCGATACCAAGGATGCCTTTTTGCATGGCAAAAACGTGACGTTGAAAAACTGTGTGGTCAAAGGGGAATACTTAGCGTGGTATTCCGATCATATCACTTTTGATCATTGCACCATTATTGGGACACAACCCTTATGCTATTGCACGCATCTGACATTGATCGATTGTGCGATGATCGATACAGATCTGGCGTTTGAAAAAAGTGAGGTCAATGCCACGATCACCACCCATGTGATCTCGATCAAAAATCCATACGATGGTTTGATCATCGTTCCCTCAGTGGGTGAAATCATCAAGGATGATGAGCGATCCACTGGTAAGATCGAAATCAAACCCTAATGGTTTGACCATTGCCTGAATCAGGGTGAAAAACCATGACTTTATCAAACCCCTTGGTCGGCTTATACTGAAGCCGACCAAGGGGTTTATTCTATGGATATCAATGAAAAAGCATTAGTGTTGCATGAAACGACCAAAGGCAAACTGAAAATGGTTCCAACCATGAATGCCAAAACCAAGGAAGATCTATCACTGGCGTATTCTCCTGGTGTGGCGGCACCATGTTTGAAGATTGCTGAAAATCCAATCGATGTATACCGATATACGGGTGTTGGCAACAGTGTCGCTGTGATTTCGGATGGTTCAGCAGTACTCGGGCTGGGCAATATCGGCGCGAAAGCGGCGATGCCGGTGATGGAAGGCAAATGTTTGTTGATGAATGCATTTGCCAATATCAATGCCACGCCGATCGTGTTGGATAATCAAGATGTAGAAACCATCATTGAGGTGGTCAAAACCATCGCGCCAAGTTTTGGTGCGATCAATCTGGAAGATATCAGTGCACCCCGATGTGTACAAATTGAACAACGTTTACAAAAAGAATGTAATATACCGGTATTCCATGATGATCAACATGGTACCGCCATTGTTGTCCTGGCGGCATTGATCAATGTGATCCGACTCACGCATAAAGATCCATCTGAATTCAAAATCGTGATCAGCGGTACAGGGGCAGCTGGTAGTAGCATCATCAAATTATTGTATCAATATGGTTTCAACCATATCATTGCATTTGACAAAGACGGGTGTCTGGTTCAGGACCAAAAAGAATCCTATGATCCACTCAAACAGGAATTATTGGATTACGTAAATCTGGACAATGTCCATTATGGATCCATAGCCCAAGCCATGAAAGATGCCGATGGTTTTATCGGCGTATCCGTGGCCAATATCATTTCCCGGGAAATGGTTGAAACCATGCATCATCCCAATTTCGTTTTTGCTTTGGCGAATCCTAATCCAGAAATATCCTATGAAGACGCCAAAGCTGCTGGTGCCACCATCATTGCCACCGGGCGCAGTGATTATCCCAACCAGGTCAATAATCTGCTGGCATTTCCCGGTATTTTCAGAGGACTTTTGGATGCAAGAGCCACTGGCTATGATCGATCCATGTTCATCGACGTCAGCAAAGCCATCGCATCCTTAGTCGATGAGAAGCATTTATCCGCAGATCATATCCTGCCCTCACCCTTAGATCCACGGGTGGTAGAAACCATCGCATCGGTGGTCAAACACTGGTGCATCACCCATCAGTATAGTCAGTTATAGAAAACAGGATCGCTTCAGTCGAAGCGATCCTGTTTTCTTGGTCAAAACCATACAATAATTTCATATTCAGTTTATGTTCAGTTTATCTTGAATGGTTAAAGTATCCATCATGGTTGCTTCAAAAGTGATATGTCTGGATTACTTTTTTACCTACGCCATTTTAGGCTGGATGGTGGAATCCATGTATTGTTCGATATTTGCAAAACCTAAACCCCATTGGATCAACCGTGGTTTTCTTTATGGCCCGTATTGTCCGATCTATGGGTTCGGTGCATTGATCGTATTGGGAACCATGTGGCCACTTCGCGCCTATCCGATGGTGGTGTTTGGTGTCTCTGTGGTTTTGACCAGCGCATTGGAATACTTTACCAGTTGGCTCTTGGAAAAAATGTTCCATACCCGTTGGTGGGATTATTCCACCTATCGGTTCAATCTGAAAGGACGGATCTGTTTGCGAAACAGCTTCTTTTTCGGTCTTTTGGGGTTGGTTGTGGTCTATGGCGTGCATCCATTGATCCGCGAAGGCGTGATGATATTGCCCATGCACTGGGTTTATCTTTTGGTTTTGATCATCTCCATCGGATTCAGTATCGATCTGACGCTGACCACCAACACATTGATCCAGCGCAATCATATCTTAGCAAAAGTATCTGTGGAACTAAGCTCCATCAATGATCGCATCAAACTGGATAATCAATATCATCTGGATCAATTCAAGGTGCTGTTGAATTCTGATCCACGTTATGCACAGATCCGCCATAAATTAAAAAGCTTCTATGCGATCAGCAACCATCGCATTCTCTCGCACATTCACGCCGCTTTCCCATTGGCCAAATTCAATCTGAATATCGGTGAACAGATCAAATCTTCATGGGATCAGATCCATCGCCATTAGCCAGCCAATTGCGAAAGTATAAAAGGAGTAGTACACACAATGAAACGTTATTTAGGGATCGATATCGGGTCAACATCGATCAAATTCGTCATATTGGATGAAGCACAAAATGTACTTTATCATTCCTATGACCGTCATAAATCTCAGGCACGTCAGGTTTGTCTGGATAAATTAAAAGAAGTCAAACCCTTATTGGAAGATCATCAGATCTATGTTTCGATGAGTGGCTCCAGTGGTTTGGGTATTGCCAATGATGCCGGATTGAACTTCAGCCAGGAAGTATATGCTGAAAGTGTTTTGGTTCGTCAGCGCTATCCGCAAGCCAATGCGATCGTCGAGCTTGGCGGCGAAGATGCCAAGTTGGTCTTCATGGATAAAGTGGTGGATTCACGTATGAATTCCACGTGTGCCGGCGGTACCGGGGCATTTATCGATCAGATGGCATCATTGTTGAATATCACACTGGAAGAAATGGATGCACTAGCGTTACAAGCGAAAATGCTGTATCCCGTTGCTTCCCGTTGTGGTGTATTTGCTAAAACGGATGTACAGGCATTGTTGAACCAAGGGGTTTGCAAACCGGATTTATGTGCGTCCATATTTCAAGCGGTCGTCAACCAATTCGTTTCTGGTCTTGCCTAGGGACGAAAGATCGAAGGTACCGTCATTTTTCTCGGTGGTCCGGCATCGTTTATGAAAGGGTTGCAACAACGCTTCAAAGCCACATTGAAGCTGGATGAGGACCATGCCATCTTCCCACAGGAAGGCATTTATTCCGTTGCCTGGGGTGCTGCCCTTTGTGCGATGAATCTTCGCGAAGGGTATCATTATGATCAATTGGAAAAATTGTTTGAATCGGTGTGTGCCATCAAACACACCGATGAAAGCGAACCACCGTTATTTGCCAACAAGCAACAATATTATGATTTCGTCAATCGTCATAATTTAGGCAGTATCGAACTGGCCGATATCAGTTAATACCATGGCAATGCCTGGTTGGGTATCGATGCGGGATCCACGACGATCAAGGTGGTTTTACTCTCCGAATCCAATGATATTTTGTATCAGTACTATGCATCCAATGAAGGTAAGCTATTGGAATTGATCAAGGAACAATTGATCAAAGTGCGTCAATTAACGGATCAATATGGTATAACCATCGTCGGATCGGGTGTATGCGGCTATGGTGAAACGTTGATCAAAAATGCATTTCATGTGGACTTAGGCGTGGTTGAAACCTATGCACACTATACCGCGGCCAAACACTTCAATCCCGATGTGTCCTTTATCATCGATATCGGTGGTCAGGACATCAAATGTTTCAAGATCAAAGACCATGCCATTGATGAAGTGATCTTGAATGAAGCATGTTCCAGTGGATGTGGTTCATTCATCGAAACCTTTGCCACATCCATGGGGTATTCCGTGGTGGATTTTGCTAATTTAGGTTTGAAATCCAAACATCCGGTATCGTTAGGTACGCGGTGTACCGTGTTCATGAATTCCAGCGTGAAGCAAGCTCAGAAAAATGGTGCGACCATCGAAGATATCTCTGCCGGATTATGCCGATCTGTTGTGAAAAATGCGTTATATAAAGTCATTCGGGTCCGCAGTGTGGATGAATTAGGCGATCATGTGGTCGTGCAAGGTGGAACATTTTTAAACAACACCATTTTAAGATGCTTTGAAATGGAATTGAACAAGACGGTCACACGCCCCAATATTGCGCATTTGATGGGGGCCTTTGGCTGTGCATTACTTTCCCGTCAGCTGCACCAGGATCAATCCAATCTGTTAAGCTTAGATCAATTGAATGCATTTGAGTGCGACGTCCGTTCGTTTCATTGCCAGGCATGTGGGAACCAATGTTATTTAACGATCCATACGTTTAAGGATGGATCCCGTTATGTAGCGGGTAACAAATGTGATCGTTTCAGCAATGTCAAAAAGAAAAACGAATTGCCCAATCTGTATGATTACAAGTATCAGTATATCCGTGGTTTGAACCATGGTAATCATGGAGCAAACCGACCTACGGTCGGTTTGCCGATGGCGTTGAACATGTATGAATTGGCACCATTATGGAATGGTTTCTTTGATGCATTGCAGTTCAATGTGGTTTTCAGTGATGAATCCAGCAAATCTTTGTATGAAAAAGCCCAGTTCACCATCCCCAGTGATACGGTGTGTTATCCGGCCAAATATATGCATGGTCATATCCAGAATCTAGTGGATAAAAAAGTGGATGTGATCTTCTATCCCTGCATGACCTACAATATCGAAGAAAATTCGGGGAAAAACTACAACTGCCCGGTGGTCGCGTATTATCCCAATGTGATCGATGCCAATCTGGAAATGGGAGAAACCACTTTATTGATGCCATATTTGGATATCAACAATGCGGATTATGTGGTTGAAAAGTTATATGAAGTGGTTCGACCATTGGATCCCTTAATAACGTTGGATCAAGTCAAAATGGCTTTTGCCAAGGGATTTGATGATCTGACCACCTATCATCGATCGATTTATGATCACGGTAAAAAGGCCATTGAATATGCCAAGGCCCATGATCTTCAAACCATCATCTTGGCTGGACGACCCTATCATATCGATCCGATGATCCATCATGGTATTGCCGGTTTGCTCAACGCATTGGATTTCGTCGTGGTCAGTGAAGATGCCGTGGCCCATGATGAAACAGAACCCCAGGTGAATGTCTTGAACCAATGGGCATTCCATTCTCGGCTTTACAAAGCCGCCCAATTCGTTAATGAACATGACCATATGCAATTGATCCAACTCGTCTCTTTTGGTTGCGGCATCGATGCCGTCACCACGGACGAAGTCCGTGTCATTTTGCGTCGAAAAGATAAATTCTATACCCAGATCAAAATCGACGAAGTCGATAATCTGGGTGCCGTGACCATCCGCTGCCGTTCGCTCAAAGCCGCGATCAATGAAAAGGAAGGGACATTATGGAAAGAGTAGAATTTACCAAAGCAATGAAAAAAACCCATACCATTTTGGTGCCATCCATGTTACCCATTCACTTTCGCATGTTGACCACTTTATTGGGAACCAATGGGTATCGATTGGAAGTCTTATCGGATCAGGATGAAGCGGCCATTATCGAAACTGGTCTGAAATATGTCCACAATGATATGTGTTATCCCGCATTATTGGCCATCGGCCAATTGATTTATGGTCTGCAATGCGGAAAATATGATCCGCACCACTGTGCGGTGGCCATTACCCAGACCGGTGGCGGATGTCGAGCCAGCAACTACATTCATCTTTTGCGCAAAGCATTGGTCAATGCATCGATGGAATATGTTCCGGTGATCTCAGTATCCGCCAATGGAATGGAAAAAAACAGCGGATTCAAATTGACCGTGCCGCTGTTATTGCGTTTTGTTTATGTATTTCTGTATGGGGATTTGCTGCAATGGCTGCACAATCAAACCAAACCCTATGAAAAACAAAAAGGGGCCAGTGATACGTTATGCAACGTTTGGTGTGATCGGATCAATGAATACTGTAAAAGCGGTAAATACCGCGATGTCAATAAGATCAGCAAAGCGATCATTCATGATTTTGCCAATATTCCCTTGACGGGTCAACATAAACCCAAGGTCGGCATTGTCGGGGAGATCTATATGAAGTATGCGCCACTGGGCAATCATCATTTGGAAGATTTTTTGATCGAAAATGGGTGTGAACCAGTGCTCAGTGGCGTGATGGATTTCATGTTGTATTCCTTGCGCAACAATCGCTACGATTATGAATACTATCATCGCTCGGCTAAAAGTCGATTCATAACAGAATTTGCCGTGAAGTTTATTGTCAAGACCCAGCGAGTGATCAATCGTAATATCCAGGCGAATGGAAAATTTAGGATGATGGATGATTTCGAAGAGATCGTCAACGATGGCAATGAGATCATCGACCATGGCGTGAAAATGGGAGAGGGATGGCTGCTGACGCATGAGATGGTGGCATTGATCAAAAGTGGGGTGAACAATATCGTTTCTTGTCAGCCATTTGGCTGTCTGCCCAATCATATCGTGGCGAAGGGAATGAATAAGAAAATCAAGGAATTATATCCCAATGCCAATATCATCTGTGTGGATTATGATCCCAGTGCGTCCCATGTGAATCAGGAAAATCGGATCAAGATGATGATCGCCAATATGGAATTGGCACAATGAAACAATGGTGTGACCATGGGATAATTCAATTGAAGTGAACGTTTCAATTGAATGGAGGATGAACATGGATCAGACCATTTTGAATTATGACTTGGACCAACGGAAACGGATGAGACAATGCTTTCATGCATTATTGATCATTTTTTTTGTTGATTTGGTTGTTTCTGTTTTTGGTGGAACGGTATTGCAACGATTGAATGTTGATGACAAGATCATGGATATCATCAATTTTGTTTCTACCATCCTGCAGATGGTTGTCTTGTCACGCTTGATTGCATTTCAGTCACGATACCGATATACGATGATTGGATGGGGCGTATCTATCGTGATCACCATTGTGATTTGGTTTTTACCAATGAACCAAGGAAACTCTTTGCTATGGTAATTCTGTTGGTTTCTGGCTTGATTGCTGAACTATTCGGCATGTATTGGTTGTATCAATGTCATATGCGCTTGGTTTTACCATTGGATGAAAATATCGCATATCGTTGGAAAACGCTATGGTATTACGAATGTGTTTGTTGTGTTTTCGTTGGCCTTTCTTCACTTTTTGCAATGGCTTCGGTTCAACTCTTTATGATTCTTATACTGATTGCATTGTGTATTTTGATCATCAAAGTGAAGAAAGAATATGACAATCTGAAATCCAGTGAAAAGCTATTTATGAGTGAATCACAATCATAAAAGAAAGCACTTCAGTGAAGTGCTTTTCTTTTAACCCGGTATGATTTATTCATGTGAAAAACAACGAGTATGATCATTCATAATGAAATTCGTATTCATATTCATCACTTGGATATAAAGCTGAAAAGAATGCTTCCAGTAAAGTTTCGCCGTTTACTTTTGCTTGGTCGAGGATTCCGTTATCGATCGCGTCCTGTTTTGCATTGTCTTCCAACTGGGTCAAAGCTGCATTATTCTGCTCCAATGTGAATGGTGTAAAGATACTTTCACTTTCGTGATAGATCATAAATGAATCCGTATCAACAACGCAGTCGGTAATATACGGCTGGGGCATGGTGATGATCACTTTTGTATCGGTAACATCGTATTCGATTTCGCTGAAGTTGAAGCCAGCTTTTACAACAACATCATAACTGTAGATGTATTTGCTTTGGGTGAATGGGATTTCGATGCCAAAGAAATTTCGGCTTGCTTCCTGCACGTTGACTTCGGTTAAATAAGCGGATTGGGTGGCTAATTCGCCGATATCTTCAAAACCAAGTTTGGTGCTTTTGCTCTTTGTAAAGAATCGTTCATCCAGATCCAGTGCAAAAAATGCCACAATAGCGATGATCACAATCAAAATGATGATGGTTTTGATATTGAGCAGAAAAGCGACGATCTTCGTCAGGGTATCATTGGACTTGTTTTGACTCATTGTGGTTTACCTCCTTGAATTGCAATGACTCGTAACACAGTGTGTAAAATCTGCGACGTTGATTATCTTGATTTTAAGCGGGGGGGGGTACAGAAATCAACAGCTCAACGTTTTTTTGCTTAAAAGGATCTGAAAAAGTTTTCTTGGTTATTGACACTGTTTCATACTGTTATATACTGTTTATGGATGGAGGAAATTATGCACATCATTATCAATACAAGCTCCATGGTTCCGATTTATGAACAGATCGTGGATGCCATTGCCAAGGAGATCATGGATGGATCATTAAGTGCCGGAAGTAATCTACCTTCTGTCAGGGCATTGGCCAATACACTTCGCATTTCCAGTCTGACAGTAAAGAAAGCGTACGATGTATTGGAAAGTCGTGGTCTTGTCACAACCATTCATGGAAAAGGCAGTTTTGTATCCATGAATAACGATGGTTTGATCAAAGAATCTTTGGAACATGAGGCGGAAGAAAAGATCAATGATGGGTTGAATCGATTGGTCAAACTGGGTTATACCAAACAACAATGTGATCAACTGCTCCATCTGTTATTGGAGGATTTGTATGATTCAAATTAACAGTCTGACAAAAAATTATGGATCGTTTCATTTAAATGTCAGCTTTGATGTTTGTGATGGGGAAGTCGTAGCGATGATCGGACGCAATGGCAGTGGGAAGACCACGACATTCAAAGCATTGCTTGGTTTGACCATCGCGGATGGTGGACAGGTCCATATCAATGGCAAAGATGCATGGCATCTTTGCCATGAGGATAAATCATCCATCGGGGTGGTCATGGGCGATGCCGGTTTTAATAAAGTGATGCGGTTAAAAGATATCGAAAGGATCATGGCATCGGCATATCCAAAATGGAATAGGGAGCATTTTCTTGGCTTTGCTACCAAATACAATTTAGCGATGGATAAACCACTTTCGACCTTTTCGACTGGGATGAATGTATTGGCAAAATTGGACATGGCGTTATCCATTGGTGCAACCACATTGATCCTGGACGAACCAACAGCCGGATTGGATGTGGTGGCCCGCACTAAAATCCTGGACATTTTACGGGATTTTATGGCGGAGGGTGAAAACCACAGTATCTTGATATCCAGTCATATTTCTTCTGATCTTGCTACACTGGCGGATCGTATATTGCTTATCGATCAAGGCAAGATCATCTTTGAAACCACTATGAATGCATTGGATGAATCCTATGGGGTGATCAAATTCACGGATCAAGATTATGCAACGAGCGGGTTTACCAATGAGCCTTCCTTAAAGACCCCTTGGGGAACGATGGTTTTGACCAATGATCGCGAAGATATCCGAACCAAACATCCCGATTGGATTATTGAAAAAACGACACTGGATCAATTGATGATGATCTTGGTGGGAAAGGAGGAAGCATGATGAAAACCATGATGCTGTATAATCTGACCATGCTCAAACGTAATGCGTTATCCTATGGCTTATCTTGTATCTTTGTCATCGTGGTATTGATGTTAACGGTGCAAAATGGTGCGGATATTAGCGATACTTTGTTTGGGATCACGGTATTTTTACTGGTCTATTTATCGTTATTGTTGGTCACAACCATTTCTCTCGATCGTTATGACCATGGTTTGAACCAGATCTTTCTTTTACCTTTATCCCGTAAAGATTATGTGCTCAGCAAATACTGGATGGTTTATGGTAGCACCATAATCCTGTTTCTCGTGGCATTATCCATTCTTTTATTTACCGGAGAATCCAATGTGGATCAAATCATGTTATTGGTCGCAGTGAGCTGTATCGCCCCGATATTGTGTGCGATCCAGATTCCGATTTATTTCAAATTTGATCTATCCAAAGCACGCTTTATTGCCATGGCGGTGTATGCAGTGTTGTTTTTATTGGTCTTTATCCCCATGAAATTCTTATCCAGCATCGAAATCGATTTTGATGTGATCCGTTCGGTCGTCACCACCACGCCCTGGATCCCGTTATTCATGGTATTAACCATTACCGTGATCTTTAATTTGTTTTCCATGGGTATCAGTTTCAAACTGATCCAAACCATCCAAGATTGAAAGAAATTCTAACTATCTTGAATACCATCCACTCCTTTTGGTTCGACCATTTGTTTATAATGGAAAACCGAAAGGAGTTTTCTTATGGATAACACATTCTTAAAATCCAGGATCGAGACGATGCAGACATTGGTCAATGAACTGTCCAATGACTACGATGCGTTTTCCATCCTCGGTAAACAAACGAAAACCACATATGTGACGTTAACGAATGATATGGTCAATATCACCCAACCCAATGATGATTCCATCAATCATCTTGGTTTTGTTATCAAAGCTATTCATGATGGTATCAACCACGAAGTATTTGTTGATGATGTCATGGGTTTGACCAAAGACGATTTGAAAGCAATGTTAATGGATGAATCGACCATCCAATCCGTAGGGTTGCAGCCAATGGAAGAAACCAAACTGACCTTCGATAAACAACGCTTGGATCAACATCCGTTGACGATCGATGCGATCTTGCAACGATTACGCGCCATCATGCAACAAATCGACAAAAAGGATCAGAGGATCTTTTATAAGGTATTGCGGGCTGGGATGCGACGCATCGATGCCGTTTATATCTCCAAAAATCGGTTCCTGCAGCAAAGTTATGATTTCAATCCGACTATGATGATGTTGATGGCCAAGGAGAACGATGTCCAACAGGAAGTCTTCCGTGGTTATACGGCGGTTAATATGGAAGATGCATTGGATCAATTGGAAAACGCGGTGGAAGAAAACTGTACGTTGGTCATTGATCTGTTGAACGCAACGCCGGTGACACCAGGTGTGTATGATGTGATCTTATCCCCAGGCATCAGTGGTTTGTTGGCCCACGAAGCCTTTGGTCACGGTGTTGAAATGGATATGTTTGTCAAAAACCGTGCGAAAGCCAAAGACTATATCGGAAAGCCGGTGGCGTCGAAATTGGTCAATATGCACGATGGGGCATTGCCGGTCGTATCCAGCGGTTCTTACTTTTTTGATGATGATGGCGTACAAGCGCAAGATACGACCATTATCAAAGACGGGATCTTGCAAACCGGTATTTCCGATACGATCACGGCTGCATAATTGCACCAAGCGCCTTCCGGCAATGCCCGTCGTCAATCCCCTCGACGCAAGATGTATACGAGAATGACCAATACGTATTTCATGCCCGGAAATGATAAGTTGGAGGATATGATCAAATCCATCAAATATGGTTATATGCTTTTTGATACCAATAACGGGATGGAAGATCCGAAAAACTGGCAAATGCAATGCACGGCTCAATTTGGTAAAGAAATCAAAGATGGTCAATTCACCGGAAAATTGGTATCACCAGTGGTGATGAGCGGTTATGTTCCGGATATTTTGCATTCAATTTCCATGGTCAGTGATGATTTTGAATTGGATGGAGTGGGATCCTGTGGGAAAGGATACAAAGAATGGGTATTGGTTTCCGATGGGGGACCGTATTTGAAAGCGAAGGTGAAATTAGGATGAGTTGCCTTGAAGTATTGTTGAAACAAGCGAACGTGGATGATTATGAGATCGAGTCTTCTCAGATTCAATCGATCCAGCATTTTTACGTGCTGGATCGATTGGAAACGGTACGACATGGTCAAACCAAGGATACATTGGTCAAGGTATATATGGATCAAGACCAAAAGCGTGGTGTTTCCAGCTTTACACTAGATCCCAGTGATACGGATGAATCCATCGTTACAAAGATCGAACAGGCAAAAGCCAATGCATTATTGGCACTCAATCCATATTATCCATTGCAAGAACCTCAAGACAAAATGGTTAAACCAAATATGCCTTGGGACAAGGAGCAATTGAAATCATTGGCAACTCAAGTTGGTTCAATGATTTATGGAATTAAGCATCATTCAGATGTATGGATCAATTCCTTGGAAATTTTTGTTAATGAAAAGCAAACGACCTTTACTAATAGTAAGGGGGTGGATCTGACCAATTCCACCCATTGGATCGAGATCGAATTGATCCCGACATCGAAAAATGATTTGAACGAAGAATTCGAATTGTATCTGGATGTGGTGGATGATCATGTGGATCTGGAGACGATCAAATCGAAAGTGAAAGAAATCTTCAATGTGACACTGGATCGAGCCCATTGTGTGGATATGCCGTCAACCGTCGAACAATATCCGGTATTGATCAAAGGGGAAATGCGCAATAAGTTGATGGGTGCGTTGTTGCATAATGGTTTATATCGCAAGATCTATGAAAAACGGAATCGCTATAACCTTGGTCAAACCATTGGGAACGATGATTTATCCATTGGAATCAAAGCTAGCGATCCACGGGTGGTTTCAACCAATGGCTTTGATGGACATGGGACAGTGGTCGATGATCGAACGATCATTGATCATGGCCGACTTATCGATACTTATGGTGATCTAGTCTATGGGCATTATCTAAACCAGGATCACATCAGTGGAACCGCTCCGATCATGGAAGTGTCGTATGAAAATGGGTTCGACGCACATGATCTGACCACCGACTATTTGGAAATCGTTCATTTTTCCAGTCCGCAGTTGATCGAAACCAGTGGTTATTTCGGTGGAGAAGTCCGTTTGGCATATCTGCATCATGACGGGAAAGTGCTGCCGGTAACTGGTTTTTCGATTTCTGGTAATCTTTATGAGATGATTAAGACCATGAAAGCCAGTGATGATACGGTATGCGAAAGCTATCGGGAAGGTATGAGTTACATTGGACCCAGTGCATTATTATTCGAAAAGATGAGTATTCACTAAACCAAAAGAAAACCGATCAAATGAATCGGTTTTCTTTTGGTTTAATGCATGTCATCGGCGTCTTTGATCATTTGGATAGCGACACAATTCAATCCAGTATGGACTGCAATCACGGAAGAAATCAATGCAGTATCAATGGTGAAATTGGTTGAACCATCCTGAAGCATTTCTTCCAATTGCTGGGCAGTCGCCGGTGCGTTGGAATGTAAGATATACAGATGGTAGTGGTCTTGACCACAGGCTTTTTTGATTTCATCCACGATAAAACTCAATGCTTTGCGTTCGGTACGGATCTTGGCATAGACATCGAGTTTACCATTGGTTTTCATGGATAATAACAAAACCGGTTTGATTTTTAATAAATTGGCTAAACTTGCTGCCATGGGGGTTAGGCGACCACCACGTTTAAGATGATTGAGATCAAATGGTACGACCAAACTTTGATTGGTTTGGACCATGGCATTGCATTTTTCAATGATCGTATCGATATCTAAACCTTGATCGACCAATGCTTTGGCATAACGGGCGACATGCAATTCGACCTGACAGGTCGAACCACATTCGACCACCCGTAAGTCCAGTGGATGTTCTTTGGAAAAAGCGAGTACGTTTTCACCAGTAGAGGATAATCCGCTGCTTAACGGAACGAAAATGCATTGGTCATAACCATCATGGATGATTTCGCGTAAAGTATCATCGATATCCGCACCATTGGGACAGGCGGTCTTGGGCATTTCGCCTTTAGCTAAGCGGTGATAGATGTCTAATGTACTGATTTCATAACAATCGCGGTAGGTGGTTGGACCACAGCTGATCTGAAGGGGAAGAAAATATAAACCGAAAGCTTTAGCCTGTTGTGGGGAGATCCCGCAACCTGAATCGGTCATGATTGCAATTTTACTCATCAAGAATCATTCCTTTCACTACGACAATGATTATAAAGGAAGTTTGATGGTTAAACCATCGATTGATGCATATAAATCATATGGTTTAAACCAATGAATCCGATAAAATAGAACCATGAATACGATTTTATTGGTCGAAGATGATCCCAATAGTGCTAAATTGACCAAGATGGTCCTTACCCAAGGCGGATTTGATGTCATTCAGTCATATGATGGCATCCACGCACTGGAATTATTGGAAAATCATCACATTGATTGTGTGGTATTGGATATCATGTTGCCCAAAATAGATGGATATACTGTGGCTTCAACCATTCGTCAACGGGGTTTGACCATTCCCATCTTGATGCTTTCTGCTAAGGAAACCACAATGGATAAAGTCAAAGGATTGGGATGCGGTGCAGATGATTATTGCGTCAAACCCATCGAATCCGATGAGTTGATCGCCCGCATCCATGCACTGTTACGCCGATATCAGATTTTGGCGACGAATCGGATCGATTTGTCCCATACCCATTTGGATCATACATCATTGACGGTCAATGTGGATGGTTCGACCATGGAATTACCGGCGAAAGAATTTTATATCCTCTTTAAGTTATTGAGTTATCCCAATCATATCTTTACCCGGAATCAATTGATGGAAGAATTCTGGAGCATGGATACTTTATCCGATCCCCATACCGTGGATGTCCATATCAATCGGTTGCGCAACAAGTTCAAGGAAAACCCGGATTTTGAGATCGTCACGGTGCGTGGATTGGGATATAAGGCGGTGATGCGATGAACCGACATTTCAAAGTCGCTTTTTCCATTACATTGCTGACCATGGCCGTGGTCGTAGCCAGTGGTATTTTTGGTTTGATCTTGTTTGTGATCTTTGAAAACCATGGTCTGATCAGCTCACCAGAAAGTGTAAACCTGTGGCTGGTGATCCTGGCATTTTTGATTTTGTTGTTTTTTATCGCATTGATCATCACCCGTCTTTTGACGATGCGCTTGGTCAAACCAGTGGAAACGATGATCGATGCCACCAACAAAATCGCCAAAGGCGATTTTGATGTGCGCATCGCTCCATTTGATTCGCGTTTGCTCAATGAAACGGAGTTAGCAACACTGAGAGATTCGATCAATACGATGGCGCGGGAATTAAAGAACAATGAATTGTTCAAAACCGATTTCATCAACAATTTTACCCATGAATTCAAAACACCGATCAACTGTATCCTTGGGTTTGCCAAACAATTGAAAAAGAAAGATGTGACACGTCAACAGATCGAAGAATATAGTGATATCATCATCAAGGAAAGTGGACGATTGAGTGCATTGAGTAGCAATGTGCTTTTATTGGCAAAGCTGGAAAATCGTTCGATCGATTTGGTTGAAACCATAGTGAATGTGGATGAAACCATCCGGGATTGCATCATTGTACTGCAACCGGGTTGGGAAAGAAAAAATATCGAATGGAATCTAGATTTCAATGGTCGAACCACGAAATGCAATGCCGATTTACTCAAACAGGTATTTTTGAATGTATTGAGCAATGCGATCAAGTTTTCTTATGATGGAGGTATCATCGATGTCAAAACCATATCGGATGATGGTACGACCATCCTCATCCAGGATCATGGTATCGGGATGAGTGAACATGATCTTCATCATGTCTTCGAAAAATTTTATCAAGGGGATCAAAGTCACAGTACCACAGGCAATGGATTAGGTTTACCTTTGGTAGAAACCATATTGAGATCCATGAATGGTACCATCGATATTGAAAGTGAATTGAACAAAGGATGCAAAGTCACGATACATCTATGAAAACATGTCCTTATTATCAAAAATGCGGCAGTTGCCGTTATGGATTAAATCAGTATCCCGATAGTCTGGACCATAAGCAACGTTATATCACATCGCTCTATGGTTCGACCCATCCCATCATTGGGATGGATGATCCATACGGATACCGTCACAAAGTGACGGTATCCTTTCGCCAATCCAAATCTGGTTTGACCAGTGGGATCTATGAAGCCGACAGTCATCGGATCGTGGATGTGGATCAGTGTCCGTTGCATCATCCCTTAGCCAATCAAATCATTGAAACAGTGGTCAAAACTGCTGATCGATTTGGTTATGCAGCGTTTGATGAAGATCGGGAAACAGGTTTATTGCGTCATTTACAGCTTCGTATCAGCATGGATGAACATGTTTTGCTGACGTTGGTGGTTTCCACCACTAAAATCCCAGGCAGTCGCAAATTTTTTGAATCGATCCGACAAGCCCATCCTCAGATCGTTTCCATCGTTTTAAACGTGAACAACCGGCATACATCCATGGTTTTAGGCAAACAACAGCGCATCGTCTATGGTAAGGGAATGGTGGTCGATACCATGGGTGGACTCAAATTCCGTATCTCTTCGCAATCGTTTTATCAAGTCAATCCGTTGCAGGCGTGGGTATGTTATAAAACCGCACTGGATCATCTGGATTTAAAACTGGCGGATACATTGGTGGATGCGTATTGCGGTACTGGTACGATCGGATTATTAGCCAGTCGGTATGTTAAAAATGTCATCGGGATCGAAGTCAATCGCTATGCCATTGTTGATGCGTTGGCCAATAAGCGGGACAATGGGATCACCAATATTGGTTTTAAAGTGGGTTCGGTCGATCGGTATCTGGATGTATTGCAATGTGATGTCGTTATGGTGGACCCACCACGCAGTGGCTGCTCCAAATTATTTTTAGATGCCATCATTCGCAATCGAATCGATCGGATCGGATATATTTCCTGCAATCCAGCCACACAGAAAAGAGATACGGATTATCTAAAGCGGCATGGTTATACCATTACTTATATTCAACCGGTCGATATGTTTCCTTTCAGTGATCATTGTGAATGTGTCATAACGCTAAGACGGAGAGTGGATGTGTGACCCATTATAAATTGATTGAAAATGAAAATCCCGTGGAGTAACTAAGGTATAATGAGTTTACAATCATATATCTGATGAGCGAATGGTACGGATTAAAATTTGGACAAGTGAGCTGTTGTTCGCGTGATAAATAGATTCCATTTTAAGTGCATTAACCAATGATTTTCCTTTTAAAAACATCCAATGAATAAATGCGAATATCGTTCTTATTGGTGAAAATGAAGCATTCCTTTAAAAAATATCTATAAAATTTACGCTATGGGGATCAGATGATGCGTACAGTTAAAATTACCGCAGTGAAACAATGTGTTCATCAGGATTTGGTGGATCAATATGAACTGGATATGGGCGAACCATGTCCGCTTCATGTCGGGGATACTTTTATATCCGTGGATATGGAAAAGCCGGATGGATTATGCAACAGCGCTTGGATCGCATTGTATCCATATGTCATGACCATTGCATGCAATGGTGAATCCATTCATGGATCGTGGATGAAGGATAAACATACGGCGATCGTCAGTTGCAATGATGGGGTACGACCAATGTCTTTTTTGCTCGAACCCTGTTTCGATGATGGTACGACCAAGGATTGATACGATGAAACCGATTCAGCATATTCTGATTGCAATGGATTCTTTCAAAGGCAGTTTATCTGCTTTTGAAGTGTGTGACGCTTTGAAAAAAGGGATGGTCTCGACCATGGATGTTATGGTTGAAACCATCCCATTAGCTGATGGTGGTGAAGGAAGTATGGAAGTGATCCATCAACATCTTGGTGGAACCATGGTCAGTTGTGAAGTTATGGACCCATTGATGCGACCGCATATCGCACAGTATCTGATGCTCGATGATGGCACTGCCATCATCGAGCTAGCGCAATCCATTGGATTACCGTTATTATCCATCGATGAACGTAATCCGATGGTCACCACCAGTTATGGTTTTGGTCAGATGATCATCCATGCTTTGCATCGAAACTGCCATCGCATCCTGCTGTGCATTGGTGGCTCTGCCACCAATGACGGCGGATGCGGGATGGCAGCTGCCATGGGTGTACGCTTCATGGATGCCAATGGTTCAACCATCCTTCCCTGTGGCAATAATTTGAATACGATCCAAACCATCGATCTTTCTCAATTGGATCAGCGCATCAAAACCTGTTCATTTTCTATTGTGGCGGATGTGACCAATCCATTATGTGGGCCAAATGGTGCATCGTACGTTTATGGTCCTCAAAAAGGTGCCACATCATCCATGGTTGAAACACTGGATCAAAATCTTTCCCATTTTGGCAATGTGGTGAAACAACAGTTGGATATCGATATCCGTGATATCCCCGGAAGTGGCGCTGCCGGAGGCATCGGTGGTGGATTGATGGCATTTTGCAATGCGAAAATGCAGTCTGGTATCGAGACGATATTGGATTTGATCGGTTTTGATCAGCATGTATATGATGCTGATCTGGTGATTACCGGAGAAGGGCAGATCGATGGTTCGACCATCTATAATAAAGTTCCAACGGGTGTTGCCAAAAGGGTAAAATCCATCAAAAATATTCCGGTCATTGCAGCGTGCGGGAATATCGGAAGGAATTCAAACAAAGTGTATGACGCAGGAATCGATGCGATCTTTTCGATTGTTCCTGGACCGATTTCTCTCGATGAATCCATGCATGGTGCACTCGTATTGGTACAGGATTTCGGGATGCGTCTTGCACGATTGTTGAAAGCACTTGAAAAATAGAAGCACGTCGGATTCATTGATTGAACCCGACGTGCTTTTTAACGCATTCAGAGAATGAATTGGTTTCGATCATAATTGGATAAGAATACGGCCTTGTCTTCTTGAATCAAAATCATATCTTCGATTCGGATATATCCTTCGTTTGGAAACCACATCTTCGGTTCACTGCAGAAAACCATTCCCGGCATCAAGATATCATGGTATTGCTTGTTGATCATCGGGAACTCGTGGCAATCGATGCCGATTTGATGACCAAGATTATGGGAATCGCGAAAACGCAGATAATCTCCATATCCACTTTTGATCACGGATCTTTCTAAAATGGGATACAACTGATCCACTGTGGTAATACCGGGTTGGATGGCGTTAACCATGTCGATTTGTCCTTTCATCAACGCATGGTATCCACCATCAAGTAAATCCGATGGTTTGCCAAAATAGACGCTTCTTCCCCAATCGGAACAATAGCCATGGTTCATATAACCGATATCCATGGCAATGCAGGTATTGTCTTTCAAAATGGATCGATCATGGTAGGTGTTCAGATCAGCTGCAGTATCCTCACCTTTGGTTTTGAATCCAACCGTAGGTGGGAAGGAAAGATCATCACAATCATGGTCTAAACCATATTGAATGACCAAGGATTCTGCATCATGCTGACTCATTCCAAACTTAAGATTACCAATGACATGTGCCATGGCGGTATCTGTGAATTGAGCCATGGCTTTTAATTGGTTGATTTCATCTTCATCTTTGATTTTCCGGATATCTTTGAGTATATCTTCGCAATCCACATAAGTCAGATGGGTAAAGTTGACATTGAGCGCATCCTGGATGAAATCACGACACGGATATCCGATGCCGATGGTTCTACCATGGACCAACGTGGCTAATACATCTTCAAAATAATCCATATAGGTAATGGTTTTATGATAATCATCGATGTGATCAAACGCATCGTTGATGCGTTTGATCGTGATCAGATGATAATCATTATTGGTTAAGACCAATAAACATTCCGGTTGGTTGTAACTGGTCGAATGACCACGGATATTGGTCATGCAACTGCGTTGCCAATGATAGTCATTGGCATTGGTCAGATATTGTAAATTGGCACCTGGACCGAAGACCATGGTATCCAGATGATGTTGTTCCATCAAGTGATAAGCCGCATGAAGTCGGGATGGTTTGATCATAAAAATTCCTTTCTAACTCAACGAAAATAGTTTCAATAAAAATGTGTGAAATGTCACATAAAGTTGTAAGATTTTCGCAATGTTGCTACACTTCAAAATGTTTGAATTTTTGGAGGATAACATGCAGTTGAATAAATTTCGTGGAAACAACAAAAGCAAACACCTGCTCTTATTATCAATTTTAGTGATTCTGTGTGGTTCGGTGCTCACTGTTTCCACCGTCTATGCGACGGATGATGAGCCCAACGAAAGCACAACGTTAGTGATGCGTGATCGTGCCATTGATGCGGTGGAACAACCCACAACACCGTTTAACAAAATCACGGGCAATACGATGGTCGATTTGGGGGAAATGATCATTGAAACACCGGATCTTTCCTATGATAAAACCGATTATCAGCCATTGGTCGATTATGGATACAACAATTGTGGTGAAAATGCGACCTTTAGTGTTGACGGTTGTGTCTGCAATGAAGGATATGAAGGGGATGCCAAAACCGGATGTACCGTGATCCCGGAACCGGCCAGTTATACCTATGGTCCTGCTTCCTGGCAATCCGTGACAACGGATGTGAGTGGCTATTGGAGTGACAATGCGATCGTCAATGCCGCATTGAGTTTGGTCGGATCATACGGATACTGGTGTACCGATGTGGTCAATATCGCGTTGGCAGCCGGTGGATGGAGCGGAAGCTACACCGATGGGGTAGAAGTTGGTCTGGATGGTATGGTTCCGGGCGATGTCATCTTCTATCCAAGCCATTATGCCATTTATGTCGGAAACGGCATGGCAGTTCATGGTGGTTACAAGGGATTGAACGTTATTTTAGGTGATGTGGTCGTCGGCAAACAACCTTATACCGCATACCATTGTCAATAAGCATACTATTTTATTTGAATGAAAACACGGATGGTTCAACCAGCCGTGTTTTCATTCTATGGTTGAACCATTACCATCCTTGCTCTTTGACGAAACTGTAAAATGCATCTTCATCCGCTGTATTATCGATATTGATAGTCCCAACGGGTTGTGCATAAACGATGAATTCATCCCATCCATCCAGTTTGAATAATTGGTTGGCTAATTCTCCATCGTATGCACCCAACCCACAGGTGCCTAATCCCAATGCGGTGGCACATAAATAGACATTTTCGCCAACATGACCCAAATCGATCAAAATCGGACCATGGCTGGCGATACCATAACGCCATTCGTTACGGTAGGGAACACAGGAGAAGTAGAAGACCAGTGATGCTTTGGCTGCCCAGGTTTGATTGACCAGTGTGGCATCGATGGTATTGAACAGATCATCTACCGCTCCAAGATATTCGATTTGGTGTGTCAAAGGCAAATAGTGATACATGCCTTGGTCAAGACCATCGACATATTGGACCATCATGTACGTTTCAAACGGATGGCGCGCACCACCGCTTGGCACGGTGCGTAATGTGGCATAGCTTTTTCCACGGATACCTTTAACACCCTGACATCCCCATAGTAAGTAGGAAAGTTGAAGCAGTGAGATGTTTTTCTGTGTATAGACGCGATTACTTTTGCGTTTGATCAAAAGATCCGTCAGATTGCCGTTGATGTGTAGATCATCAAAGTTGCGTGGCAGATCAATGATCCGATCACTGGTTGCGGGTTTGGATAAAGGCGGCTGAGGTTTGTGGAGCTGTTGATCGCTTTGATAATCTTCCATATCGATTTTCAAATGCAGCATGTCTCGGCCCATCTTGATGTATTCGTCGATTTTTTTCTGTTCCATGGTTCTCTCCTTTGCTTTAGTTAATCGCATTATAGCGTTGCATGGTTCGACCATGACACTCTGTTACATTTTTGGTTGAAACCATTTTCATTCAAAAATACTGGACGGATGGTCAAACCATGGTATACTCATTGTGCTCACGAAAGTGAGGCACATCCTTCAAGTGAAAAATCACTTGCGGATCGTCATTGGATTTGCTACAATCTAATGGCACTTCAAAGTGCGTGTGCGCCCATAGCTCAACTGGATAGAGCGTTTGACTACGGATCAAAAGGTTGCGGGTTCGATTCCTACTGGGCGCGCCATTTTTTTAAAAACGGGATGTAGCTCAGCTTGGTAGAGCACTAGATTTGGGATCTAGGGGTCACAGGTTCAAATCCTGCCATCCCGACCAAATGATGGATATGGCGAGGTAGCTTAGTTGGCTAGAGCATTCGGTTCATACCCGAAAGGTCGTGGGTTCGAGTCTCACCCTCGCTACCATTCTATTTAAAATGGCCAAGGCCATAAGGACGGACCCTTAGCGCAGTTGGTTAGAGCTACCGGCTCATAACCGGTTGGTCGTAGGTTCGAGTCCTACAGGGTCCACCATTTTTTTATTTTACGGAGGAATACCCAAGTGGTTGAAGGGGGCGGTCTTGAAAACCGCTAGATCGGGCAACCGGTGCCAGGGTTCGAATCCCTGTTCCTCCGCCATTGATCGATATTGTAGCCCTGCCACGCAGGGCTTTTCTTTTACTTGGAAAATCAGATCCGAATGATATGAAAGATATGTTGCTTTGATCAATGATTTTTGATTGCGTAGCAAACCAGTATCGGTGCATCACTTTTTTTCGATTTGTTTTTTTTCGATGAACTGGATTGTGAAAGTTCAATATCATGTGGATGTTCCATTCAAAACTTTTCGACTTTTCGTTTGAGTTAACATTTTCAAAATTCGCTGTTGCAACCATTGCGCAACAATGCTATATTATTTGAGCAACGTTCCTGACCCTGGCGGAAGTTGCCCATCGATGGTTAAACCATGGATGTCAAAGCCAGTTTCGATGTCGCGAGGTAGAGCAGTCTGGTAGCTCGCCGGGCTCATAACCCGTAGGTCGGTGGTTCAAATCCACCCCTCGCAACCAATGGTTCGGTAGCTCAGTTGGTAGAGCAAGGGACTGAAAATCCCTGTGTCGGCAGTTCAATTCTGCCCCGGACCACCACCACATAAATCAGTCTGTGAAAGCACAGACTTTTTATTTGCTTATTTTTGTCATTTTATTTATGGTTGAACCATGGAATCCACTGGTCATACTTACATTGCGATCGATTTGAAAAGTTTCTATGCTTCTGTGGAATGCATCGAACGGGGGTTGGAACCATTGACCACTAATCTAGTGGTCGCAGATGCTTCCCGTACTGAAAAAACCATCTGTCTGGCAGTTTCTCCAGCTTTAAAAACTTTTGGCGTATCAAGTCGACCGCGACTTTTTGAAGTGGTCCAAACCATTAAAAAAGTAAATGATCAACGATTGAAAACCAGTGGTCGCAACCACTTTATCGGTTCCAGTTATGATGCGACTATTTTGGATCACAGTGATGAATATGCCGTGGATTACATCGTGGCCACACCCCAGATGAGCAAATATATGACCATGAGTAATGCCATTTATGGCATTTATCTCAAATATATCGCCCCAGAGGATATCCATGTCTATTCCATCGATGAAGTCTTCATCGATGTCACTCCGTATCTCAACACTTACAAATGCAGTGCGTATGATTTGGTTCAAACCATGATATCCGATGTTTATGCCACCACGGGTATTACGGCGACGGCCGGGATTGGATCCAATCTGTATCTGGCCAAAGTCGCGATGGATATCGTGGCCAAACATGCCCAAGCGGATGAGCGTGGTGTGCGCATCGCTCAATTGGATGAGATCACCTACCGTCAATTGTTATGGGATCATCAACCCTTAACGGACTTTTGGCGCATCGGCAAAGGAATTACGCGTCGCTTGGCCAGTATTGGTTTGACCACGATGGGCGATATCGCCAAAGCCAGTGTGGCCAGTATCAATGAACCCGTCAATGAAGATACACTTTATGAATTATTGGGGATCAATGCCGAATTGTTGATCGATCATGCCTGGGGAAAGGAGCCCGTGACCATCAAGGATATCAAAGCCTATACCCCTTCTGCGACTTCTTTATCCAGCGGGCAGGTATTATGGTGTGGATATGATCATGGCAAAGCCAGACTGGTATTAAAGGAAATGGCAGAACAATTGGCGTTGGATATGTTGGATAAGGGAGTCACCAGTGAACAGCTGGTATTGACCATTGGCTATGATATTGAAAATATCACTGATCCAACCATTGGATATCAGGGTGAAACCACCAAGGATCCCTATGGTCGGCTCATCCCCAAACATGCACATGGGACCATTCATTTGGATGGTTATACCAATAGTGTCAATCAAATCCGGGAAGGTTTTGAAAATCTGTTTGATCGCATCGTTGATCCAAAGTTATTGGTGCGTCGATTCACTTTGAATGCCTGTAATTTAAAAGGTGAACTCACAAAATCGACCGTGGTTCAACCATCGTTATTCGATAATAGTGAGTTATATTTCAAAAAGGCTTTAGATCTAAAAAAAGATACTGCTATGGCCAAAGCTATGCTCGATATCAAAGCACGGTTCGGGAAAAATGCCATTTTAAAAGGAATGAACTTGGAAGAAGGCGGCACGATGAAAGAAAGGAACATGCAGGTTGGAGGACATAAAGCATGAATGATGAGCTGATCTATTTTGATTACCGTGGTTCAACCACCCATAAACATATGAAAATCAGTGATCGTGCCGCCCAATTTGCTCCCTTTGCAGCATTGGTCGGTTATGATCAAATGATCGATGAATCGAATCGATTCACCGATCCTTCCATTGCCCTGGCATTGGATAAAGCGGATGATCTGGACCATATATTGAAACAATTGAATACTATTTTGGATTCAAGACCAATGGTTGAGTTGCATGTATTCCAGGCGGATGAACGAAAACAAGGTGGTTCGTACCACAACATCAAAGGGGCATTGATCAAGATCGATTATAATCAGCATGCGTTGTTGTTATCCGATGGTTCGACCATCCCTGTATCGTCTATTATCGATATCCATTGTCCATTATTGGATCCATTGAATGAAAGTGAATCATGAAATCATTATTGATCAAATATAAAAACGTGATACTGACCATCATTGCCTTGGTTTTGACCATGGCAATCCTTTGTCTTTTGCTGTATAGACCGTTTTTATCGATCATTTCTGATCCTCAAGGGTTTCGCTCAAACATCGAAAGCTATGGAATATTGGGCTATGGGATCATGGTGGGGATCATCATCATCCAGATGATCTTGGCATTTCTTCCCGGCGAACCGGTCGAATTTGCCGCTGGCTTTTGTTTTGGTGCGTTTGGTGGGACCATCGTCTGTTTGTTTGCCAATCTGATCGGTGCAACGTTGATCTTTATTTTGATGCGATATTTATCGAAAAATCTGATTTATCGTTTTTTTGATGAACAGCAAGTGGAATCATTGGAGTTTTTAAAAAAAGAAGAAAAATTGGAGATCATTCTGTTCATCGTTTTCTTTATTCCGGGTACTCCAAAAGATTTATTGGCCTATTTTGCTCCTTTGACACCGATCCCATTATGGCGTTTTGTGGTTTTGACCACGATCGCCCGTATTCCATCTATTGTCAGCTCGACCATTGCCGGCAGTGCAGTGTTGAGCAGTGAGTATTCACTGGTGATACTGATCTATGCCATTACCGGTTTGCTGGCAATTGGGGGAATCGTGTTATACAACCACTATATTGCACGACACAAAACAACCATTTAACAAAAATGGTTCAACCATGGACTTTTCTTGATAGACTGTTGATGAGTACAGTAAAGGGATGAATACAATGGCAAAAATAGAAGATGTTCAGGCGGTTATCTTTGATTTGGATGGTGTATTGATCGATTCAGAAACCATCCATCAAAAACGTAATGAAGCGATGTTTCGCGATTATGGATGGGAAGTGGATCCCAAGGTTTTGGAACTGATGATCGGCTCCTGTCCCAATCTTGATCCCTGGAAGATGATCTATGATCGATCCAGTTTACCGGTGGATTATGCCACTTATCGCTCTATGATCGAAGATTATCGAAATACGCACCCAATTGATGACAGTATTTATATGAAAGCCGGATACAAGGATGTCTTGACCACCGTATCCACTCTTTATGACCGTGGTTATAAGCTGGCGGTAGCCAGCAGTTCAGCCATGGATTATATACGGGATAATATCCATTACTGTCATATCGATTCCATGATTTCTGTGGTACGTAGCGGACGAGATTTGCCAAAAAGCAAACCGGATCCATTGATCTATACATTGACATTAAAGGATCTTTTGGTTGAACCATCGCATGCTGTGATCATCGAAGATAGTCAATATGGGATCGAAGCTGCCAAGAAGGCGGGTTGTTTTACCATCGGTGTCCATGGTTACCAATTCAATCTGGATCAAAGTCTGGCCGATGTACGCGTCAAGGAATTGAAAGATATTTTGCCGTATCTGATTTGAAACCACTTAATAATGATTTAACAAAGTCTATGGTTCAACCATGACATAAGGTGATACCATAAACACAGTGATATCCAAATCATTGGATCGAAAGGGGACACGATTATGAAAAAACAATTACTGAGTGCAGCATTGTCTTTGATGTTGCTTGCTGGATGCTCTTCCGGTGGTGGCTCCACCAGCGGAAAATCCACTGCCTGCTCCATGGATATAGAAGGTGTGGGTGTGATCAATGTGACCGTCAATGGGGATGCCGATGACAAATTGACCGGATTTGGCATGAGCATCGTCATGGATGAAGAATTGCTTTCCGGTATCGACTTATCCGGATTGGATGATGATACCAAGGCATTACTGGAAGAATCTTTGATTTCCAGTATGGGAATCGACCCGCAAGCTCAAGGTGTAACGGTCAGTGCTGACTTTGGTGAAACATTAACCGTCAATGTGGATATTGATTTAGCCACCGCAGACGCTGATGCACTGGCTGCATTGGGTATGGATGGCGTGGATTGGTCCACGATCACATTTGATGCATTTGTCGAACGGTTAACGGCAGATGGCACCATGACTTGCGAATAATCATTCAGAATGAATCATTACCGGAAGGATCGAATGATCCTTCCGTTTTTTTCCATGGTCGAACCATCTTTACTTTGTTGGGTAAATGGATAAAAATGATACAGGTTAAGGAGCAATTATGAAGATTTATTTTGAATTGTTTACCACATGGTTCAAGATGGGCTTATTCACTTTTGGCGGTGGTTATGCCATGTTACCCATGATTGAAAAGGAAGTCATCGAAAAACACCATTGGGCAACCGAAGAACAGGTGATGGAATATTATGCCATTGG
Source organism: uncultured Erysipelotrichaceae bacterium (assembly GCA_944327105.1). Classification (GTDB taxonomy): domain Bacteria; phylum Bacillota_I; class Bacilli_A; order Erysipelotrichales; family Erysipelotrichaceae; genus CALVGN01. The sequence continues at coordinate 96,040 of CALVGN010000030.1, read as the reverse complement.
TCAATGCACCCCTGGCATCATTGCCGTCAATACCGCCACGTTTGTCGGGTATTTCCAAGCTGGCACATTGGGTGGGATCATTGCTACATTAGGCGTGGTTGCCCCCAGTATCGTCATTATTACACTGATTGCTACGGTATTGACCAATTTCATGGATATCATCTGGGTCCAGCATGCATTGGCCGGTATCCGCGTTGCAGTCTGTTATTTGATGGTTGAAGCCATTTGGAAATTACGCAAAAGCAATTTGGTATCTGCCATGGATTGGATCATCTGTCTGGCAGCATTCATCTTGGCGGCATTTACCAATGTCTCCATGGTCTTGCTGGTCATTCTAGCCGCTGTGGTCGGATTAGTTTATAAACGGGTAAAGGAGATCAACGCATGAGCTGGTTAACCACATTATGGACATTGATCTTCGAATTTTTCAAAACTGGTCTTTTCGCCGTCGGCGGTGGTCTGGCCACTGTACCGTTTCTCGCTGAAATCGGTGAGAAAACTGGATGGTATGGTGCTGAACTGCTTTCCACGATCTTAGCGGTATCCGAATCCACACCCGGACCAATGGGCATCAACATGGCCACTTATGTCGGGTATTCCCAATTGGGGATCCTTGGCGGGATCGTGACCACATTGGCTGAAGTCGCCCCCAGCATCATCGTGATCACCATCATTGCCAAGATGCTGACCAAGTTTGATCAAAACCCGTATGTTCAAGCCGTATTCAGCGGCATCAAACCCGCTGTGGTGGGATTTATCGCAGCCGCCTGCATTTCTTTATTTACCAGTGCATTTTTCATCCATGGCATGGTGTCAGTCGATTTGATCAATATCAAAGCATTGGGATTGTTTGCGGTGGTTTTTACCGTGACGCGATTTGTCAAAGAAAAACATCCGATTCAGGTGATTGTGATCTGTGCCATTGCAGGTGTGATATTATCAATGTAAACAAAAAGGAGTAGAATTGATGATTTGGATTGTTTTAGCAGTTGTAGTTTTACTGGTGATTTGGCTGATCAGTGCCTACAATGGGTTGATCACCATGAAGCATAAGGTCGACCACGCTTATGCCACCATTGAAGTTTCTTTGAAAGAAAGAGCCGATTTGATCCCCAATTTGGTCGCAACCGTCAAAGGGGCGACCAAACACGAAAGCAAAACGCTGGAAAACATCGTTAAGCTGCGTAACGCATCCGTCAATGCGACCAACAGTGCTGAAGCTGCTCAAGCCGATGCACAATTGAGCAAAGCCGTTCCGCAGATCTTGGCTTTGGCTGAAGCGTATCCGGAATTGAAAGCCAATGACAATTTCAAAGACTTAAGCGGCAAATTGACCAAAGTGGAAGATGAATTGGCCAATGCCCGTCGTTATTACAATGGGGTAGTCAATGCGTTCAACACCAAGATCGAACTGTTCCCGACCAGTCTGTTGGCTGGGTTTGCCGGATGTCACAATCAACCACTGTTCAGTGTGGATGATGAAAGTGAACGCAAGGCAGTCAAAGTTGAATTCTAGTATGAAAAAAATTGGACTGCTGGGCAGTCTTGGCCTTGGTTTATGGGTATGCCTTGGTTCGACCATGAACATTCAGGCTAGGGAAGCCTTTGAAATCGATGATTATACCGTCAACATTGAAGTCAATGAAGACGGAACGTACCGCATTGAAGAAACCATTGATGTGGATTTTGATTATCCGCGGCATGGTTTATCCATTTCGTTGCAGGAAGAATACGATGATGTGGTCTTTAATGTCGATGGTCAGACCATCCGTAAAGACTATACATTCCCCATCAGTGATGTAACGATTTTATCCGATCAGGATTATGACATCGATTCATCCAATGGTTGGGTGGATATATTATTTGGCAGTGAATATGAATATGTGGAAGGACCACAGACCTATTCTTTTGCCTATACGCTCAATACCCGAGATCTGGATCTTGGGGGAGTGCAGTTGTTTTATCAAAATATCATCACACCCGATTGGGATACCACCATCCATCATGCCTCGTTTGAAATTAAATTACCGAAGGCTGTCGATGAAAATACCATTCATTTCTATACCGTCGGTAATGAGATGGAAGATTATCTGCAATGGGAAATGGAAGGCAATACCATCTATGGTTCGACCAATGCACCATTTGAATATGGTCATGGGATCACCATTTTCATCCAATTACCGCAAGGGTATTTTGTTTATCCCAGTTATAACGGGATTTTCGGGATCATCGTTTCTGCTGGTTTGACCATAGTGGCATTTGTTCTTTATCTGTTATTTGGTAAAGAACGTTCTTTCATCACACCGGTGGTCTCTTATAAAGTCCCCGATGGGTCCACCAGCGCTGAAGCTGGTTATCTATTGGATGGCTCCTTGGATGGTGAAGATATTTCATCATTGGTCTTTGAATGGGCGATGAAAGGTTATCTGACCATGGAAGAAAAAGGTGAAACGTCCATGGTGTTGACCAAGACCAACAAGGATATTACCGATTTGAAACCATATGAACAGAAATTGTTCAATGCGATTTTCGTCAGCGACACGGTTGATGTCGATAACTTATCCAAAAATCTTTACCAAACGGTCAATTCCGTCAAAGAATCGATCATGAACCAATACAAAGGTAAGTTCAGTTTGCGCGATGGTGTATCCAACGTCATGTTGTTTGTCACCTTGATCCTTGCAGCATTGCCGCTAGCTATCAATATGGGAAATTGGTTCGGTTTTGTTCTTGTCGAAAACACGCTCATGCTGACCGCTATCTTCTTCATGTTCGTCATGATGGCCGTATTGGTATTCTATGGATTGAAGATCAAATCGGTGCGCAAAGCGGAAAACATGAACAAACGCGACTGGACATATGGGCTCATTCTCCTTTTATTCGCTGCATTGGGCGGCCTGCTGTTACATGCTACCTTGATCCAAGGGGTGTTCGCCGGAGTAGCGACAGCATTGATCTTATGGGTCGCATTGCATATGGAACGACGCAGTGCCTATTACAACGATCAGTTGGATAAGATCGTGGGTTTATACGATTACATCAAATATGCCGAAGCAGATCAAATCAATATGGTGTTCAAGGATAATCCATATATTTATTATGATGTATTGCCTTATGCGTATGCCTTTGGTCTGACCCAAGTATGGAGTGATCATTTCAAAGATATCGAAATGCCTTTACCACCGTACTATAGCGGACATATGACCTATTGGGATTGGTATTATTTGCATCGCATGAATCATGCGTTCAACCATTTATCGCATCCGCCGGTTCCGGTGAATCACTCATCCGGACGGCATGGAGGATCCATCGGTGGATTCGGTGGCGGTGGATTCAGCGGCGGTGGATTTGGCGGAAGCCACGGCGGAAGTTGGTAAAACCAAGATCATCGAAGGGATGGCACAGCCATCCCATTTTTTTATTACGATGAGGTATTTCGGTGAGGATGGTTGCACCATAAAATTTCTACGTGACAACTCAAATACCCGTTGCTATAATACTTTCGCTACGAAGTGGTATCGAAGAGGTCGTAACGAGCTTGTTTGGAAGACAAGTTGTCGGTCAACCCGGCACGTGGGTTCGAATCCCACCCACTTCGCCATGAGTAATCCAAGCGAAGCAAGGCTTCGCTCTTTTTTTTTTTGAATGTGATGTAAAGTATCCGTATAAGAAAACTACGGTTTTTCAATGGTTCACCAATGTCAAGATTCTTTTAAAACTTGACCTGGCGTATTTTGGAGGAAATATGAAAAAAATAGTAATGTTTGTATGTCTTTTGACTTTGGTTGCCTGCAGCAACCATCCAATGCCTACACCAAACGAAAGTGGTGGTGCAGACAAAACGCATGATACGGCTATCGAAACCAGGACCCCAATGTCTTCGAGTCAATCGGAGTCAATTGAAACTGCGCCAATCATCACCCCACAATCGACAGAAAACAGTGATATCCAGCCATATGCGTTCAGTACTTATAATCCGACCAGTTTTGAAATCTTAGATCGGATCATCCCGGCCGGCGAGTGCAGTGGAGATATGTCCGAAGCAATGTGCATTGAAATGTATGGAGAAAAATCTTCTGTGCCAGATGGGATAACGGTAGAGTTGCTCAACGCCGATGACCATTATCATTATTTCCAGATAGAAAACAGCTTAACAGGAAATTCTGTTGAAATTGCGATCATTAATGGTATGTATGATTCATATTTATCGAATGTTGTCTATTCTTTGCAAGATGATAATCGATTGACTGTGAGTTTCTACTTTGATTATACGGATGAAATGATCGAAAATCATCCCAATGCGTACGATATCCAACAACGGTATTATCAAACGGCGGGTCCAATCCATTCACACACCCGTTATCATTTAGTTGAAGGGCAAACGTATACCATGGAAGGGGAAGTGATTGCTTCCACGGATAGTTTTATTCTGGGGAAACTACAAGCTTTTGATTATCTGGAGTTAATGGATGATGTTGATTTCAGTCTTATCGGAATTGAATATTTACAAGGTTGTGATCTTGTCATGTTGGTTTAACGAAGGAATTATTGGTTGATTATTACACTGTCAGTACATGGTCAAACCATATTGACACAATGAAAACCATGGTTAAAATGAATGCATAAACATTGACCCGGGACAAGTAATCGTTCCATCAATGGTCCAACCAGAGAGTCCATTGCTGTACGCTGAAAGATGGATGGGACCACGGAATGCATGAATTCACCCGGTAGCGGAACCAATCCTTCCCGGGTAAGCCCGTTAACGCTGTAAGCGAGTGCATGCAATGGTCCAACCATGGCATGAATAAGGATGGTACCGCGTTATTATCTTGAAAAGTAGCGTTCCTTTGATACAAAGGAACGCTTTTATTATTTTTCAAGAAAGGAAAACTTATGGACACGATTGAAACCGTCAAGCAACAGGGACTATCCGCCATTGAACAAGCGAATGATCTGGATGCCCTCAATCAGGTACGGATCACCTACCTGGGGAAAAAAGGACCCGTGCAGGATCTGATGAAAATCATGAAGGATCTATCAGCTGAAGAAAAGCCAAAATTTGGCGCCGCGGTCAACGACTGCAAAAAAGCATTGGCTGCTGCCATTGAAGCCAAACAGGCTACATTGAAAGATGCGGCGCTCAATGTCAAATTGGAAAGTGAAAAAATCGATTTGACATTGGATGGTTATCATCCGCATAACGGCAGCGTCAATCCGATCCAACTGATCATCGAAGCATTGGAAGATTGCTTTGTCGGACTGGGCTATACCATTGCCGAAGGACCGGAAGTGGAATTGGATTATTGGAACTTTGAACGCGCCAATATTCCACATGATCACCCCGCACGGGACATGCAGGATACCTTCTTTATCGATGTCAATCGGCTTTTAAGAAGTCATACCACATCCATTCAAATGCGGGTGTTGGATGAATACAGTGCTGATCTTCCGGTCAAACTGTTATGTCCGGGCAAAGTGTATCGTCGTGACAGTGATGCGACCCATTCCCATCAATTCACCCAATGCGAAGGATTGGTCGTGGGCAAAAACATTACTCTGGCCGATCTCAAAGGCACTTTACAGTTTATGGTCGACGCCATTTTCGGTAAAGGCCGCACGATCCGGTTCCGTCCATCATATTTTCCGTTTACTGAACCCAGTGTGGAAGTGGATATGACTTGCCATAATTGCAATGGCAAAGGCTGTGCGTTATGCAAAGGGACCGGATGGATCGAGATCTTAGGTTCCGGCATGGTGCATCCACATGTGTTTGAAATGGCTGGGATCGATCCCAATATATACAGTGGTTTTGCATTCGGCGTGGGAATCGAACGACTAGCTATGCTTAAATACGGCATTAATGATATCCGTGATTTCTATACCAACGACTTGCGCTTTCTGGAAGCGTTCAAGCGATTCAATTAGGAGGATGATGCAATGAAAGTCAGTGTGAAATGGCTCAATAGCTATGTCAAGGTGGATGATATCGATGTCCATGAATTGGCTGATCGGATCACCAACGCGGGAATCGAAGTCGAAGGGATCGAACCATTGACCGTGGCCACTTCCGTAGTATCCGGTGAAGTGATCGAATGTGCGCCGCATCCAGATAGTGATCATCTGCATGTCTGCAAAGTCGATGTGGGCAGTGAAGTATTGGATATTGTCTGCGGTGCACCCAATTGCCGTAAGGGTATCAAAGTTTTGGTGGCATTGGTCGGAGCCCAATTGAAGGATGGTACCATCAAGGCATCCACGATCCGCGGATGTGCATCCAATGGGATGTTATGTTCTTTATTGGAATTGGGGATCGAAAAAAACATGCTGCCACTTGGCAGTAAAAGTGATACGGGAATCGAAGAATTGCCGTTGGATACGGTCAATGGCAATGCGCATATCCTGGATGATTTGGGACTAGTGGATTGGATATTGGATGTTTCACCGACACCCAATCGTGCGGATTGCAATGCCATGTGGAATTTTGCCAAGGAAGTGGGAGCGATCTTGAACCGAGATGTCACGATTCCATGGATCGATGGGTATGCCAATCAAGGTGGTCCCACCAAATTACGCATTTATTCGACCACTGCCAACTGTCCACATTTTTTAGGAAAGATCGTCAATCATGTCCAGTTGGGTCCGTCTCCGAAATGGATGAGTGAACAATTGCATGCAGCCGGGGTCAAATCCATCAATAATGTGGTGGATATCAGTAATTACGTCATGCTGGAAACCGGACAACCATTGCATTTTTATGATTTACGGACCAACCCGGATCAAGAAATCACGGTGGTGGATGATTATCAAGGCCCCTATACGGCGTTGGATGGGATCACCTATGATCTTGTCAAAGGGGATCTGGTGATCACCAGTGGCGGCAAAGCCGCCGGTATTGCCGGTGTTATGGGTGGTGATAATACCAAGATCGAAAATGATACGACATCGATTTTGATCGAAGCGGCATTGTTTGACCATGCGGCGATCCGTCATACCAGCAATCGGTTGGGCTTACAGACTGAAGCGGCCTCACGGTTTGCCAAAGGATTGGATCCTTTGGCGCAACGTAAGGCAATGGACCGTGCGGTGGAGTTATTGGTCAAATATGCGAATGGTTCAGATATGGAAGCAACGGTCGAATATGGAAATGACCAATACACACCCAATGTGGTGGTGGAAACCATGGAACATCTCAATGGGTTATTGGGTACGCATATTGCTTTGGAAAGTGCCGTGGATGTGTTGAAACGATTGGATTTTGATCCAAAAGTCGATGGTACGACCATTACGTGTACGATTCCCAGCTACAGAAGTGATGATGTCAAACTGGCGGCGGATATCGATGAAGAAGTGATTCGAATGATTGGATATGATGATTTAACCAATACATTACCTTTATGTGAAAACTCCTTTGGTTCACTCAACGCCAGTCAAAAACAACGGCGCATGATCCGTTCATATATGACCAATCATGGATTGAATGAAATCATCAGTTTCACATTGGTGGATGACTATGGTTCGACCCATGGAGCATTGCCATTAGGACCACGCATTGCTGTGGCCTCACCATTAAGTGAAGAACATAAATACGTTCGTAATTCCCTGATGAGTTCATTGCTTTCCACAGTCGCGTACAATCACGCTCACTTCATCAAGGATGTCAATTTATATGAAGTATCCAGTGTCTATGGCGATCATCCATTGGATCAACCATTGGTTTATCCGATGCATTACACCGATCCCAATCCGTGGGATCAACAGGAGCGCTTGGGGATCGTATTGAGTGGTTTGTTGGAAACCAATCCGTTGGTCCATCATTCCTTAAAAACGGATTATTATGTAATGAAAGGGTTGATCGAAGGATTGTTGGAACAGTTAGGCTATGATGGCAAACGAATCAAATTGGTTGAAAATACGATCGATACCGATCATTTCCATCCCTATCAAAGCGTAACGATCCAACTCAATGGTCAAACCATCGGTATCTTTGGTCGCGTCCATCCTGCCATGGAAGCGCATTATGATATCCAGGATATCTATTATGGTGAAATCGATCTGGATGCATTGGTCAATGGTCATCCCAACGGGATCAAGGTCAAAACCATCAATAAATATCCATCCACCAGCCGAGATCTTTCCATTGTGGTCAAGGAAGACGTCAAAGCAGCGGATTTGTGTGCCAGTGCCAAAAGTGCTGGCGGCAAATTGGTCTCCAGTGTCAATGTATTCGACGTCTATACCGGTCAACACGTGGAAAAGGGATACAAAAGCGTATCCTTATCCATCGTGTATGAATCGTTTGACCATACATTGAAAGATGATGAAATCAATCCGATCCAAGATAAGATCGTGGATACATTGGTTTGTGTATATCACGCCGTGCAACGGTAAAATCACTCAAAAAGGAAGCGTAGCTTCCTTTTTGAATGGTTGAACCACGTGTACGTTGAACACGCGATACTCGTGAAAAGTCAAAGACTAAAATGTCATCGGATTGTGCTATCATACGCAGTATGAGTGAGATCTGGGATGTCGTGGATTTGAACCATACGCCTGTGGGCATGACGATACAACGGGGTCATGAAGCCATGCAATGGCTCAAGGATCAGGGATATTACCATGTGGTCGTTTTGGGTTTTATCATTTCCCATCGTAAATTGATCGTCACACGACGTGCAGCCGGTAAATCAGCTGGTGGTTATTATGAAGTGACCGGTGGCAGTGTGTTGGCTGGTGAAAACAGCATGGATGCCATCAAACGGGAATGGAAAGAAGAAATCGGCTATGATCCAACGGATCATATGGTTTTACCATTGCCATCCTTTGTCCATCATGTGGATATTTATGATCCCTTCGTGGTTTTTGATGATGATACGGATTTTACCAATCCGATCTTGCAGAAAGAAGAAGTGGATCAATTGATCTTGATGGATGATCATCAACTGGATCAGATCATCAAAGATAAAAAAGCCGTAGATTGTCTGATTTATTATCGGGATCAGATTCATCAATGGTTGAACCAATAACATAAACGCCATGAAGCTAGCTTCATGGCGTTTATGGTTACGAATAGATCTTTACCTGTAAAAGTACGAAGAAGAATTCAAAGATGTGGGTAAAGCAGAAGAAAATGAAATTATAGATTTGATTATGGTTATGAAAAAGTCTTAAAAGGTTTGTGCATACGTAATCACCTAAAAGAAGAGACTACATACGAGTGGCCCTTTCCAAATAAGGGTCCGCAGATTGGCCTTCTTCTTTTCGCACAATTATCTTATCGTTTTTCGACTCAAAGTTAATGGATTTACTTCACGTGGTGCTCTTGTTTTTTTGATTTTTTGATTGTTGGGAAGATGCTATATCTTTTACTTATAATAAAGCCAAGGATTTCTCCTTGGCACTTTTCACCAGTACTGTTTACTTAATTTGGGTAAAACTTCAAATTGTTGAATCAATACAAGTGTTTTGATCAAGAAATGGTGCCGACTATAGGACTTGAACCTACGACCTACGCGTTACGAGTGCGTTGCACTACCAGCTGTGCTAAGTCGGCGTGAACATAGAATAGCAAATTCCAAAATGAAATGCAATATGGTTCAAACCATGTAGAATAGTGGTTAGACCAAGGAGCTTTACTATGCAGTTAAGTGAATACAATCAACAACGCTATACACTCAATCAATCCAGATATATCCCGCGTCTGGATGCCACGATGAGTGTATTGACCCATAATCACACCCAAGCCAAATTGATCGTGGTGGAAACCAATGATGATAACAAAGTCTTTTCGGTCACGTTTAGAACGTTACCGGGTGATGGAACGGGTGTGGCGCATATCATCGAACACAGTGTCTTATGTGGTTCAGACCAATATCCCGTGAAAGATCCATTCATTGAACTGGCCAAAGGGTCTTTGAATACCTTTACCAATGCCATGACATTTCCGGATAAAACCATATATCCCATTGCCAGCTGTAATTTGCAGGATTTCAAAAATGCGATGGCGATTTATTGTGATGCAGTCTTTCATCCGTTGATGTTGACCAATGAAAAGATATTCCAACAAGAAGGCTGGCATTATGAATTTGATGATCACGACCATTTGACCATCAATGGGGTGGTGTATAACGAGATGAAAGGTGTGTTTTCATCCGTGGAAGACTGTATCAATGAATACATCATGCAATCCATGTTCCCCAATACGTGCTATGGTGTCTGTTCCGGTGGTGATCCGGATATCATCCCATCCTTGACGTATGATGATTTCAAAGCATTCCATGGAAAGTATTATCATCCAAGCAATGCCCGATTCTTTTTATATGGGGATTGTGAGATGAATGAGCGATTGCAATGGCTGGATGAAACGGTATTGAGTGGTTATACCACACAATCTGTGGATACCACCATTAAAATGCAGTCTGGTTTTGATCATATGCATACCATGGTGGTGCCATACAGTGTCGATGGTGATATCACTCATGAATATTACTATGCGTATAATATTGGTTTTGACCATAGTCTTACCCCAAAAGAGGTACTGGCATATCGAATTTTGGTTCATGCATTGTTCAATGGTAATGGTGCCCCACTTCGCGATGCATTGAATGAAAAAGGTATCGGCAGCGATATGATGGCTGCCTTGATGGATGGCATCGCGCAACCGTATATTTCCATCATCGTCAAACATGCATCCAAAAATGATCAACAGCTATTGTTGGATACGATCCAGTGTGTCATTGATCAAGCCATTGATCATGGTTGTGACCATGAAAAACTGTTGGGTGCACTCAATACCATCCATTTTTCCTATATTGAAGGAACCAGCGGATTGCCCTATGGTTTGACCATGAATCTATCGATATTGGATAACTGGTTGTATGAAAAAGATCCGTATGAACCAATAATGCTGGATGAAACCTTTGATGATTTGAAACATGAAATCGAAGTCGATGGTTTGAAAGCATACGCAACCAAGGTATTTGAAAAACTCGATTACACTTCACTTGTCGTGATGGAACCAGTCAATGGTTTGGCCAAACAGAAAGAAAATGAATTAAACCAACGGCTGCAAAACTATGCTGCATCACTTTCTAAATCACAAAAAGAAGCATTGAAAGCACAGACGAGCGCATTGAAAGCCTTCCAGCAATGTGAAAATGATCCGGATGATCTGGCTAAATTACCGATGTTGACCAAAGCGGATCTGGATGATCATATCCGTCCATCGAATTTGGTCAAAACCACGATCGCTGATTATCCGCTGGCCTATACCGTATCCAGCCAGTGTGGGGATATCGTATATATCAACATGATGATCGATCTGGATGGCATGATGGAAAAAGATATTGCCATGGCTGCCATAATCGGACGATTATGGACACGTATTTCCACAACGTCGCATGATTATGACCAATTGGAAAATTGCATCATGCTTGAAGGTGGTGGGATCAATGCTGCGATGGATCTAGTCGCCACCAATCACAATACGGATTTCAAACTGGCATGGTTTGTCAATGCCAAGTGTTTCATGGATCAAATCGATGATTACATGCCATTGATCCATGAGATCCTGACCACATCTTGGTTTGATTGCAAACGCGTCAGCACGGTCGTGGATGAAATCGTTTCAGATATGGCAGCAGCACTTCAAGGGGGTGCCCATGGTTATGCCATCAATCGCGCATTTTCAAAATTACGGTTAGTTTACAGTATCAAAGAAAAGATCAATGGATTGGATTTCTATCATGATCTGAAAATGATCCAGACCATGCTCCATGATGATCCGTGTGCAGCACAATCCTGGTTGAACCAAGCACAACAGATGGTTCGATCATGGATGGATCAAAGTCGGATCCATTTCCATGTCACACTCAATCCCATCCATGTGGATCAATTCAAATCCATATTTGAACGCTCACTCAAACCACTGCAATGGTTTGAACCACAGGATCATCCGTTTGTCAGCTATACTTTCGCTCAAGGAAGCAATGAAGCGTATACCACGGCAGGTAATGTCAATTATGCGGCGCTGGCCTTACCCGTTGAAATCAATGATCGAATCGGCACATGGCAAGTATTCGTCAATGTGATGAATTATGATTACCTGTGGACTCAACTTCGCGTATTGGGTGGTGCTTATGGACAATTTGCCTTGACGACCCGTAGCGGGTTGCTTGGCTTTGTCAGCTATCGGGATCCCCATTGCGCTTCGACTTATCATATCTATGACCAGGTTGCGGATTATCTGGACCAACTGGATTATGATGATCCGACCATGTTGAAATTCATCATTGGTACCATCGGCACCATCGATGCGCCTTTACCACCAGCACGATTTGGCGCAGCCTGTTATCTGAATGATCTCAATGGCATCACGGATGAACAACGACAAGCTGAAAAACGACAGATACTTTCCTGTACACTCGATCAATTGAAAGCGTTGGGAAGCATCATCCGAAGTGGGAAACCACGCTATCGCTGCGTGATCGGCAATCCGATCAGTATTGAAAAAGCGAAAGACCTGTTTGATGTGATCGAACCATTATTATAAATGGATCAGATTGGAGAAGATATGAATCAAAAACGTTTATTTGAAGTGTGCTGCGGCAGTGTGGATGATGCATTAACGGCATGGCAAAATGGTGCGGATCGCATTGAATACAACAGTGCATTGCCCTTGGGTGGTCTCACCCCGGAATACGGTGGATTGAAGACTGTATTATCATTGGTCGATATCCCGCTGATCGCCATGGTGCGGAGTCGACCCGATGGTTTTTGCTACAGTGCGCGTGAATTTGAAGAAATGGTGAGCAGTGCGAAATGGATCTTGGATCTGCCAGTAGCCGGCATTGCATTTGGGATGCTCAATGAAGATGGAACAGTGGATCAACCGCATACCCGGTTTATGGTCGAATTATGTCATGCCATGGGCAAACAATTTGTGTTCCATCGTGCGATCGAAGATACACCGGATATTGATCAAGCCATGGAAACGTTGATCCAATTGAAGGTGGATCGGGTATTGACCAGTGGTGGATATGCGGATGTTGGTAGTGGGTGTACCAAATTGATCCAGATGCAAAAAAACTATGGTGCATCCATTGAAATACTGGCTGGATGTGGTTTGACCATCGATAATGTGGATGCATTGCTTGATGGTGGGATCGTGCAGGTGCATGGCACCTGCAAAACGATCTTCCATGATCCAAGTTCACCCCATACTTCCGGTTATCCGGTTGTGGACGGGACCATCGTCAAACGTATCGCGGCGAAAGTCCATCGATAAGAAGTTGTGGTTTGCGCTTAGAAAAAACGTGTGGTGATTTTTTCACGCACACGTTTTTTTTATAGTTTTGGCATTAATTGGGCATCTAGGGAAGTGGTCCAGGTGACGTTGGTTGAACCATAACTGTATTTGGGATCAAAGACGCTCGATCCATCTTTGAAATAAATGGCATGGATGGAATAACCATTTTTTTGCAAGGCATTTATCAATTGATCGATTTGATCATAAGTCAAATCATCAAGATAAGGTTTCAATAATGCAATAACGGTTGGATTCGATGAAATGAAGGTGATCTGATCCAGATCATCATTGGTCAAACCAATGGATTCGATGCAATGATTATGGATCAAATTGACCGTAATAATGGCCTTACCGTTTGGATCGTGGATGTCCAATGGGGCATAAGTCGTTCCACTGTTGAGTACGATGGTTCGCTCGTCCATGGTCAAAACCATATAATCCATATTGAATGGCGGGGCCATATGGATCAATTGATCTGCCAGTACATAGGGCTGCAATGCGTCGATATCGATAAATTCAAGCGGTGTATCGATGGTGATGGTCGAACCATCCGCATCCAGATGGATGTAATCATAAGCATTGAAATAGGTATTGGATAAAACCAAAGGGGAAAAGGTATCATTGGTACGATTGAGCAATTGACCCATCAAAAGTGTCGTCATCATGCGCTCATCGATACCCGTTGGGGTATCGGTGGTCAAACCATTTAACGTAGAAGCCCATCCCTGATCGGTATCAGTGTACAACGTAGTGAGTATTTTCTGATCCCCATACCATTGCTTCAACAGATCGATTTGTTCAAAGGGAGTGGAAGCGGTGATGGTAAACACCACATCATCCATCGTATATTCGACACGATAAGGTTCAACCACTTCAACGGTGGGCATCATGGTCGTAACCCCATCCTCCGTTAACGTTTCATCCATGCTGTTGCGACATCCTGTTGCTAATAACAGCAACACGATCAATCCAGATTTCATTTTCATAACTCCATTGTATCATCCATCTTCTCGTTCAATTTCATCAAGGCATATCATGGTTCGACCATCGCTACCCAAGATTTGTCAAAATATGGGAATGTTCACGTGAATTCACGGAAAACCATCGAACACTTTGTGCTAAGATAGTACCGACTTTCGTTTATATGAAAGGGATAAATCAAAAAGCGAGGAGGAAACGTATGTTTTTTGTTGGACCGATGCGTCAGCATTTAGACGGACATAAATCGCTGAGCGAGCACGTTCAAGTAAAAACGGTCGATACACCATCCACGGTGTATATTCCTCTGTTCACCGGTGGCAAAGATGCCATCCCTTGCGTCAATGTCGGGGATCACGTCTATGTGGGCACCAAACTTGGACAGAAGGAAGTTCCGTTTATTGTTCCGGTATTCTCCAGTGTATCAGGAACAGTCAAAGCCATTGAAAAACATCCCCATGTCGGCTTGAAACCCGTCGACCATGTCGTGATCGAAAACGATGGTAAATACGAAGAGAAAGCCCCATTGGCACCATTAAGCATGGATGCTAGCGATGAGGCATTGCTGGAACGCATGAAGGAAGCCGGGATCATCGGCTGCGGCGGCGCTGGATTCCCAGCCTATGTCAAATATTCGGCCAAGGGGATCACTGATCTGATCATCAACGCCGTGGAGTGCGAACCCTATTTGACTGCCGATTACAACATGTTAGAAACCACCATGGATGATTTTGTTGCCGGTGTTTCCCTGATGTATCGACTCAGTCATGCGCAAGTGGCTCATGTTTGCATCAAGGAAAGCCATCCGGAAATGATCGAAAAACTCACCAAGGCATTTGCCAATGTCAACGGTGTGGAAGTCCATCCGGTACCGGATGTTTATCCGATGGGTTGGGAACGTGTGTTGATCCGTGAGGTCAAACATGTCGAATACAACAAACTACCGGCGGAAGTCGGCTGCATCGTCTCCAATGCCACCACGGCCATTGCATTTGCCAATGCTGTATTGCGTGGCATGCCGATCACCCAGAAAATGATCACCGTCAGTGGTGATGCCATCGACACCCCATGCAATGTGATCGCCCGTGTGGGAACACCATTCAAAGATGTCATCGATACGGCGGGTCATATCATCGGCGATGAAGTGATGATGTGTGCTGGTGGTCCGATGATGGGTCGTACCCAGGTATCCGACCAAGTTTGTGTGGTTCCGGAAACCAACGGCATAACATTGTTGAAACCACGTCATGATGTGGAAGTGGCTTGTCTGCGTTGCGGACGCTGCTCCGACCATTGTCCAAGCGGTTTACAGCCGGTACGGATCAATACCGCCCGTAAAGCCAATGATATCGATACATTGATGAAGCTGGAACCGATGCGTTGCATCGAGTGCGGCTTGTGCACGTACGTTTGCCCCAGCAAGATCGCGGTGACCGAAGGGATCCGTGCTGCCAAACGGATCGTGATGTTGAGAGGTAAGAAATAATGAAATATGTATTTAATGCCAGTCCGAATTATCGGGATAATGTCTCGACATCACGGATCATGCGTGATCTGACCATCGGATTGTTGGTCGTATTCATCTTCGGATTGGTCAATCAATATATGACCTATGGTATGGACAATTTGATCCATTCCTTGATTTTGATGATCGCTGCTTTGGTGACCACCTTGGTCACTGAAGGGGTATGGGCACTGGTATGCAAGAAGCCGATCGGTGCGACATTGTCCCACAGCTATGGTTGGGTCACAGCCATCATCTTCGTGCTGATGTTGCAAAGCACGGCCACGGTATATTCCGTGATCGTCTGCAGTTTTCTGGCGATTTTGTTTGGCAAACTGCTCTTTGGTGGTTTTGGCCATAATATCTTCAATCCGGCGGCGGTTGCCCGTGCATTGGTCTTTGCCAGTTTTGCTTCCGCAACAGCGGCCGATGTGGTGAGCAAAGCCACACCGGTATCTACCTTTGCCAATGCCGGCTGGGTGGCGTCGAGTGCGGATAGCTTCAATCAGTTTTTGACCAGTTTCGGTGGCTTGTTCAACTTTGCGTTGGGTCTGTATCCCGGTGCGATCGGTGAAACCAGCTTTATCGTGATCGCATTGGTCGGTGCAGTACTGGCGTGGCGCAAAGTCATCGACTGGCGTATCTCCCTGACGTATATCGTCACATTATTTGTGATCGCTACCGGTTTAGGGATCATCAATGGCCAACCATTGACCTATGGTCTGTACCATGTCTTGACGGGTGGTGCCATCTTCGGTGCGGTCTTCATGCTTACCGATCCGGTGACTTCTCCCACCAGTGCAGCCGGTCGCATCTTCTTTGCGATGGGTGCAGCGGTATTGACACTGGTCATCCGTGTCGGCGCATCCTTGCCGGAAGGCGTGCTGTATTCCATCTTATTGATGAATATGGTCACCCCATTGATCGAAAAATTATTCGATGGCAACCAAATCGACATGAAGTCCAAGTTGGTCAAATACAATGCCATTTTGGCTGTATGCGCCTTAGTGGTGATGGTGGTGATGAGCTTTATGGTCACACCGGCCGAAAACGTTTCTTATCCGACCGTTGTCAACCTGGGAGCTTCTGCAACCAACGGCGATGCCATTCATGTATCGGCTGCCGGTTTCAGTGGGGAAGCCAGTCCCAATGCGTTTGATGTCGTTTTGGATGATGAAACCCAAACGGTGGTTTCCGTCACATTCACGACATTCAACGATACCCCGGGGATCGGAGATCAATGCAATACACCGGAATTTTTGGATCAGTTTGCCGGACTGGGTTATGATCAAATCGACGATGTCGAAGTGATTTCCGGTGCGACATTTACCAGCAACTCCGTGATCGATGCCGTCAAACAGGCCATCGAAGGAGGTAATCAGTAATGAAAAAGACCGCGTATTTAGCAATCTTTCTCGCCGTGGTGTGCGGTGTGTGCGGTGTTGCCCTGGCTGGGGTCAATGCCATTACCGCGCCGATCATTGAAGCCATGAATTCCGTGACGCTGGCCGATGGTTCCTATAGTGGCAGTGCCAATGGGTTCGGAGGTCCGGTCAATGTCAGCTTTACCGTTAGCGGTGGAGTCATCACTGAATTGGAAATCAGCGGTGACAGTGAAACCCCGAGTATCGGTGGTGCAGCCATTCCTGAATTGCAGGCTGCCATTTTGGAAGCCGGAACCATTGAAGGGGTGGATACCATCGGTGGTGCCACATTGACCAGCAATGGTGTCTTCAATGCCATTCGTTCCGCTTTGGATGGTGGAGCCGGCAGTGCACCGGTGGAAAATGAACCGGTGGAAAGCGAGGCGGCACAGCCAGATGAAAGCGAAACGGAAAGCACTGTTGAAACCATCGATATGACCAGTGTCGGCGATGGTTCCTATAGTGGTAGCGCGGCCGGATTTGGCGGTGATGTCACGGTCAGTTTCGATGTCACAGGCGGTGTTGTCAGCAACTTTGCCGTGGTTGGAGATGGTGAAACCCCGGAAATCGGTGGTGCTGCGGCTGAAAGCATCGCTGAAGCCATCAATACCCAACAAGATCTTAACTTTGATGCCGTCAGTGGTGCGACGGTGACGAGCGGTGCTATCCGCGATGCCATTGATGCGGCATTACAAGGCGGCAATGGTGTGGAAACACCGGTTAGCGATGAAACGGATGGTCAACCCATTGCCTTAAGCGATGGTTCTTACAGTGGCAGTGCCAATGGATTCGGTGGCGAAGTAAGCGTCAGTTTTGATGTAACGGATGGTACCGTATCCAATATGGTGATCAGTGCTGAAAGCGAAACGCCGGAATTGGGTGGTGCTGCAGCGGAAAGTATTGCCGACGCCATCAACGCTTCCGGATCATTGGACTTTGATGCGGTATCCGGATCGACCGTGACCAGTACGGCCATCGAAAGCGCCATCAATGCGGCTTTAGGCCAAGGAGAATAGTCATGAAGGGATTTCTAAGAGGTATCGTCAAGGAGAACCCGGTATTCGTTCTGTACCTGGGCTTGTGCTCCACGCTGGCCATTACCACCAGCATCAACAATGCATTGGGCATGGGCGTGTGCGTCATTGCCGTGCTGATCTGCTCCAATGCCATCATTTCCGCGATGCGTCATATCATCCCTGATGAGATCCGTATCCCGGTATTTATCGTCATCATTGCCGCATTGGTCAAATGCTGCGCACTGTTGTTACAGGCGTACATCCCCTCTATTTATTCAGCAATGGGTGTTTACATTGATTTGATCGTCGTCAACTGTATCGTGCTGGGCAGAGCAGAAGCATTTGCCAGCAAAAACGGTATCGGAGCGTCCATCATGGATGGTTTGAGCATGGGATTGGGTTATACGTTCGCATTGCTGCTGATTTCCTTGATCCGCCAGATCATTGCTACCGGTGCCATTGCGCTTGAAAATCCGATGAGTGGTGCGACCATCTTCAATCTGACACTGTTCCCCAGTGAATTTACGGTATCCATGTTTGGTACACCGACCGGTGCATTCCTGACATTTGCCGTTGTTGCGGCCGTGTTTACGGTTTGGACGAAAAAGGACAGCAAGAAAGCAGGTGAAAAATAATGGAATCAATCACATTGTTTATTTCTGCCGTGGTGATCAATAACATCATTCTGACCCATTTCTTCGGCATGTGTCCATTCCTTGGCGTATCCAAGAAAATGAGTTCTGCTGTGGGTATGGGTTTGGCAGTGACATTCGTCATTTTCGGCTCTTCCTTGCTCACTTACGGGCTGTATTATCTGGTATTGGTGCCATTGCAGATCGAATTCATGGATCTGTTGACCTTCATTCTGGTCATTGCAGCGTTTGTGCAATTTGTCGAAATGTTTTTGAAGAAAAATTCACCGGCACTGTACAAATCCTTAGGTATCTACCTGCCGTTGATCACGACCAACTGTGCCGTGCTCTATGTGGCGCAACAGAATATCAGCCAAGGTTTCAATTTGATTGAAACCATCATCTACTCCTTGGGTGTTCCCCTTGGCTTTACCATGACCTTATGCATCATGGCTGCCATTCGCGGACGTCTGGAAAGCGCAGATATTCCCGAACCGTTCAAAGGCAATCCGATCGCATTGATCGTTGCGGCTTTGATGGCCATTGCCTTCTCTGGTTTAGGTGGCCTGGTCTAATATGCGTGTCATTTATGCCGTTTTGTTTGCTTTGGTGCTGGGGGCAGTCTTTGCCATTGGGTATTATCTCAATTCCAAAACACCGAAGCCGCCTGGATGTGAAAATGAATCGGCTTCGTGTTCAGGATGCAATATCGTATCCTGCAGCCATCATCCGGCGATGCAGAATGTGCGAAAAGAGGAAGAATAAGTTATGCAGAGTGTAATTGTTACGTTAGTGGTCATGGTGATCGTCGGTGCTGTATTGGGCGCGATCTTGGGGATTTCCGATTCCGTGTTCCATGTGGAAGCCGACACCCGTGTTGAAACCGTGACGGGGATGTTACCGGGATATAACTGCGGTGGATGCGGCTTTGCCGGATGTGCCGGATGTGCACAGGCATTGGTTGATGGTACCATCACCAGTGTGAGTGTGTGCAAACCAAGCAAACCGGAAGCCAAGCAGAAAATTGCAGATTATCTCAATTCGACGCCGGGTCCCAATGGGGAAACGTTGCACGTTACGGTGGACTAACCATTTTAAATTGAATAAAAAAACATTGGCTCAATACGTGATCCAATGTTTTTTTTTATGGTGTTTGATCGTCAGGATGTCACGTGGTGCATGTATTGGATGTAGGTATCCACCAGACGCTGATGCGCGGCTTGATCGCCACTAAACCCTTCACCCAATCCCACTAGGGAATCAAGGACCTGACCATCTTTTAACGCCAGCACATGCGGAGTCATCAGTTGTTTTTCTCCAGATTGATCACTGGCTAAATAGGGATAAAGGCATTCGTATAACGCAGAGATCTCGTCTTGTTGTAATGGATATTGTTCTGATGCCGTATCCAGATAATAGATTGGACAATCGGTGGCATTGCTGGCTTCAATCAGACAGGGAAGCGCATACTGGCAGAAGCTACATCCACTATGCGCCATTATATAGATCCCGTTTTCACCATTGCCGCCACACGCGTCGATAAAACCTTGCGGCGTGATACCAAAAACATGGTCGCTGGCTTCGTCAATCATGGTAAAACCACTTAAATCGGGGGTATAGAGTGTTGACTTGGCTGAAGGGGAAGTGTTGCAACCACATAGTGTCAGCAAAGCCATCGATGTCACGATAACCGACTTGATATTCATTGGTGTTCCTTTCTTAGATGCTTCATAAAAGAGGTGATGAAACAGCTTGTTGATAGCTTGTTTTGCGGCTCTATTGTAACTTATATTCTTCATCGATATAGTGTATCGATCATGCAAAAAAGAAAAGCCGTTACCTTATCGCAACGACTTAAATTTTCTTTACATGGGGTGGATGACGGGACTTGAACCCGCGAGTGCCGGAGCCACAATCCGGTGCGTTGACCAGCTTCGCCACATCCACCACAGGCTTAATTAGTATATCACAGGGGCATCGAATGTAAAGTTCATTTTCGAAAACTGATTGTGCAGATGGACAATGCCATTCTTCGAGATGGTTTTCAATACCATCTGATATGGTATTCACTACCACATTTACTTTTGATTGGCCCACACTTAAAATAACCACCATGGAAAAGATGATTATATTAACGGACTCTGGGTCCGATTTAACCGATGCACAAGCACAACAGTATGGTGTTGCCGTAGTTCGCAATCCGATGGTTGTCGGCGGCGAAAATTTTATCGAAAACAATACCATCACCGATGAAGAAGTGATGCGGCGTATGCGTGATGGCCAAACCGTCACCACATCTCAGCCTACGCTTGGCAGTGTCATTGAAACCGTCGATGCATTATTGAAAACTTATGACAAAGTCATTTACGTACCGATCAGCTCCGGTCTAAGCGGCACGTATGCTTCTGCCTGTTCTTTGATCGCCCAGTATGACGGACGCCTGGTTGTGGTCGATTCCAAAGCCGTAGCCTATTTATTAGGCTATCAGGTCAAAAAAGCGGCGGAAATGATCAAGCTGGGTTATAGTGCGGAACAAATCAAAGCCACATTGGAATCCCATTATTATTTTGCGATTTTGATTCCGGAAAACCTGACCGCATTGAAACGTGGTGGCCGTGTCAAACCGGCAGTCGCCGCTTTAGGGAATTTATTGAAGATCATTCCATTGCTTCAAGTCAAGGATGGGGTGATCGATGTATATGACAAAGTCCGCACCTTGAAAAAAGCGTATGAGCACGGGATCGAAGCCGTGGTGGATGTCGAAGATCGAGATGAATACGAATTTGCGGTTTTACATACGATCGATATGGCGGACGCCGCACGACAGAAAGCGATGGAATTGGAAGCCATTGTTGGCAGTAAAGTATACGTTGGTCCATTGCGTAGTATTATTGCTGCACATACCGGACCGGGAACACTCGCCTGGGGAAGAATCCGTAAAATTCACGTGGAACAACAGTAAAGAAAACGATAAGATGGAACCATGTTGCTGAAATGTGGTTCCATTTTTATTGCTGTGATATTCAAGAAACGGCAAAAGAATATGTATCTGAAACTGATCGATGCCACACACGCGCAATGCAGTGCGCCATGGTTCGTATCAAAACAGGATGTGATTGAATTCATACGAGCGCGAGAATCGTGGTTGTTGAAAAAAGCAGCGCATTTGAAAAGTAAAGCCGTCGTGGATGATAACCATCTTGACTCATCGCAAGTCTATTACTTGGGCAAACCATATCAACAGGTGGTTGAAACCAGCCATAAGAATCGAATCGTTTTGTCTGATCAAACGATAGTCGTTTATTTATCCACGATGGATGAGATCCATTATCAGAATCTGTTTGCTACTTATGCCAAACAAACTATTCTTGAGCTCGTCGACACGCTGCGGCCTCGATACGACCAGTATATTCAGGCATATCGACTCATGCCACCTGAAATCAAATGTCGGATTTTGAAAAGTGCCTGGGGAAACTGTTATCCCCGTAAAAATCGGATCCAGCTCTCCACACGTTTGGTCCACTATCCGGTGGATGTGATCGAAGCGGTCATCGCGCATGAATACGTTCATCTGGTAGTTCCGAATCACTCCAAACGGTTCTATGACATCCTGACATCGTGGCTGCCGGACTACACGCAACGTCATGAAAAATTAAAAGGCATCGAAATCGCATGATTCGATGCCTTTGCAACGTTGGTCATATCAACGGCTGATATAAGGATTTTCTTTTTTTTCTGTTGCACAGCGTTTGATCATGATCTTGGCCGCTTCTTCTTCCATGGTGTCATCCAAAGTTTTGAGTGGAGTGAGTTCACCTTTGCGTTTTAACGCGGTGGCGATGAAATGGTCGGCAAGTTTCGGATTTTTCGGTAATAACGGGCCATGAATATAGGTCGCGATGCAATTTTTTTCATGTAACCCTTCATCCATTCCGCTTCCGTCATTGCCATATCCATACCGAATCTTGCCGAATGGATGTTGACCATGAAGATAGGTAAGACCACCATGATTTTCGAATCCAACCACTTCAAATCCAAGATCTGTATCAATGACCACATTGCCGATGCACCGTCCACCTTTTCCGGCAACGGTTTCAAATTCAAACAATCCCAAACCATTGAGCTCACCAAGAGCACTGCTGTAACGGGTACCCAGCAATTGATAACCGCCGCATACGGCCAACAGACATCCACCATGATCGATATAGCGAGCCAGTTCATCCTTGAATTGCATCAATGTTTCACAGACGATGGCTTGTTCTTTATCACTTCCGCCGCCAAGCAATACAAAGTCAGCTGTGGATAGATCCAATGGATCATCCCCGTTGACTGTATGTAGGATGGCTTCGATGCCGCGCCAGCGGCATCGTTTTTCCATGACCATGATATTGCCCCGATCACCATACAGGTTCAATAAGTCTGGATACAAGTGGACGATATGGAATGATGTCATGCGCTTTTCCTTTCCAATTCATGTAAGTACTGGCTGGTGGGATAAAGGGCCGTGTAATTGACCAAAATGTAGAGTTTGGTCGAACCAAGATCATGCAGTGCATAAGAAATGGCCTGGTGGATATCATCGAATGGAGTGGAGGGGATATCCACATATTTTAATCGTAACGCCATATCCATGTATCGTTTTCCAGCGGTCAGATAATGAGAGACATTGCATTGATTGAGCCGATCAAAATCCACATCCCATAACCAGGACACATCGATGCCATCCTGTTCATTGTCATTGATGACGATCAATACATCCTTGGTTGAACCATCGTTGGCGATCAAATCGATATTCTGGTTGAAACCTGCCGGATTTTTGGCCAGATTCAACAAGATGTCACACCCATGGATATGGAAAGTTTCCAAGCGACCAAAGCCACCTTGAAACGATGGCAATTCATCGGCAAATTTGGATAAGGATTCCCCATAATGGGTCAGTAAGGCACAAACGGCCATGTGGTTGTATACATTATAAAAACCTTTTAATGGGGAATGGAAGGTCACATCATTTATGGTAAAAACCAATGGATCGATCGAATCCAGTGAACCTAGATCGACATCAATGTGGAAATGGTTGAAATCTCCATTGGGACAATGGAATTGTCCCAATTGGGCATAGTGGTAGAAATCATATTCCAGTTTGGCATGACAATACGGACAGAACTGGCCTTCTTTCATATCCGCATTGTTGGTATCATGCATCGGTTTGGATATGCCAAAGGTGGTATAAGAAAGTTTACTTTTTAAAGCAAATTGGGTGGACAAGACATCATCACTATTGAAAATCAGATGGATATCTGGATGGTTTTGCACAGCTTGCAATAATAAGTCCATGGTGATATCGATTTCACCAAAACGATCAAGTTGATCTCGAAACAGATTGGTCAAGACCATATCCGTAACATGCAGATGATCGATCACATGACGCAGGGAAGCTTCATCCACTTCAAGCGTGGCGGTATCCGCCTGGATTTGACCATTCCATTTGCTGTTGAGCACCAATGCTGAAACGATCCCGTTTTTCATATTCGAACCCGTGGCATTGATCACCACCTGATGGCCATTGGCCCTAAGGGCCATGGCCATCAAATTGTTGGTCGTGGTTTTACCATTGGTCCCACAGACGACAATGGTGCGTTTCAACTGCGCAGAAAGATGATCGAACAATCCCGGATCCACTTTCATCACCATCGCACCGGCCAATGTTACCCCTTGTTTGTGCAACAGACGGCAGGCAAACGCGATGGCTTTCGCCATCGCGATGGAAAATACGGATCGCAACCTCATGCGTTTCGTTTGTCCTTTTCGATCAAGCGTGCCATGGCATCAATGGCCATTTCGATCATGGGAGTGATGTCATGGACTTGTGGATTGTCGAGTCCGGCCAATGCGCGTTGTTGGTTAGCAATCACGAGAAAACAACTGCCGCAACGCACATGCAGGTAACTGGCAACGATGAATAATGCCGCACTTTCCATTTCGGATGCCAGTGTTCCACCTTTTAACCATGCATCCCATTTGCGCAACAGTTCAGCACCATTGGGTAAAGTTTCCGGACGGTGCTGACCATAGAATGCATCTTTGCATTGCACTGTGCCGACATGATAGGGATGGTTGGCGGCTTGTGCCGCTTGGACCAATGCGGTGGTGACATCAAAATCAGCAATGGCTGGGAATTCGATGGGCATGTATTCCTGGGAGGTGCCTTCGGCACGGATCGCGCCTTGGGCGATGACCATATCTCCGCTTTTGACATCAAGATCCATACCGCCACAGGTGCCGATGCGAATAAAGGTATGGGCGCCGCAGGCGACCAGTTCTTCCATGGCAATGGAGGCAGATGGGCCGCCGATTCCAGTGGAGGTCACGGATACTTTGGTATCACCAATGTATCCGGTGTAAGTGGTAAATTCACGGCTGTCCGCGACTAATTTCGCATCTTTGAGAAAAGCGGCGATCTTGGCGACCCGTTTGGGATCACCGGGTAAAAAGACATATTTTCCGATGTCGTTTGGACCAACGCCGATATGGTATTGTTTGCCACTGCCTTCGGTATAATCGATCATGGTAATCTCCTTTATTTGATGGTTTTGATATTATTCTACCATTTTCATTATGGAATTGAGATAGGTGGATACATTGGTCTGGATCAGTTGATGATGGTTGAACCACAGTACATTTTGGAAAGTGGATTCAATGAAATAACGATCATGGCTGACGCATAAGATACATCCGTTAAACGATTTTAGAAGTGAACTTAACGATGAAACGCTCAAAGGGGAGATGTTGCGGGTCGGTTCATCCAATAACAGGATTTGATAATCCCCCAGTACCATTTTCGCCAAGATGCATTTGGTCAATGTGCCTTGGGATAGATTGGCATAGGGTTGATGGATCTCATCATAGGAAAGATGCAATGCGGAAAGGGTGGTATGGATCAGATCCGATGTGGTTTTATCATACCCCAATGCATGGGATAGATCATCAAATGGGGAGTGATTCAGATCCAATTGGGTGTGAATGGATTGATGCAGATAAGCGATGGGATAGTGTAATGATAATTGGGAATACAATAAATCCATCAAAGTGGTTTTGCCACATCCGTTTTCACCGACCAGTACCCAATGGTCGTCATGGTGCAATGTAAGGGTAAAGGCATCCAATAAATGCGTCGTACCGTGATTTAAGGATGGATAATGGTTGGACCATAGCAGATGTTTGGAAGAAATGGATCGATTTTTGAATGAAAGGGGTATGGCACTGACATCCGTTGGTTTGACCATCGTCATTTGTGCATTATGTTCGATCTGTTGATTGACAGCTTTGATCTTTTTGGCCAGCTTACGGGCAACGGAGGGTGTTCGAACGGCTTGGTTTTGGGCATATTCGACTTTCGAACGGATCTGTTCCAGTTTTTTGGCCTTTTCTTTTCGATTTCTGGATTCGCTTTGATAGACCATCATGGCTTTATTGGTCGCATCCATGCGCATTTTGACGTAATCATCATAACTGGATTTATGGAAAATCACTTCATTGTGATCCAACCATTCGATTTTGCGCATTTCCAGAATATGGGTGGCGATTTTGGATAGAAAATAAGTATCATGGGAAACGAAGATGATGATCTGATCCAGCTTTGTGATGGTGTGGATCAGATTCTCGATGGAAGGGATATCCAGATCATTGGTGGGTTCATCCATCAGGATTACATCGGTTTTGTCAAACAGGCAGATCGCCAAGCGATAGCGCATGCGTTGTCCACCAGACAACTGATCCATCAATGGATCCTGGTCGAACCATTGACGATCAAATCCATAATTCGATGCAAATCGTTTGAATCGTTCATAATTTTCCAAATGATCATAATCCAATGAACCATCATCGTGGGTAAAGAAAAATGTGGAAATGGACGATCTTAAGCGGTCGTTATCCAATTTTTGAGGCAGATAACTGATTGCGCCATGGGTATATCCACTACAGGTAGTAATGGTATAACCATCGATGGAGGATGGTTGGTTCAGATAATCCAACACGGTGGTTTTACCACACCCTTCTTCCCCGATGATCGCCAATCGATCGTTTGGATTGAGGGTCAGTGAAAGATGCTCGACGATGCGACGCATGTTGTTGTTCATCAAACGAATGGTCAGATCATGCAATTGAAGATTCATTCGATACTCCTGGAATCACATGTGTACGGATGAATGTCATTACATCCATGTACACTTGATATTTATCTTTTTCATTGAAGATCTCGTGACGATCGGATGGATAGATTTTGGATTCAACGGTGGTAAAACCAAAATTTTGCCATTTTTTCACTGCGGATTGGAATCGATCGTAAGAAACGATGCAAGGATCTTTTGCGCCGGCGAGAAACAACGTGGGTAAGGTGGTCTTGACCATGGATAATCCATGTTTGCTGTAAGTGCGCTTGAGCAATAAAAACAGATTCAAAAAGCCATCCAACGTAAAAACATAATTGCAATAGGGATCCTTGTCATACTCCGCAACCACCTGTGGATTTGAACATAACCAACCATTGGTGGATGGGTCTTGGGAGAATGCTTTGGCATAGGTACCAAAAACAAGGCGTTGCATGAAATAGGAACGATAATGATCATCATGGATCATCAATAAACCTTTGGTCAAACCAATGGCAACATCAACCAAACCATTGGCAGATGGAGAACCACTTAAAATCAAGGCGTCAATGCTGTTGCTGTATTGTTTACAATACACTCTGGATATCAAGGTACCCATGGAATGGGCAATGATGATCAGTGGGAGATGGTCGAACCATCGATGGACGTGGTCGATGATCATTTTAAGATCGGCAATGATTGCGATCCCATCCGAGTCATTGAAATATCCAAGATCATCTAATGTTGAGACACTTTCCCCATGTCCACGATGATCAAAAATCACCGAAGCTATATCATGATCATAAAGAAACTGCATCAAATCCATATATCGGCCGCGATGCTCCACCATGCCATGGACGATGATGGCAACATAGTGAGGTGATGATGGTCTAACCATCGTTCCATGTAAGGTCAATCCATCATAATCGGATACTAAGGTCAGTTCACGTGTTTCCATGATTTCATTTTACCATGGTCAAACCATAAAAAAACGGTCAGTATCGACCGTGAAAGGATAATGGCAGGGGCAGAGAGAATCGAACTCCCATCAGCGGTTTTGGAGACCGATGTACTACCATTGTACGATGCCCCTAATGATGCTCAATGGTGACTTGTACGGGATTCGAACCCGTGAATGTTGCCTTGAGAGGGCAATGTGTTCAGCCACTTCACCAACAAGCCATCCGTTTTGCTGAATCATTATACTATGATGTACAGGGTGTGACAATAATAAATTGATGATGGTTCATTCACCCTTTTCCATGATGGATATGGCGATCAATAAGAGTGGAATGAGTAACCAAATGGCATGGATGGATAGTGGTTTGACCAACGTAACTGCACATAATGCACCCAATAAAAAGATCAGCATCAATCCACCAATGGTTTTGATGATATGTAAATGGTTTGAACCATGATCGACACTATATGCACCCAAATGTGTCATGATCGCTTTGAAATTTCCGATCATCATGGTGGAAGCCATCGGATATCCCTTGAAATGCTGAAACGCCGACACCGTCAGTGCGGCATTCAAACTGATCAAGGCATTGGCAAGATCATTCCACGATGCGGGTAAAACACCACATAGCGCGATCAATATGATCTCCACCATCAACAGATGGCTGCGCCAATGGTGCTTACCATGATGGATCAATCGATGCCGTGTGGCGATGAATATCCCAAATCCAAATGCCACAAGGGGGATCAGATAATGCCAACACTGTTTTCCTTGTTCATATACCAGCGTATGGGCTAAAAAAATCATATTCCCGGTCTGAAGATTGGCAAATACCCCACCGCGCAGAAAATAGGTATATCCGTTTTGGAATCCACCGATGAAAAACAGGATGATACCGATCAGCAACGAATCACTTTTTTGTTCAGTGTGCATCGACATACTGGATCTCCACCAGTTTGGCATACGCGCCATGTTTGGCCATCAATGTGGCATGATCACCTTCTTCTTCAATACCATGTTCACCAAGGACGATGATGCGTTTGGCGTTGCGGATGGTGGAAAGTCGATGGGCAATGATGAAGGTGGTTCGATTCAGCGCCAATGTGGACAAGGATTGTTGGACATAATGTTCACTTTCATTGTCCAATGCACTGGTGGCTTCATCAAAGATCAAGATCTTGGGATCTTTTAAGAATACACGGGCAATGGCCAAGCGTTGTTTTTGACCACCGGAAAGTTTGACACCATGGCTGCCGATATCGGAATCATACCCATGGGGCAAGGCCATGATGAAATCATGGGCATTGGCCGCTTTAGCGGCTGCAATGATTTGATCCATGGTTGCAGTGGGTTTACCATAGGCGATATTTTCAGCAACAGTGCCATTGAATAAGTAGACATCCTGTTGAACGATGCCGATGTTTTCTCGAAGCGATTTTAATGTGACGGTGTCGATGGTTTGACCATCGATGGAAATGGTCCCGCTTTGAGGATCATAGAAACGGGGCAACAGGGAACATAGTGTGGTTTTGCCCACACCGCTGGATCCAACCAATGCAACACTGGTTCCACCATCGACTTTTAGATTCAAATGGGAAAATACCGGATGGTTTTGATCGTAGGCAAAACTGACATCTTCGAATACGATATCCCCGTGGGTTACATTCAAATGCGTTGCATCCTTTCGATCGGCGATATCCGGCTTTATTTCCATGATCTGACAAAAGCGGATAAAGCCGCTCATCCCATCCTGATACGTTTCTGCAAAATTGATGACCTTGCGGATGGGCTCGGTGAAATTGGAAATATACAGTGTAAAGGTCAATAGATCGCCAACGGATAACTGTTTGTTGAAAATAAAGACGGCACCGGCGATAGCGACCACTACCGTCATTAAAGTGACCATGGCATTCATGCCGGTAAAATACTGCGCCATGTAGAAATAGGTATGCTGCTTGGCGGATGAATATTCATTGGATATGGTATCAAAACGTTTATTTTCGTAATCTGCATTGGCGAATGATTGCACCACACGCACCCCATTGAGATTATCTTCCAAAGCAGCGGATACTTTGGCCAGTGTTTCTTTGTTGCGCACATAACCTTGATTCAGTTTTTTATTGGAAAACCAGGCATAGATCAACATGAAGGGGACCAATGCAAATATGATCAGGGTCAGTGGTAAATGGATCGAGGCCAGTATGGCAAAGGCACCGATGAATTTGACCAATGAAATGATGATATCCTCTGGACCATGGTGATACAGTTCCACCAATTGGAACAGATCTGAGGTGGCACGGGACATCAAGGAACCGACTTTGGCATTGTCGTAGAAGGAAAAGGAGAGTTTTTGCAGGTGGTCGAACAATTCGGCACGCATGTCTTTTTCCATCCGAACACCCATGGAATGGCCTTTCCAAGTGACAAAGAAGTTGCACACCATTTCCAATGCCACTAATCCCAACATGGCGATACCAAGCGAAAGTACCGGTTGAAGGGAAGCGGGTTGACTGGGTAAAAGATCATTGACGATATAGCGGATGATCAACGGAATGATCAATGTGGTGGCTGCCATGATGGAAGCAGCAAACAGATCAGCGATCAAAAGTGGGATATACGGACGGTAATACGACAGGAATTTTTTAAAGCGTGCTTTGTTCATACAAACCTCCGGGAAGTGATAGTGATTTTACCATAATCCAAATGCATGTGCATGGTTGAACCAGCGATGACGGATAGTGATACAATAGGGTCCATTGAAAGGAGTAGACGATGATCCGGTTTCATTTCGATGCCAGTAAACCCCATTGGGGTGTGGTGGATGTGGATGGTTCAACCATCCAACTGGGTGAGGATGCATTCAAGCCGTATGATCTGACATTGGGTGCATTATGTGGCTGTTATAGCGCCACCATTTGGGAGATGGCTGAAAACCAACATGTACATCTGCCGCACTTTATGCTGAAAATCGAAGGTGAGAAACGCAAAACGATCCCCACCACACTTGCAATGGTTTCGATCGATATTTCAATGGATGAAGTGGAGCCAACCATAACGCGCATTCTGGTGGACAGTGCGGCTTCATGTTCCATGATGGCGACCATTGCTTGCGTTGCGGATATTACCATTGCATTAAATGGTCAAACCATTGTGAAATTGGATCATGCAAAACAAAAGTAATGGAAAACAAAAGTCTGTGGCTTTCCTATGATGAAGCCACCCAAAACGACCTTTTGGCATTCAACGAGGGCTACAAAGCGTTCATCAGTGCCAACAAGACCGAACGTGAATTCGTTTCTGCTTCCGTGGAATTGGTCAAATCCCATGGATTCAAAGATCTGGATGAATGTTTCAAATCCAACACCCCGCTCAAACCGGGTGACAAGGTGTATGCCAATAACCGAGGCAAAGCGTTGGATTTGTTTGTCATTGGTCGAAAACCGTTGTCGCAAGGGATGAATATTTTAGGCGCGCATATCGATTCTCCGCGTTTGGATATCAAACAGCGTCCGTTATATGAGGACCATGATGCGGCGCTGTTGAAAGCCCATTATTATGGCGGGATCAAAAAATACCAGTGGGTGGCCATCCCATTGACCATCAAAGGTGTGGTCGCCACCATGGATGGAAGTGTCAAAACCATCAATATCGGTGATGATCCAAACGACCCGGTGGTCGGTATATCCGATCTTTTGATCCATTTGGCTGGTGAACAGATGAAAAAAACCGCTTCGGAAGTGATCAATGGTGAAGCCATGAATGTCACTATCGGTTCCATCCCATTAAAAGATGCCCCAAAAGATACCAAAGAACCGGTCAAGGCCAATATCTTGAAATTATTGAAGGATAAATATGGGATCGATGAGGATGATCTGATCAGTGCCGAACTGGAAGTGGTTCCCAATGGTGCAGCGCGTGACTATGGTCTGGATCGTTCCATGATCATGGGATATGGTCATGATGATAAAGTCTGTGCATATACATCCTTGATGGCATTATTGGATGCCGGGGAATGTGAGTATACCACCTGCTGTTGTTTGACGGATAAAGAAGAAGTCGGTTCCATCGGAGCGACTGGTGCCCAAAGCGTGGCATTTGAGAACCATGTGACCATGATCAACATCCTGTGTGGTTTTGACCATCATTTCGCCACTCGCCGCTGCCTTTCTGCTTCCCGTATGCTCAGCTCCGATGTCTCGGCCGGATTTGATCCCAATTATCCCAGTGTCAATGACATGCACAACACTTGCTTTTTAGGACAGGGAATCGTATTCAACAAATACACCGGTGCCCGTGGCAAAAGTGGCAGCAATGATGCATCGGCTGAGTATGTGGCCAAGGTACGCAAGGTGATGGCGGATAACGGTATCCAATATCAAACCAGTGAACTGGGTGGTGTGGATGTCGGCGGTGGCGGAACCATTGCCCACATCTGTGCCGAATATGACATTGAAGTCATTGATGCCGGTATTGCCGTTCAGAACATGCATGCGCCGTATGAAGTGGTCAGTAAAGCAGATGTATACGATGGCTATCTGGCGTATAAAGCATTTTTGAAAGACATGAAATAATATGGTCCAACCATAATCAAAAGCCGCCGTTTTGGCGGCTTTTGACTAGCGTTGGTTGATGCGCTTCAATAGCTTACGCAACGCCTGTTTCAGTGTCCTTAATTGATATCCGTCACAGTCAATGTGGCGGATATACGCGTTATACAGCACAAACGCCTGATTGGGGGTCAGCTTGGACAAAACAGTATTGACCGTACCAGCGATCGGTTCGATCCGATAACGGATCGCATCGATCTTTTCTGCTTCCAACCGACTTTTTGCACCGGTATGATCCACGTATTCATAACGTGTGACGGAACGAATCTTGATGGAAAGTGCGTAGTAGAGCCGGTTGTTGATCAATGCAAACGTACCGTAAAACTCGTTTTTGAGAATACTGATCATTTCCTCGAATGCCGGCAACGGATCGTCGGCCTTCAACTTGCTTAAAAGGCGCAACTGCATGGCATCCAGCTCATAAGGTTCATAATCACTATAGGCGGCAATGATATCGTCGTAGTTCATCGTTTGCCTCCTTTTTTGTTTTGCAACAGCTCAAACAGAAATTTCAACTCCCGGGCGTTGAAGGAATTTTCCTTGATCTTGCGATAGAAGGAACGCTCTGCCATGCTGAATTGCTTGCAATACTGCATGCGGATACGTTGCTTGTTGGGATTGGCGCGATAGCGGCGTTTGACGGATTTGTACAGACCGCGGGCCATGTGGATCGACATTGTTTGATCGTTCATATCATTTTCCCTTACCATGGAATGGCTCCTCTCTTTATTAAGAGTCGGGAAGTGACATTTATGACGAAAAATTATTGTTTTCTCTGTGGATTGAACCGTTATAACGGTATGGAATTCGTCATGCGATTGCGGAATGGCAGATCATTTTACGGATCAAGAAAGGCCCTATGGGTAACGGGCAATTCATAGTATGAACCGCTTTGTGAAGTTTCAAGAACAAATTTGAATGATTTGGTCAAAAAAGTGAGGCGTGAACGCATAAGTGGTACAAGATGTGCGGAGTTGGTTCAAAACATTATGTTGAAATGTCATGGATTCGGCTGGTGGTAACAGGTCCAAGTGTCAAGGTGGCTTTTTTTTGTGACACGGCTTGGTTTAATATGGGGAAAGTTTGTATGCAATAAGAATGCTCCGGTTTAGTGCATACAATAAAAAGCTCATTTTGAGAGTGTTTATACAATACGTGTGCACGTATTTTAATCTTCAAATGGTTCCTAGGGTGGACTAAAAAACCGCTTAAATTGTAGTCATTTATCATGTTATTTTGAAAAAATCGGGAAAAATTTAAGGAATATTTGCACCAAAATCATATCTCAAGCGCTATCCTTTACTTCCAAATTGTTGTGTTTGATAAAGATACGTTCTAAAAGTAATTCATGCGTCTACCGATTGGTATGGAAATTAATCGTTTGAAAAGCAGTCTGCTTTTCTCGTGAATTATAACAATTCCCGAATTATGTGAAAGCGATTGAATACGTTGATTTTTATTTTCTTATATGCAAATATTAGTACGCCAGTAGTCCCCGCGCCTCTGCGATTGCATGCGAACCAGAGGGACTCTTTTTATTACATATGGAAATGAAACAACCTTTATCATTTGAAGAACAACTGAATCATTTAATTGATGATAAGCTGCTACGTATTCGAAATCGAAAAAACGCCATTAAGATATTAAGATGTGAGAATTACTATCGTCTTAGCGGATATTGGAAATTCTTTTTAGACGAGAATGACAAGTTTGATAAAAACGTGTGTTTTGAGCATATTTACGACATATATAAATTTGATAGGTTCTTGCGAAGCCAAATAATAGAAATCATTACTGATGTAGAGATATATTTTAAGACACAATTAGCATATTTTCTTGGCATAAAATACGGGCCTTTAAGCTACATGAATATTGGTAATTTTCGACTTGGAGTGGAAAAAGACCACACTTCAATTCTTGAATAGTGTCGAAGATTTTAAAGCAAAGAACAAAAACAATCCCATTATAAAACACCATAATTTAAATTATTCTGGAGACATTCCTATATGGGCATTGGTTGAATTATTAAGCTTTGGAAGTACTTCTAAACTTTATACAATGTTGACTACCAAAGATAAAAAGCGTTTGTACGTGATGCATATGCAAATATTGGACATAACCAATTAGATAGTGCTATTCATGCCATTACTGCATTACGGAACACATGCTGTCATTTTCAACGACTTTACAGGTATAATCCACAGATAAAATCGGTTTTATTCGTTCCAAAAACCGTTGAAGCTATTTCTCCGTTTCCGATCAATCATAATACAGTTGGTTATATCCTATATCTTTGTCTTTTGCTTTCTCCAAACGAATATGCAGGGAAATACTTCACCAAAAATATACAGAAAAGATTAAATGAAATGAACATATCAATCGATAATTATGGTCTTCATAAGGGGTGGGTCAAGCAATATAACAATAGCATTTCCCTGTGTATAAATAAGAATTACGATGATTTTGCAAACGACAAAACTGACTCCTAGGTGCTCTGTTTTTTCCTTTTTAGGGAAAAATAGGGAAAAATAGTATGCAACACGTATGGAACCGTCAAACAGTAAACACATAAAAAAAAGCCCATTTTAAGGGCATTAATGCAACACGTATACACGTATTTCTATATACAAATGGTGCCCGGGGTCGGACTCGAACCGACACGGTATTGCTACCGATGGATTTTGAGTCCATTGCGTCTACCAATTTCACCACCCGGGCGCGTCAATAATTATTACGTATTTTTTCCAGATTGACAAGAATTAATTAAAAAATCAAAAGCGGCATCAATTTGCCGCCTTTGATTTTGCTCGATTCCCTTATTCGCCCTCTGCGCTCCACAGTCCATGCAGATTGCAGTACTCGTACACTTTGACGACTTTTGATGGGCAATGGAAAGTTGCTTCCGGTTTATCGGTTGGAGCCAAATTGACCAATTGATAACCCGTTTCGGTTTCGATGGCGATGAAGGTGATCCAATGCGCTTCAGTCATGGGGTGTTCAACAGTGGAAACCTTGACGGTAACGGAATCACCGTTACGGGTCAAGACGGGAACATGTTTTTCGGTTGCAGCATCGGTTGTGTTGGGAACCAGTTCATCCATTGCCTGGCCACAGCAAACCAGAGGTACGCTAGAATCAACCAGTTTGACGGCAACGTTGCCGCAATGCGCACATTTGTAAAATTTCATGGGTTCTCTCCTTTAACTGATTTAACTCTATCCTGATTTTTCTAATTTGAACAGTAAAATGCTCAGAAGCTAAAAAAAGGCCAAAAGTAGCGTCAATTATGTGAAAAATGCTCACATAATTGGCAGTACAAATCGATTCTGAATACGATAAGTACGGTAAAATCGGCGAGTCAAATCGTGTCACGGCAATTTTGTTTCATCTCTGTGTTTTTCATTGTGTCAAGGTTATAATTGCCGTGCAATCAGTGAAAGCAGAGGGTGCATGTATGGATATATGGATTAACAAACACCGATGGTTGTTCGTTGGATTATGTGCATGCATGCTTCTAGTGTGCGGACTGTTTTACTTGTATATGATTTATCCGCGTTACAGCATCGACAATATGGATAATGTTGAAATCAACACCCCATTGGATGCGTATATCCATTGTGAGAATTGCGATGATATCTCGATTCAATTGTTCGATGACTCTGGAGCAGGAATCAACACACCGCAGGTCAACATCACATACACATGTGAAATTGGATTTAAATCAGATTGGTTGACATTGAATGCTAATGTTCCGGTACGCTTTATTGATACGACAGCTCCGGAAGTGGAATTGGCTTTAGAGCAGATCGAATTGGAATGGGGCGAATCGTTTGATGCAACGCAATATATCCAAGTTGATGATAACTCCAATGGTTTGACGACGGTGGAGATCATCGTTGGATTTGATCCATCTATTGTCGATCAATATCAAACCATTTCAGCCAATG
Source organism: uncultured Erysipelotrichaceae bacterium (assembly GCA_944327105.1). Classification (GTDB taxonomy): domain Bacteria; phylum Bacillota_I; class Bacilli_A; order Erysipelotrichales; family Erysipelotrichaceae; genus CALVGN01. Next base: position 59,521 of record CALVGN010000030.1, on the reverse strand, counting down.
TCTGCGATGAAAGCGGAAATTGCAGTGCAGTGAATTTTGAAGTGATTCAACATGCGCCAGTTTGTGGTGATAATGCGTATTTTAATGGAGAGACATGTGTCTGTAATGACGGATATGAAGGGGATGGATGGAGCAGATGCAGTGCGATCGTGATTCAGCCGACCCCTCGTCCGCACTCAACCCCGACCGTTTCAGCCACGGTAGAACAATCATCGGATGAATCGTGGAATCAACCCCAATCTCAACCTGAGCAGCAATGGAGTGCACCACCGGTTGCCTCGAATGACACTACTGATCCAAGTGGATGGGATGAACCAGATTGGGGATATAACATCAACATGGGTGAAACCGATGCGTTCAACCAGGGCATGGATGCTTGTGTGGCTGCGGGTGAAGCGGATCAGGGAAAACCTGACAATGCCAGCGGTTATTCCTGTTTGACACAAGGAAACGGGTATACATTGACATGGTTTGACCAGGAAGGCAATGCAGTGGCCACGATTCCCGGTTTTTAGATAATCGAATCAATCACATCAAGGATGGTACGACCATCCTTTTTATTTGCAGTAAAGGAGTAATATGAAAACAATCATTCGTCTGATATTGATGGGTCTAGTGTTGTTACTTGAACTCAATCAGGTATCGGCATTCCATTTTGATATCGCTGATCCGATGCTTTCACCTGTTTTGGATCAAAAGCAAAGTGAACCTGCCGTAGATACGGATTTACCTGTAACAACCAATTTACCTGAAACGTCCGTGGCAGAAACAATCGTCCCCATACCCGTAGAATCAACGATTCCAACACCATCGGTTTCACCGATCCCAGAGGAATCCATAATCCCGTCTGAGACGATCGTACCGACTGAATCATCTGAACCCATGGTCGAACCATCCGCTTCAAAGGAAGCAAGCGAAACCAATCACCCGGCAGAAACGATGGATTCAAATACTCAACAACCCAGTCATGTTGATCAGATCATCGAACGCAGTGAAAGTGAGTATGGGATGAAATGGGAACGAATCGAGCAATCCGAAGCAGTTTTTTCTATGCTAAAACAGTTGGATCAGGGTATTTTAACCAATGCGATCGTAACAGGCGATCGTGTTGCACAGTATACATCGCCCCATTTTGGCTACATTACCCAATTTCATTTCGATGATTCCGGTTTTGTCTATTATTGCATTGATCCAACCACGTTATTCCATGATGGGGAAGGGTATATCGGCAGTACCATCACGTTTGACAAGATCAGCTTTGATAATCTACTCAAGATTTCGCAGATCATGTCGTTTGGTTATGGATTCGATGGTAAAAACACGGTGGATTATTTCATTGCCACCCAGATCTTGATCTGGGAAGTGTTGGGCTATTATATCGATGGCATCACATTGATGGATGGTTCTTCCATAGATATCAGTGCCCAAAAAGCAGAAATCCTCAATGATATCGTTGAATTGCGCACCCAACCATCATTTCATGGTACGACCATCAAATGTCCGTTCAATGCCGAATGCATCATCCCTGATGGCAATCGTGTGTTAAGCACCTATTATGAAATCGATGATACGGCGACCTCAAAGAACTTTGCCCCGGGTTATCCGTATATCGATGATGACAATAATCTGCACGTCAAATACGATACGTTGTTTGAAAACGTCAAACCGGTGCGGGTCAAAAGTAATGCCGGTGGGTATTATGCGGCGGTTGAGGCCATGTTGTTGATGACCAAACCGGGCAGTCAGGATCTTTTGGGTGGTCGATTGCCCGATCCAATCGAAGATGCGGAATTGAATATCGTATCCAATACGCAAGATCTCACCGTTGATAAAGTGGATGAATATGCGATCACGGCGTTACCAGGAACGACATTTCAGATCGCATATGATGAAAAATTCACTCATCTGATTGTTCCGAATTGTGATGTTGGATTGGTTAGTGAGGAAGACAGTCTGGCGTTGAATGTATCGGGCAGTTGCAGTATTTACAATCGGGATACACGCAAATTTGAGACCAAGCAGGCGGGTACGGTGTGGACGGTAGGCAGTGATGGTGCATTGCACATCGATCAATTGTTGCCGGTGGATGGATATTCGACGATCTTAAATACAGAACCGGGTGTGTATTGGATTCGAGAAATTGACGCTCATCAGGGATATGTGGTCAATACGATACCATACCGGATAGATTTAAATGAAAGTTCACATTACTCGTATATGAATTTGAATCGAGATGTGGATTTAACCGTTTATAAGATGGATCAAACCATGGACAAGGTGTATTTGGATGGTGCGGAATGGGTGGTTTTTGAAGTGCCGCATGATGGAGAAGTTCATTATGACCAGGGTTTGCCTATTGGTTTGACCAATGCATCCAATGACGGAATACCACAGGAAGGTATCAGTGAAACCATGTGTATGGATTATTCGACATTGATATCCATTCTGCCAAATTATCAGGTGAATGATCTATTCATCTGGCAAAACCATCTCTATCGTGTAAATTCGATATTATCCGACCGTGTGGTCATTGGTGTGACCAATGTGGACAATCTGGCAAGGATCGATCTGAGTGAAACGATGATCCCAGAGGATATTTCGGTGAATGATACATTCACGGTCAATGGCATATCCTACATTCTGCGCATGAAAAGGGATGATGCAATGATCGTTGAAGATGAAAACGGGTTACTTTATATCGCGGATCAATATCCGTTAAGTTACGAGGATGTATCAAACTGGAATGTGGGTGAAGTCCATGAGATGGAACAGGACAATTACACGTTGGTTGAAATCACGCCATTTCAAGCGGTTGTGGATGCACAATACAGACAATTGATCCATGTTGACGAAAAGGATGATGATTTTCGATCACTGATGGATCAGATCGAAGCCATGGGACTGGATGATAGCCATGACGCTATTGGTCAAACCATTACATGGAATGGTAACGCGATAAAGATCGTTGATATTGTGGCTGATCCAACCATTGAATCGATCGTATTGGAAGATACGATCGAATACCGTTTCACCGTGGAAAATCCACCATTAAATGAGTCAGATTTACCAGAAACGATCGAACAATCCTATGGTTATACCATGTATCAGGTGATCAAACCACAATATGAATTTACCGCGATATCGGATCAATCCGATATCAATGGTTTAACCATCAATGTCAGTGCAGATACACCAAATCCCTGGCTATCCTTTGAAACGGTACAATCCCTGTTTCCATGGCAAACCGATCTGATCAGTAATGGTTCGATCATTGAACGAAGTTATGTCAAAACCGTTCATGATCCCGTTGGATTTGAAACACTGCTTCCGCTTTATCAGCAAGACATCCTCGAATACACCATTGAAGATCAGGTTTACCAATTGATCGATGCCACCATCGATGATTCAAACAATATCATTTCCATTACGGTCCAAGATGTGAGTGGTAATCAGCATGTGGTGGATTCGATGCATCCCTTGATTGGACCAGAATATGAATATATCGTGCAATGGGAATGCACCAATGTGATACAACCGGCATTTATTGCACGACTGGATAGTGCGTACGATCAGTATTTCATTACTTATCCGTATCAAAAGGATGCATTGATCGGCTTTTGTTATGATCCGGATAAAAACGAATCCGTCACATATATCAATGTGGATACGAACAATGATGGTCAGATGATCGATTTTCATGGAGTCTCCATGGATCTGATCCAAACGCATCCATTCAATTGGGAAGACTTGAAAAGTTTATGGTCGGTCAATGAAGGTGAATCGTTTACCTTGTCAAAACCACGTCCGATCGAAGTCGATGATGCATTTGCAATCGAATATGGTAACCAGCATTGGCTTGCTCACGTAAAGGATCAGCAGCAGTATCCCAATGTGACGACGACATTCCTTTTGGAAGACAGTGATGCACCGGATATTTCAAATCTGAATTATTCCGGATTTTATGATGGTTTGACCATTGAAATCGATGGAACGAGTTATACATGGTTCAACCAATCCATCATGGATCCACATTATTTGGGAACATTGATGGATTCGGCAGGGAATGAATACATGTATTGGATCGATGCGGTTAGCCGTTATGATCAAACGACGATGGATGATCTGCAGCTTTCCACCAATATGTTTGACATATTGATTCCCCAGCAATCATTCGAATTGACGTATACCATGGTCAAAGCTCAGTTGGATCAAATGGATATTCCATTTGGGTATAACGGTGGTGTTATATTGATTCACAATCATGAAGAATATGGTTATACCATCGAAACCTATGATGCCGATCATATCGTTTTGGTTGATGAAAAGGGAACACGCTTTACGTTGGATGCATTGCCTTTGGGCAATGCATTAAAGACCATGACATTCTTCCCGTTGAATCAAAAAGTGGATATATCGGATTTATTCGAGATGGAAGATGGTCAAACCATCATATTGGATGCACCGTTAGTCAATGGTCAGCCGATCGGAACATTGGATGGGACGATGCTGACACTGACTTATCCATCTGCATTTCAACTGAAATTGATTGAATCAGTTGAGCCATTAGCGATCCCATATGATCAATTGAAGGACTTACCAGTCAACGAGCCCATTGAAGTGGATGGTCAAACCATCATCATCCATTCGATCGATGATGAAAAAATCATCTATAGCGATGAAATGGATCAATCCTGGACAACGTTGAAAAAGACACCATTGAGTCTGGAAAAGATCAATGAAATCAACACAAATATCCCCTTGGTACTCAAGGGGATATTTGAATATATGGATCATGAGTATCGGGTCGAATCATTAACGACAAATGGTTCAACCATTGCATCCATCACCTATTGTGATGTGATCAGTAACGAATGCTTCATCAATGATCAGGCCACTCCCCAAACCCCATATACCGTAAAGGCCGTCATTGATTGTTTGACTACCGCTGACGCTGTAAATTCCTTAATTCAAAAAGACTTTTACCCAATATTTCATGGCGTCAGCGGTGGTGTTTATTTACGAACGGTGGATATCGATGATCACAACCGTCCCTTACCCGATTACAGTGTGACGATCTATGAAGATCCGGATGGGTTATATCCCATCGAAACGCTACGCAGTGACAACATGGGTGTGGTGGATGTATCCCATTTACCGGATGGTTCCTATTATTGGAAGATGCCGGGGGTGATGATGCTGCAGGAATTTGAAGTCAATCATCAACCGGGTGGTTTGACCATCGAGAATCTGAAATATGGGCAAACTTATATGGCTTGTGAAATTGTACCACCCACAGGTTACATGGTCGAACCATCCCAGGATATCTGCCATACATTTACGGTGGATGAAACCATGGGATATACCGTTGGCATTGACCATCAATCCGTTACCTTGACCAATCAAAAACGGGATATTGATGTCACAGCCTACAAAATCGATTCGGATGATGCCAAAACGTTGCTCAATGGTGCATTGTTTGAGATCTATGATGTCACGTATGAAGGTGAAAACATGTGTGATTATCAAAGCTGTGACGATCCACAGACACCAATGGTCCAGCCACGGACCAAAATCGCTACGTTGCTTTCCGGTGGCATCTATATCCATGAAACAGAGTATCGGTTCATCAATCCATTGGAATACTCAACGTTACTGGAATTGCTTTCAGATCCAAAAAAAGGAGATACGTTTACCAATGATGATGTGGTCTATACCATTACGGATATTTGGTTCAACGGCACAGAAAATCAACACATTCTCTACACGGATGGTACCCATGAATACAATGGGTCCAAGGATGAATTGATGATCGCCACCAATTATGATGATGTTCCGATGCAATATGTGACCTATCAATTCGCTCAGGATGCTCAGTTTGAATCACCGTATTACGCTCAAACCAACGAAAACGGTGAGATTTTGTTTATTCCGTTATTCGAAAATGAAAACGGTGAAAATGCGTACCGTCGTGGGACATGGTATTACCGTAAGGTAAACGTCAAAGATGCCAATGGTGAGACCATTACGGGTGATTTAAGTGATCATGATCCAAACGAATTGGTTATCGATGCAGTCGGGGAAACAAAAATGCTTCAATGCAACCCGGGCCGTATGGATCTCTCTGATATCGATTATGGCAGTTCACTGCAATGGTGTGAGATCCGCTCCCCACTCAATTATCTGCATGATCCGGTTTGTGAGACCATGATACTTGAACCATCTGTTTCATTTGATTCCGTAAACCATTACAAACGCAATGAACGGATCATTCGCTATCGACGTAAAAAACGCGGGTACCGCTTCGTGCGTTATCAGACATTGCGATTGCGTGCGATGGCTGACACTTTTGAATTGAGTGATTGTGCATTGGATTGGTATCGTTGGGATTATCTGTATACAGGAGTTTCAAATGGACGAAACAAATGAAACAATGGATCATGATTTCTGCCGTTATGACTCGGATTGTCAACAAGGGTATGTGTGTGAGCTGAATCAGTGTGCATTGCCCCGCTATTTAAATGAGATCCCAACCCAAAATGATTATTTTCTCACTGAAGTTACGATGGATTCAAAACTGGGTGAGCCATATGCGCCATCGCTTTGCTCATCTTGCGAACCGCAATGGATCATCGAAACGAGTGAGGAAGTGGTTTATACCATGGATGAATGTGGCAATATCTTTGATGCGAATGATCAATTGATTTGGGGAAATGGTGAGTGTATTTTGGACAACACCGTTATTGGAGCGCAAAGCAGTGTGATCAGTGCAACCAATCGAAACGATATGATCCTGGAATCGGACAAATCAGATGAATCGACCATCATCGTCCATGCAGACGCTTTAATCGAACCGCAGTTGAATACTGCGGTTCGAATCGGTTTATATGGAATGATCATTGTACAGTTGACCATCGGCATATTACTGCTATTGAGGTATTTGAGTAATGCTCGATGATGGGATGATTTGGGTGGTCTGGTTTGCATCCGCTTTGTTTTTGATATGGATGATTCTGATCAATCGTAATCTAAAATGAAACAACGAAAACATAGACGCCGTTTGCGGCGATGGGTCAAATGGACACTGGTTATGACCGTTTGTTTTATTACGATTATGGTTTTATCCACATTTTGTAGTGATGACATTGTGCAAACGGATATGGATCACGCTGCTGTTGTGTTGGACCATCCGGCCGAAGAACCGGAAACGACATCACGTCCTTATGGATTGGATGAGTTTCAGGCCATCAATCCGTATGTAATGGCCATCGTTCATTTTGATAATTCGGACGGTACGTACAGAGTTCCTGTTGTCGAAACATTCTCCACAGCGGATGCCGATTATTGGATGAGTCATGACATTTATGGCAATCCCAGTTCATTGGGCAGTGCATTCGTCGATGAGCATACACCAAATCAGGATAGTTCCAATCACTTGCTGATCAATGGCCATTCCTCTTTTTCCAACCAACGGATGTTTACATTTATGCTCAATTATCGATCTGCGGATTATTTTAATGCCAATTCTACATTCCGATGGTTCGATGATCTTGGATCAAGCACCTATACGATCATTGCATTCGCACATTATCCGATGAACGAATCCATCCAAACTGCTGCGGTGTTTTTGAATACACATATCGAGGCAACAGCATTGAATCAGTATCTGATTCAAGATGAACCATATATCTTGCATAAACGAGATATCGATCTGTCCGCAGATCGATATCTATCTTTTGTCACCTGTGATCAAGACGATAAATCCAATCGATATATTCTCATTGCCCGCAAAAATCAAAAATGAAACCAAGTCAGCCATGGTTTGTAAAGAAAAGAGGAGATTATGAAAAATCAAACCAAAAAAACTTATTCCAAACTGCACGTGTTCAATGGTCAAGCCAACCGTCATTACGTTGTGGCCGAAGGATTCGTATCCAAAAGCAAGGATATCGTTTCCCGCACATTTAAAAATGATGAAGGGGAGGAATTGCCGATCTGCAGTGTCTATATGAATCTGATCAATCAATCCAATCAGATAGATCGTGTTTTGGAAGCGATGGATGCGGATCTGGATTGCGTGTTTACCAATACGGATAAGGAAAACACCTATACCACCATCAAAATCAGTGGCTTTGGCCGTGTTGCCGAACGAATGGGGAAAGCGTTGGTTCCAGGATGCAGGGTATTAGTCTGCGGATACTTTCAACTCAACCAGTGGCAGGCCGATCATGAATCTGCCCGACGGGCATTGTTAGTGATCAATGTTTCCGAATTCTGGGTAACACGATACCCCGAAAAATCGGAGTCACAATCCAAATCATAAATGGTTGCACCATATTGTTTTGATGGTATAATCCACTGCGTAAGTCAATGAAGCCGATTATCCTGCAGGTGACGGTATCAGAGAGCATGTGGATGGTGAAAGCATGTACCGATAGCGGCAGGTGGACCCGGCTTGGACGATAGATCGAACGCTTCGATCAGTAGGTCTATCCGGTCGGAACCGTTATCTTCCCAATGAGTGCATGGTTGATCCAACCATGAATCAAGGTGGTACCGCGGGTAAAAAAATTACACGTCCTTGTTGATTTTCAACAAGGACGTTTTTTTGACGTTATGCATAGGAGGTTAAAATGAAACACAACTATCAAGCCCCACGCGGCACAGTGGACATTTATGGCGATGAACTGGCTTGCTGGCAGCAGGTCGAAGATGTCTTCCGCCAGTTTATGCACCTGTATGATTATTCCGAAATGCGTACACCGATATTTGAAGATACTGGCGTATTCAAACGTGAAAATGATTCCAGTGACATGGTCAATAAGGAAATGTACACATTTACCGTCAATAATAAAGATTCGCTGACGCTACGACCGGAAGGAACAGCTGGAGTGATCCGCAGTTATGTTCAGCATAAATTGTTCGCTTTGGGCGAAGGACACAACAAGTTTTGGTATTTCGGTCCGATGTTCCGCTACGAAAGACCACAAAAAGGCAGACAGCGTCAGTTTTATCAGTTTGGTGTGGAGAATTTGTGTGAGAAGTCGCCATATGTGGATGCCGAAGTGATCGCCATGGGCTATTCAATTTTGAAGGCACTGGGCTTAAACCATATCAAGGTTTTGCTGAATACATTGGGCGATGCGGCGTCCCGCGAAGCGTATCGCACAACGCTGCGGGAATACTTCAAACCCTATTTGGATCAGATGTGTGGCGATTGTCAGCGCCGGTATGAACAAAATGTATTGCGCTTATTGGATTGCAAAATTGACCATGATCAGCCATTTATGAACGATGTACCATCCATTCGTGATGTGCTGAGCGAAGAAAGTCGTGCATATTTTGAATCCGTATGCGCCACTTTGGATGCATTGGATATCCCCTATGAAATCGATGATCGACTGGTACGCGGTCTTGATTACTATACCGATACGGTGTTTGAAGTGATCAGTACCGATGAAGCCAGTGGGGCACAATCCACAGTTTTCGGCGGAGGCCGGTATGACAATCTGGTCGATTATTTTGGTGGCCCGCAACAAAGTGGCATTGGTTTTGCCATGGGCATGGAACGGTTGATGATCCTGGCCAATGCCGAAGGTGTATTTGAGGATATGCAATCTCCGTTGGATTGCTATATCATGACCCTTGGCAATACCCAGCAGATGGGTGTGGTTTTAGCCACCCAATTGCGTGCTGCAGGATATCGCGTCGAAATGAATTTTGGAAAACGCAGTATGAAAAGCCAGTTCAAAAGCGTGGAACGCTTCAATGCTTCCACAGTATTGATCGTGGGCGAAGATGAAATAGCCAACAATACCGTGACATTGAAACGCGTGAAGGATCAGCTTCAGGTTTCGATCCCCATGGATCAGTTGGTTGAAACCATGGATGAATGGTTAATGGATACGGAGGAACATCATCATGAGTAAACGTTTTTACCGTTCACACTCCTGTGGCGCATTGCGTCAAAGCGATGTCGGTGAACATGTCACATTGATCGGCTGGGTGGCGAAACGCCGCAATCTGGGCAGTCTGGTCTTTATCGATTTGCGTGATCGGGAAGGCATCACCCAGATTACCTTTGATGAAACCATGACTGATCTGATCAAAGATGTACGCAACGAATACATTCTTAAAGTTGAAGGTACAGTTGCTTTGAAAGAGACCCCCAATGCCAAACTGGCTACTGGAGCTATTGAAGTCAAAGCGGATCACGTTGAAATCATCAATACCGCAAAAACAACCCCCATCATCGTTGCGGATGATACCGATGCATTGGAAGATACCCGTTTGAAATATCGTTATTTGGATCTGCGTCGTCCGTATCTGCAAAATATGCTACGCTTGCGTGCCACGGTTTGCAAAATTGCCCGTGATTACCTAAGCGATCAGGGATTTTTAGAAATCGAAACGCCCATTTTAAGCAAATCGACACCAGAAGGTGCCCGAGATTATCTGGTACCGAGTCGGATCAGTCATGGCGAATTCTATGCCTTGCCACAATCGCCGCAGATTTATAAACAGCTGTGCATGATTGCCGGGTTGGAGAAATATTTCCAGATCGCCCGTTGTTTCCGAGATGAAGATCTGCGTGCCGACCGTCAACCGGAATTCGATCAGATCGATATCGAAATGAGTTTCGTTGAAGAAGAAGATGTCTTTGAAGTGGTCGAAGGTTTGATGTCCAAGATCTTCAAAGGCACGATTGATGTCGAATTGCCAACGCATTTCAGACAGATCCAATGGACCGAAGCAATGTACAAATATGGTTCGGACAAACCGGATCTTCGCTTTGACATGCCCTTATATACGTTAGACGATGTGTTTGCCAATACCGAATTTACCGTATTTAAAAACGTATTGGAAAATCAAGGTCACGTCGTGGCGTTGAAAGTGGAAAACGGATCCACTCAGTTTTCGCGTAAGGCCATCGATCATTTGACCGAAACGGTCAAAGTGTATGGTGCCAAGGCGCTGGCTTATCTTAAATTTGACGAAACCATCAGCGGCTCGATTGCCAAAGTATGCACTGAAAATGAAATCAATGCGATCAAATCCACAATGGATATCCAACAAGGCGATATCGTATTCTTTGTCGCTGACCGCTTTAAAGTGGCATATACCGCCATGGGTGCGTTGCGCGCTAAATTGGGCCATGATCTCAACTTGATCGATCCAAATCGCTATGAATTTGCTTGGATCACGAATTTCCCGATGTTTGAATATGATGAAACGGAGCATCGCTATGTCGCTGCTCATCATCCTTTTACTTCTCCCAATCTGGAAGATGTTGACAAACTGATGAGCGATCCGGCCAATTGTTATTCCAGAGCGTATGATCTGGTGCTCAATGGTTATGAGCTGCTCAGCGGTTCCATCCGTATTCATGATCAAGCATTACAGGAAAAGGTCTTTGAAGCCATCGGCATGACGCCGCAACAGGCTAAAGCACGTTTCGGCTTCTTCCTGGAAGCGTTCCAATATGGGACACCGCCACATGGCGGTGTTGGGATCGGATTGGAACGGTTGGTCATGATTCTTGGTCATACCGACAATATCCGCGATGTGGTGGCATTCCCGAAAACAGCCTCTGCGACTTGCTTGATGAGCAATGCACCGGATGTGGTGGATCCGGCACAACTGAAAGATCTTGGTATTGAAATCAGTGGTCATTAATTTATGGTAAAACCAATGTAAAACACTGATGAAAATCAAATGTAAATGTCGATAATCCTATTGACAAATTTCTTTGAAGAAAAAGAGTTGTGCAACCTTTTGGTTTTCGTATAATGAAAGTGCCAAGAGGCTGCACTATTTCCGACATTTTGATATACGGGAATTCTGATTATGTTGCAGTGTGTTGAATGCCGGCTGATGTCGGAATCCTGATCTGCAAATAAGAATACCCACCTGGATATACCCGGGGATATATCATTGCTTCTTGGCTTTTTCATTGGTTTGACCATTGTCAATTTGTTTCAATTGTGACTACAATTTATTACGTTAAATCTAGATAGGAGAGACTATGAGCCAAGTATTATGGACTTCCATTGGCAGTTTGATCGTTGGTGGCTTGATCGGTGCATTCCTTGGATTCTATTTCACGCGCCGCAGTTTTGAAAAACAGCTCAAAGAAAATCCGCCGGTCAGTGAAAAAATGATCCGTGCCATGTTTTTGCAGATGGGACGCAAGCCCAGTGAAGCGCAGATCAACGCCGTACTCAAATCCATGGGTCAGGATCCGCACGCCAAAGATAAATCCAATAACAAGAAAAAATAAGGACAATGGTCCTTATTTTTCACATATTTGCTAAGTAGAATGAATACTGTGAAGAAAAAACATCCGATTCGTCGATTTATCGTGATCATCTTCGGCAGCCTTGTGGGCTGCACTGTTTTTGGCGTATCTGTATTGCTCAAGCAAGGGTATGATATTTATTCTGAAAAAGTATCGCAATTGCCCATCGAATCGGCCTTTGGTACCATCATGCGTTCTGATGATTATGTTGGCTTTGACCAACTACCGAGTGATTATGTCAATGCCGTCACATCGGTGGAAGATCATCGATTCTTTTATCGACGTGGGATCGATTTGATCGCGATCGGCAAAGCAATGCTGGAAAATGTGACCAGTGGGACCATTGTTCGCGGTGGTTCCACCATCACGCAACAGGTTGCCAAAAATATTTATTTCGATATGAGCCAGGTCTTCTCCAGAAAAACCGCTGAGATTTTTTTCGTGAATGATATGGAATCCAAATTCGATAAGGAAACCATCTTCAGTATTTATGTTTCCATCATCAACTTCGGAGACGGCTACTTCGGCATCAAAGATGCGGCTTTGGGTTATCTGAATAAACCCGTTGAAGAGTTAACGCTGTGTGAAAGTGCGTTGCTGGCCGGCTTGCCGCAATCTCCGACCAACTATCAGCTTTCCAATCATTCTGAAGCGACGTACAACCGCTATCTGCAGGTATTGGCTGCCATGGTAGAATATGATCATATCACTCAGCAGCAATACGATTATTGCCGCATCAATGTCCCCGGAGGTGTCAAATGAGCAAGGAAATAATGGATGCAATCAGTGTTCGTCGTGCATTGATCCGCATGAGTCATGAAATTTTAGAATCCAACCATGGATCGGATGATCTGGTCTTGGTTGGCATTGAAACCCGAGGGAAGTATCTTGCGGAAATGATCCGTGACAATATCGCATCCATCGAAGGCGTAAACGTGCCTTGTTATGCATTGAATATTTCCGCATATCGCGATGATGAGAAGAAACGAGATGTCAAGATCGGAGCCATGGATATCAAGGATAAAGTCGTGGTTCTGGTCGATGATGTGCTATATACCGGTCGCACGATCCGTGCAGCGCTCGATGCATTGATCGACCAAGGCCGACCGGCTTGCGTAAGACTAGCGGTATTAGTCGATCGTGGCCACCGGCAATTGCCGATCAGAGCAGACATGGTCGGTAAAAACGTCCCCACATCATCCGATGAATCCGTGGATGTCAAACTGGAATCCGTTGATGGTGCCTGTGGCGTGTATCTTAACGCATAAGTCATCGGGCTATATCCATTTTTGAATTGATCATCCATTGGCAGATCACGAGGAGTGATCTGCCATTTTCATACTTGTTTCACAATTATGTGAAAAAAAGGAAATAGGGTGCTTTCAAGATGGTAAATTGGTGAAACAAATTTACTATGACGCGATATAATCATTGACGAAAAGGAGATTAAATTCTAATGAGTGAATCCAAAAAAGTATTCCAATCCATGGATGGAAATACTGCGGCAGCGCATTGCGCGTATGCATTTACCGAAGTCGCTGCCATTTACCCGATCACCCCGAGTTCACCAATGGCTGAAGTGGTGGATTCCTGGGCAACGGCCGGTCGAAAGAATATCTTCGATTCCGTTGTAAAAGTCATCGAAATGCAATCCGAAGGTGGGGCCGCCGGTGCCGTTCACGGTGCATTGCAGGGTGGTGCGCTCGCCACTACATTTACTGCATCTCAAGGTCTGTTGCTGATGATTCCGAACCTGTACAAGATGCAGGGTGAACTGCTGCCGGGTGTATTGCATGTTGCAGCCCGTTCTCTGGCGAGCCGTTCATTGAATATTTTCGGAGATCACCAGGATGTTTATGCCTGCCGTCAGACCGGTGTGCCGATGTTATCCAGCCATTCCGTTCAGGAAGTCATGGACTTAGCCGGTGTCGCCCATTTGTCGGCTATTGAAGCCAGTGTACCGTTCATCCATTTCTTTGACGGTTTCAGAACCAGTCATGAGATTCAGAAAGTGGAAGTCATGGACTATGATTTCCTTAAGAGTCTGATCGACATGGATGCGGTCAAGCGTTTCAAGGAAAATGCATTGAACCCGCATGACAACCCAGTCGCCCGCGGCGGTAATGAAAATGATGATATTTTCTTTGCCGGCAAGGAAGCACAGAACAGTCATTATGACAAAGTGGTGGATATCGTTGTCAAGTACATGAACGCCATCAGTGAACATACCGGACGTCATTATGCGCCATTTGTCTACTATGGTGCTGAAGATGCGACTCGTGTGATCATTGCCATGGGTAGCGTGACGCAGACCATTGAAGAAACCGTCGATACCATGAATGCGCATGGTGAAAAAGTCGGTGTCGTCAAAGTTCATCTGTATCGTCCATTCTCCGTCAAACATTTGCTTTCCGTCTTGCCAAAAACCGTCACGAAGATTGCCGTATTGGATCGTTCCAAGGAAGTCGGCGCCCGCGAACCACTGTATTTGGATGTGGTCAACGCACTGAAAAATCGCAAGGACATTACTGTTGTCGGCGGTCGTTATGGTTTGGGAAGCCACAATACCAACCCAGGCCAAATCAAGGGTGTTTATGATGAACTGCTCAAGGATGAACCGAAGGATGAATTCACTGTCGGTATCCATGATGATGTGACCCATCTGTCACTGGATGAAGATAAAAACTTCCATGTCAATGCAGATTACACCAGCTGCCTGTTCTATGGTTTGGGCAGTGACGGTACGGTTTCTGCCAATAAGAGTTCCATCAAGATCATCGGTGACAACACCGATATGTATGCACAGGGCTATTTCGCATACGATTCCAAAAAAGCCGGTGGTACGACCAGAAGCCATCTGCGCTTTGGACCCAGTCCGATTCGCTCAACCTATTACATCAACAATGCAGATTTCATCAGCTGCTCGTTGGACAAATATGTCTTGTCTTATGATATGCTGCATGATCTTAAAGATGGTGGTACTTTCCTGTTGAATACCAGTTTTGGTGCCGATGAAATCGTCAACCGTCTGCCCAATCGCATGAAAAAGCAGATGGCCGAAAAACATGCCAAGTTCTATATCATCGATGCCAACAAAATTGCCACCGAAATCGGCATGGGCCGTCGTACCAATACCATTTTGCAGTCTGCATTCTTTAAACTGAATGAATCCATCATGCCTTACGAAAAAGCGTTGGAATTGATGAAAGCTGCTGCGAAGAAGAGCTATGGCAAGAAGGGCGATGAAATCGTTCAACTCAACTACAAGGCGATCGACCGCGGTGCCGATGGCTTGGTTGAGGTTGCCGTTGATCCGGCATGGGCAAATCTGGAAGTCAAAAACGTCCGCGAAGGTGCGGAACATGATTACTTCCATGATCATGTCATGGCCATCAATGATCTGCACGGCTATGATCTGCCAGTTTCCGATTTCACCAAACACGGCATTCTGGATGGTTCCATCCTGCCGAATGTGGCATATCGTGAAAAACGGACCATTGCTACGATGGTTCCGACATGGAATCCAGATAACTGTATCCAGTGTGGTTTCTGTTCCTTCGTCTGCCCGCATGCAACCATTCGTACATTCCTGTTAACGGATGACGAAGTCAAAAATGCACCGACAGAATTTACGACTGCCAAAGCATTGGGTGGTGCCAATGTGGCGGAATTGAAATATCGTGTTCAGGCTTCTCCGGCAAACTGCGTCGGATGTGGACTGTGCGTTGCTGAATGCCCGGGCAAGGGTGGCAATAAAGCGCTGACCATGACCGATGTCAATGTGGCATTGGAAGAAGAACCGCTGGCCGATTATCTGTTCAATCATACCGAATACAAGAGTGGCCTGTTCCCAACGACAACCGTCAAGGGCAGCCAGTTCCTCAAACCGTATTTCGAAGTTCCGGGAGCCTGCCCGGGTTGCGGTGAAACACCGTACTATCGTTTGGTTTCCCAGTTGTTTGGTAAAGACATGATGATTGCCAATGCAACCGGTTGCTCCATGATTTATTCTTCCGCAACGCCAAGCACACCGTTTGTAACGGATGCCGAAGGCAATGGTCCAACGTGGGCGAACTCGTTGTTTGAAGACAATGCTGAATATGGCTTTGGTATGGGTATTGCCCAGAACTACAAACAATCCAGAATCTTTGCCATCATGGAAAACAACATGGATGGCGTCGAGCCTGAATTGAAAGAACTGTTTGGCAAATACCTGGCAGCCAAAGAAGACCGCGAAACGCAGCGTACCCTCAAACCGCAGATCGTTGCCGCTGTAAAAGCCAGCAGCAATGCCGCCGTCAAGGAATTGCTCGATTACGAGCGTGATCTGGTCGGCAAGAGTGTGTGGATCGTCGGTGGCGACGGTTGGGCTTACGATATCGGTTATGGTGGATTGGATCATGTTTTGGCCAATGACCTCAATGTCAACGTATTGGTTTTGGATACTGAAGTTTATTCCAATACCGGCGGTCAGGCATCCAAATCCACACAGGCGGCTTCCATCGCTAAATTTGCTGCCGGTGGTAAACCAACTGCCAAGAAAGATCTGGGTATGATGGCCATGAGCTATGGTCATGTCTATGTGGCCAGCATCTGTATGGGTGCGGATCGCAACCAGACGTTGAAAGCATTGCGTGAAGCGGAAAGCTATGACGGACCGAGTTTGATCATTGCTTACTCACCATGTCAGGAACATGGCGTCAAAGGCGGCTTGGTCAATCAGCAGAAAGTTGAAAAGGATGCGGTAGCCTGCGGCTATGTCGATCTGTACCGCTATGATCCGCGTCATCCGGAAGCTCCGTTAACCATTGACAGCAAGGAACCGGATTACAGCAAGTTCGAAGACTTCCTGTTAGCGGAGAACCGTTATGCACAGTTGGTCAAACTCAAAGGTGCCGAAGTTGCCCATCAAGCCTTCGAAAAGACTTTGAGCGATGCCAAAAAGCGCAGAGTCAACCTGGTTCACATGGTCGAACATCAGGGCGAATAATCCCGCTCCCTTGTAAATCGATGAAAGGCAATTCCAAAAGTTTCACGGAATTGCCTTTTTTCTGTGTGAATTGTTTTTATGTTGAACAAAATCATGGAATTGTCAGAAATACGGATTGATCTTTCATGATAGAATGGGTGGTGCATTAAGGAAAGGTTTTGAGTTTTTCATGAGTGAGAATAACGAAAAGAAGGATTATCTCAGTTCGCTGATGGAAGAAGACAGCGGACCATTGGAGTCCTTTAAAGAAGAAAAAGTCGAAACGATTGCTCGTCCGCGACGCAAGATCCGCAAAATCTGGATCGTTGTGGGGGTTGTTTTACTGGCGGCAATCGCATTTGCCATATATTGGTTTTTCTTTGCACCGAAGATCGAAGTACCCAACTTTGTCGGGCAAAATGTCTCCAATGTGACGACATGGCTGAGTCAAAATGACATTGAACGCAGCAAGGTGGCCTTACAGGAAGAATATTCCATGGAATATGACAAAGACATGGTCATCAGCCAAAGCGTGGACGAAGGCAAAAAGATCACCACTTCGACCGCATTGACATTTGTGGTTTCGTTGGGTGCGGATCCGGATGAATCGATCAGTGTTCCGGATCTGGAGAATATGAATGAAACGGAGATCCGTGCGTGGATCGATGAAAACAAGCTGCAGCGTACTAAGATCAATCGTCAATATTCCAGCAGCATTGAAGAAGGTGCGGTCATCTCATTGGATTTCGGTTCAACGGATCGGGATTATTTCACCCGTGGTTCTTCATTGACGATCAATGTTTCCCGTGGTCCGGAACCGGCCGGAACGACTAGTGTCAGCAATTTTGTCGGCAAAGCGTTTACGGAAGTGGAAAGCTGGGCCAAGCAGCATGACATTACCGTGGAAAAACTGGAATCCTTCAGTTCAAGTGTCGAAGCGGGAATGGTGATCAGCCAATCGGTTGAAAGCGGCGAATTGCTCAAAGATGGCGATACGTTTACCGTGACCGTATCTAAAGGTAAAGGTATCACGATTCCGAATTTGGTCGGATATGATGATGTGATGTTTGAAGCATGGAAAACAGAAGCGAGTAGTTCTGGCGTCACCATTATTCCGAAAGAGGTATATAACGAGGCTGCCGAGGGAACGGTTGTTGCACAGGATGTTTCTGCTGGAACAACACTGGGCAGTGGCGATGTGTTGATCGTTACTGTGAGTAAGTACTTGCCAATATTGAATGAAACGACTTCACGTCAGTATCTTGGCCAGGATTATGTTGCAATTCAGCGTTGGGCGGATGAAGTCAACGCAAATGGTGCGGATATCCAAACTGGAGAATATGCGGGCATGTTGAATTATTCTTGCTCTGATGAATTCCCGACACCGGGACAGATCGTTAATTATTGGTGTGCAGCAATTGACGGAACAGAATTGGCTCATGGTTGTGATCGCCCATTACCATTGAATGCGCGAATTGGATTAACCGTTTCAACAGGCGCCTGTACAGTTGAAGCAACGCCTACACCAACTCCAGCTCCTATTACAGTTGAAATCAAAACGTCGGATAAATTATCTAACGCATCCTATTTTGTATCCTGGGCTAAGGCTAATGGTATAAGTAATATTATATCTACAACTGCCACTGCGCCTGTAAACGATCAGTCTGATATAAAAGTTGGTGATTATGATGTTGTGAAAGATTCGGAGTGGAAGACAATATATAAATATCGTGGCGAAGCTACGAAACCGGCGGAAGAACAGCTAGTTTCTGATCAAAGTTACACAGTAATTGAATATGTTGCGGAAGAAACCGGGACAGAATAAAGAAAGGTAAATATATGAATTTTTTCCAACGTGCAATTAAAAATATTACACGTCGACCAACCAAATCGATTCTATTGTTACTGACATTCTTTATTATTGGTAACTTTGTCATTATCGGTATTGGTATCTCGACGGCAGCTAATCAAGCCAAAACCATCACCCGCAAAAGCATGCGTGCAGTAGTGGAGTATACAGTTGATTATGATGCAATCAACGAATATACCTCTTCCTTATCCGATTCAGAACTTGAAGAATTATATCAGGATACGGAGCGCTACAACGCAATGTACAATCTGACGGAGGAGGAATTCCAGCAGTTCCTTGATGATCCACGCGTCGTTACGTATAACGCCACGAATTACTATATCGGTTCAGCAGACATTGAATCTCAGCCAATCGGCAACGAACGAGAAAATCAAGATACTGGCGGTGTCAGTGTTTACAGTGGTTCGGATGGTGAAACCATCGAAGTCCCCTACGTTGAACCTGAATTCAGAATCATGACCAATCGTACCGCCAATATGATTGAACTTGCGGATGGTACTTGGACCATTTCCGAAGGACGTTTCTATACTGAAGAAGAAATTGCATCCGCTGCACCAGTTGCACTGATCTCAGAACAGGTTGCGGAATTGAATGGATTGTCAGTAGGCGATACATTCACGATGAATTTTTCGCAGGACTTTGAATATGTGCGGCAAATGGGAATCGAGTTCAGTGAATCCCAATTGCATCCGGAACTTGAAATCATCGGTATTTACTCCACGAGTGAAACGCTTGATCGAAACAGTGAAAACTTTGATTGGATGAGCCGGTATGAATCACCATACAACCGTATTCTGATGCCGAATCTGACATATATGAGCATGCAATTGCCACTCAATCAGGCGGTGTTTGATTATTATGCACAACAGAATCCAGATGATTCATATTACAATGATCCGGCAAATCGTCCGACATTGGATACCTACGATTACATCAGTTCCGTGGTTTTCCTGCTCGATGATCCGCTGGACGTTGAACCATTCATTAATGAATATAATGAAAAATTGTCCAGCAGTTATCGTATGTTCAATGCGGATAATGACACATTCAATCAAATGGCACGTCCATTGGATTCCATTGGCCTTTACGCCAATGTCATTGTTGCGATTGTCGTGGTCAATGCCATTATCATCATTACTCTGGTTACCGCTTTAACCTTGAAAACTAGAGAATATGAAATCGGTGTCTTGGTTTCGATCGGTGCAAGTAAATTGAAAGTCATCAGTCAGTTATTTGCTGAACTGATCATTATAGGTCTGGTTGGATTCACCTTATCCGTGGTGTCCGGTTCATTGATCGCATCCACAGCCGGAGAAGCATTGTTGAATTATCAAGTGGCGGTTGATGACAGTTATGCATCGGACGATGATGATTATTACTACGTTTCCGGTTCAACCGACTATTTCACTGAAATCACTCAGGAAGACATGCTGGCGAACTACCATGTTTCGATTTCTCCGATCATCATCGGTGAGATCTATGTTGCCGGTATCGGTATTGTTCTGATTTCCATTTTGGTCCCGTCATTGATGATTCTTCGATTCAATCCGAAACGAATCCTGACGGCAAGTCTGTAGGAGGGGTTATGTCGACAATATTAACGTTAAAAGATATCAGCTATTCCTACATCGATGGTCAATCCAAACGAACCATCTTGGATCATCTTTCTTATGAATTCGAAAGCGGGAAATTCTATACGATCCTTGGCCATTCCGGTTCTGGTAAAACCACATTACTTTCCATTATGAGTGGTTTGGACACACCAAATAGCGGAACCATGATGTATGAGGATAAAGTCATTGATCAAAAAGCACTGCATGATTTCCGTCGCAACAAAGTCGGTATCGTGTTCCAGCAGTACAATCTGATCAATTATCTGACACCGCTTGAAAATGTATTGGTTTCCATGGCTGAAACCGATAATAAATTGCCCAAAGATTCCAAAAAAGTTGCAGGGAAATTGTTGGAACAATTCGGTATCGTTTCAACTAAAGCCAATCGTCTGGTTACCCAACTGTCCGGTGGTGAACAGCAACGTGTTGCCATCGCCCGGGCATTGGCCAAAAATGTCGATCTGATCTTGGCAGATGAACCGACCGGTAACCTGGATACGGCAACGGAGCGAGAGATCATCAAAATATTCCGTGATCTGACCGAAAACTTCGGCAAGACCGTCATCGTGGTCACGCACTCTGTAGCGGTATCACAATTATCGGACAGCCGTATCCTGTTAAAGGATGGAAAATTACACGATGTGGATGAAGCACTGAATCGAGAGATCGAATCCACGATCTAACACAAATCCCTTAGGCGGAAGCAACGCTTCCGCTTTTTTGATCGCTTTGTCCATGGAAGGAGGTGATAATATAGACAACATGAAATGTTATGTGATTTCTCTTGGCTGTTGCAAGAATCTGGTAGACAGCGAACAAATCGCGGGATTGCTCCATAAAGCCGGCGTTACGTTTGTCAATCGTCCAAGTCGGGCAGATTTGATTTGGATCAATACCTGTGGGTTTATTGAATCGGCAAAAAAAGAAGCCATTGATACGATTTTTGATATGGTTTCCGTGAAGGAAAAGACACATTGTAAGTTGATTGTCAGCGGTTGTCTTGCGCAACGATATTTAAATGAATTGAAAGCACAGATTCCGGAAGTGGATGCATTTATTCCGTTGCAGGATTACGAAACGATGAATGATACATTGAAGGCGATACTAGGATTAGACATCCAGGAACACTATGGTAAAACCACCCGATTACGTTCCAATAATCCATGGATGGCGTATTTAAAACTGGGAGATGGCTGTGACAATCGCTGTGCTTATTGTGCAATCCCGTTGATTCGTGGTCCATACCATTCCTATCCATTGGAAGATCTGGTAGAAGAAGCCCAACACTTAGTGGATGATGGTGTGCGTGAATTGGTATTGATTGCACAGGATACGACCCGTTATGGTACCGATTATCCTGGAAAACCGAGAATGCTTAAAGATCTGTTGTATCGTCTGCAGCAAATCGAATCCCTTCACTGGATCCGAATCCTGTATATGTACCCGGATGAAATCGATCAA
Source organism: uncultured Erysipelotrichaceae bacterium (assembly GCA_944327105.1). Taxonomy (GTDB): domain Bacteria; phylum Bacillota_I; class Bacilli_A; order Erysipelotrichales; family Erysipelotrichaceae; genus CALVGN01. The sequence continues at coordinate 37,313 of CALVGN010000030.1, read as the reverse complement.
CCGCTGCTGGATGCCATAAAGGCATGCAGCAAGGTGATCCCCTATTATGATATCCCGATGCAGCATGGCAATGATCGAATGTTGAAACTGATGAACCGTCGGGGAAGTGCAAAGGAATGTGTCGATTTGGTTCAAACCATCCGCAAACAGTTTGATCATCCGATATTAAGAACCACATTGATTGTCGGATTCCCGACGGAAACGGATGATGACTTTGATGAGATGATGCAATTTATCGATACGTGTCAATGGGATCATCTGGGTGCATTTACCTATTCACGTGAAGAAGATACTGCATCGTATGATATGCAACCACAAGTGGAAGCATCCGTTATGCAGGAAAGATTAGATCGACTGATGGCACGTCAGTATGAAATTTATTCGAACCATATCGAAAAACAACTGGGCAATACCATGGAAGTATTGATCGAACGTAAGGATGGTTTAACTGGTAAATATTATGGCCGAGGGAAATTTCAGGCACCCGATGGTGTAGATGGTGATTTCATTGTTACCAGTGATCAAACCATCCCACTTGGTTCGTTTGTCAATGTCAAACTGACCGGATTTGAAGGATACGATTTGATCGGTGAAGTGATCGAATAAGCAATGAAGCGGGAAGTCAGAAGACCTCCCGTTTTTCTCTATGGGGTTGAGTATAATAGAACCATGTCGATTCAGTTTAACGATCGTTTGGTCAGTATCTACAATCGCTGCCCTTTGCGGTTTCAATTGGAATTCAAGCAGGCCAGTGACTTTGCAATCATGCAGATCCCAAAGCAAATGGATGACTACATCGATCAATATCTTGCAATCACATCCATCCATGAAGATCAGACACTTTCATTGATGGATTTGAAAGAAGATGGGTGGTACAGCAATCAATGCATCGGATCTAAACCATTGAATGTATGTTTTCCACGTATCATGCGTCATGATCAAACCATCCATGCCTATGTGATCGTTTATTCGTTTTATCCTCGTCTTGAAATACAAAGTCAACTGCAGTGTATGTATTATGTGGTCAAGACCCAAGGCTTTATAATCGGTGAATTGAAAATCATTTATCTTAATGAAGACTATATCTATAACGGCAAAATGTTCAAGCCATCCTTTATGTTTCGCACCGCCGATTATATGAGTGATCGGGGAGGGAATGCATTTACACCGATTCGATCCATATTGAATCTGAAATGGACCAAATCCAGACTAAAAGGAATGAAGGCATTGATCGACGTTTCGTTGCTAGAGCCGATAAAATGTTCACACGCTCACTTCTGTCCATTTCGTGAACGCTGCAGCAGTAAGCGTCGCGTTGATGCGGATACTTCACTATCCAATGCATGGAAATGTGATAAACGCAGATTGCAGGCATGGTTGAACCAAGCTCGATATCCGTATTATTTCATTGATTTTGAATGGACGCAATTATTGATGCCCTGGTGCAAGGGGCAACATTTCATCAATGATTTTGTTTTCGAATATGCATTGATCAAGCTGGATGAGGATGGTTCAACCACTTCCAAAACCTATATCACTACCGGATCGAGCAATAAAGCCCTGTTTGTATCATTGATCGAACGACTGGGCAATGAAGGTACCATCTTTGCTTTTAATGCCAAAGGTGCCGAAATGATGCAACTGCGTCGCTTTGCCTCATGGTATCCCACTTACCATGAAAAAGTTTGCAAAATAATGGATCGAATGCTTTCAATCGATGTTCCGTTATTGGGCCACATGATATATCATGAAAACAGAAAAGGAGCGTATGGTTTAAAACAGGTAGCAAGTGAGATTGGGTTCGATGGTTATACCACGCTAGATCTCAATGACGGTCTACAAGCCGTCGCGACTTACCGTCAATATATCCACCATCACGATAAATCCGCTCGAAAATCCCTTGAGCAATATTGTTACATGGATGTTTCGTCCATGGTTGCGTTGCTCAAGTGGTATCACCATCAGGCATATATGAAATGAGGAGGAATTGTATGCGTTTTGAAATCGTTGGAAAAAATGTCACAGTCACGGAAGGGATGCGCACTAAAATTGAGCAAAAGCTTTCTTTCCTGGACAAATATCTGCTGATCGATCCCGATACGATTGCCCGTGTAGTGGTCCGTGTCTATCCGACCACCCAGAAAATCGAAGTCACCATCCCCACCAAAGTCGGCACATTGCGTACTGAAGTCATGCATCAGGATCTTTATGCCGCCATCGATCTGGCCATCGACAAACTCGAAGATCAGATCCGTCGCCAAAAGACCCGTTTATCCCGAAAACACCGGGATGCATTGGTTGAAGCATTCATCGAACAAGATGATGAATTGCTCGACAAAGGCGATGTTGCTGTTAAAACCAAAACCATCACACTGACACCGATGGATCTGGAAGAAGCCATTACCCAGATGGAAATGCTGGATCATGATTTCTTCGTGTTCCATGATAAGGTCGATGATGTGGTCGCTGTTGTGTATCGGCGTCGAGAAGGCGGGTATGGCTTAATCGAAGTCGATGATCCGCAATAAGTGCTTTCCTTCCTTTCCTTTGGATGAAACGATAACGGGGTGAGTTGAAAACTCACCCCGTTATCCGTCCTTCGATAAGCCTGGTTATAACCATAAAATCCCGATATGGAAGATCAGTATCGCCAGACTCAACGCCATTTCTGCAACCGCTAGTGATGTCGTTTGATTGTAAATATATGCAATGATCAAACCAAATCCGGTACATACCAGAAAATATATCGGAAAGATAGCGATATCCAATGGCATCAATGCCAAACAATTGATTAATCCGAACAATAACGCCGAAAGCAATAAAGTCGGAATTTCGTTATAGGCAATGGGCATGCGATCGGTCAATGCTTTGTAGACGGTGGTTTCAACAAACGGCAGTAATATGGTCACAGCAAGCAAAGCCAGTAATTTACCAGTCAAATCCAATGTTGTGATCTGTTCAAGAATGTTAAATGGTGAGGGAAAGTTGACGATGGCCGTACCATAAAGCAATGTGAAAAAAACAGCAACCCCGATCAGATAGAACATTATTGTCGTACCGGGTTGATGGAATAATCGTTTGATATGACGTTGAATGACTGGCCCCATCAATAAAGCAGTCAGTAAAGCCACTAAAGAAATCATCCAGGTGCTGGCGGTAAGCAGGTTGACATTGAGTAATGTGGCTAATGGTTGGCTTAACCGTAAGGCCAGAAACAACAATACGATCAACAGACAGTTGGTGATGGACATTCGCTTCATATCATTCATTTTAACATGGAGCACCATGAAATCTTTTGTCGCGAACAGAATACTTTTTGAATTTATCGATTCATGTAAACGCTTTGATGCTAAAATTTACATAGAAATTGGAGGAACAACAAACTTATGCTTAAAGGTATTGCTGCTTCTTCAGGAATTGCGATCGCAAAGGTCTATAAACTTGAAGAACCCAAATTAACCATTGTCAAGAAGGAAGCGGACGTCGATTGTGAACTAGAAAAATTGAATGCCGGTTTTGAAAAGACAAAAGCCGACATCGAATTGATCAAATCCAGAGCCGCTGCCAATCTTTCAGCGGAAGAACTGGCGATTTTTGATGCACATTTGATGATGGCCAATGACCCGGAACTGAAAGGCCAGATGAAAGAAACCATCAAGAATGAACATTGTAACGCTGAATATGCGGCAGACAGTGTCGGCAACATGATGGTGACCATGTTTGAAAACATGGAAGATGCTTACTTTAAGGAAAGAGCAGCGGATGTGCGCGATGTCACATTCCGTCTGAAATGTAATCTGTGTGGTGTGACCATTCCGGATCTGACCACCATTGATGAGCAGGTCGTCATTGTCGCCAATGACCTGACACCTTCCGATACTTCTCAGCTCAACAAGAAATATACCCTTGGTTTTGCCACTGAAATCGGTGGTAGAACCAGTCATAGCGCCATCATGGCCCGCTCTCTGGAAATCCCAGCAGTTGTTGGTTGCAAAGGCATCATGGAAACCGCTACGATGGGTCAGGAAATCATTTTGGATGCCCTCAATGGTGAAGTGATTCTCGATCCAAGCGAAGAACAGAAGAAAACTTATGCCAAACGGGCAGAAGAATTTGCTCAAGAACGCGCTGCATTGAAGGTTTTGGTCAATGAAAAGAGCATTTCGACCGATGGCCATGTGGTCGATTTGGCCGGCAACATCGGTTCTCCGAAAGATGTGGATGCCGTGCTGAGCAACGGTGGCGAAGGCGTTGGTCTGTTCCGTACCGAATTCCTGTATATGAACAGTGAAACGGACTTCCCAAGCGAAGATGAGCAATTTGCCGCTTACAAGACCGTTTTGGAAAAAATGAATGGCAAACGCGTGGTCATCCGTACACTGGATATCGGCGGTGATAAGAAGTTGAAATACTTCACCTTCCCGGAAGAAATGAACCCGTTCCTTGGTTATCGTGCCGTTCGTTTCTGTCTGGATCGCAAAGATGTATTCCGCGTCCAACTGCGTGCCCTGTTGCGTGCCAGTGTTTACGGCAAACTGGCCATTATGTTCCCGATGATTGCCACTTTGAAGGAATTCCGTGAAGCCAAAGGCGTGTACGAAGAAGAAAAAGCAAAATTGATGAGCGAAGGTGTGGCTGTCGCCGATAATATCGAAGTGGGCATGATGGTCGAAATTCCGGCAAGTGCCGTTTTGGCTGATCAGTTTGCCAAAGAAGCCGACTTCTTCTCCATCGGTACCAACGATTTGATCCAGTACACGATGGCCGCTGACCGTATGAGCGAAAAAGTCAGTTACCTGTATCAGCCGCTTAATCCGTCCATTTTACGTCTGGTCAAACTGGCCATCGATGGTGCTCATAGCCAAGGCAAATGGTGCGGCATGTGCGGTGAAATGGCTGGTGATGAACTGGCGGCCCCGGTTCTGCTGGGTCTTGGACTGGATGAGTTCTCCATGAGCGCGACATCCATTCTACGTGCCCGCAAGATGATTCGCGGTCTCTCCTATGAAAAGATGAAGGAAATGGCCGAGAAGGCATTGAAACTGGATACCTGCGAAGAAGTGACCGAACTGGTCAAGTCAGTCGTGGGCAAATAGTGTAAACTATAAGGAAGAGGTTCGCCTCTTCCTTTTTTAATGATTACTGCGATTGGGACGACACAAAAAAATACGACTATGAAATTGAAAAAAGTGATATTCATTTCCAGTATGGGCGGGCATTTGAATGAACTGCTGCAGCTCAAACCACTGTTTGATCGATGTGATTATACGATCATTACAGAAACCAATCCGACACTGGATTCTTTGAAAACGACGTATGGGAACCGGGTGAAGACATTGCTTTATGCCACCAAGGCCCATATGGGCAAATACATCTTTATTTTTCCTATGAATATTTTGATTTCATTTTGGTATTTCATAACGATTCGCCCCGATGCGGTGGTCACCACCGGAACACATACCGCCGTTCCGCTATGTTTTATTGCACATCTGTTTAAACGGAAGGTGATTTATATCGAAACTTTTGCCAATGCGACCACTGCGACGGCAGCGGGGAAAATCGTCTATAAAATTGCGGATGTGTTTTATGTGCAATGGCCAACCATGCTGGAAGTGTATCCCAATGCACGATATGCAGGGAGTGTATTTTAATGATTTTTGTAACGATCGGAACACAGGACAAACCGTTTCACCGGTTGTTGGAAGCTGTGCGGACATTGAAAAACAATGGTCAGATCAAGGAAGAAATCGTGGTTCAAAATGGAACCACATCGTTTAGCGATCCAACCATGACGATTATTCCGTTTATGGATATGACCACCTTTAATGATTATCTGAATCAATGTGATCTGTTGATCACGCATGGTGGTGTAGGAACGATCATGAATGCGTTGAAATTGAATAAGACCATCATTGCTGTTCCACGTCGTGTGGCGTATGGGGAACATGAAAATGACCACCAGCTGCAGATTATCGATACGTTTGCCAAAGCCCATCATCTTCTCGCTTGCATGGATCCAAATGATCTTGGAAAAGTGATCGAAAAGGCCAAAGATTTCAAACCATTGCCATGGCAAAGCAATCAGTACCAATTGCTGGATGATATCGCCAAGGAGCTTGGGTTGTGATTCTGATCAGTGATTATGATCGGACGTTAACCCAGATTGATGGTCGAATCCGCGAAACCGAGCGTCAAGCCATCCTTACCTTTCAAAATCAAGGGCATTTGTTTGGCATTGCATCGGGCCGAAGTGTCACCACCATCCACCATTTGTTGGACCAAAATCATCTACGAGCGGATGTGATCATCGGCAATAACGGAGCCGTGATTGCCGATGGGTGTTGTCATGAAATCACCCGTTTTGGTATTGATGCAAACTTAGCTGATACCGTCAATCAAAAGCTCAAACACGCCTGTTATGGGTATGCGGTATGCGATGGGAAATCCTATGCGTATCATGGATTTGGGCGGTTTACATTCAAGCGGAATATGGGATTGTCGGATTTATCGGTGGATGCGATGGTAGAGCAGAAACATGTGGTTTCATTTGTGGTTTATTTCATCAAACACCGTGAAAAGACCACATTAATCGATGGTTTGATCCATAACTACCCTCTGATTGCGTTTCCCAATGGTTTTTCCATTGATATCATGGCGGCTCACGTAACCAAAGCCAACGCTGTTGCGATCGCCGCCCGTCATTTCAAGCAACAGGATATCCATGTTATCGGAGATGGAGCCAATGACATTCCCATGATCCAGGCCTATCACGGCTATGCGGTCCAGCGTGGTTCAGCCACTGCGAAGTCCGCTGCCACCCATATCTTTACCAATATCAGCGACTGTATCCGCTATTTGACGCGATGAGCAAACGTATTATAATTGTTCCGTTAATTCAAGGAGAAAACAAATATGGGAAGAGCGCATGAAGTCCGCGCGGCCGCTATGGCCAAAACCGCGGCAATGAAAACCAAAGTTTATTCACGTTATGGCAAAGAAGTCTATATGGCAGCCAAAAGCGGTGTTCCTGATCCCGATATGAATCTGATCCTCAAACGCAAAATCGCGGAAGCCAAAGCCAACCAGGTCCCGATGGATGTGATCAAGCGTGCCATCGCCAAAGCCGCAGGCGGCAGTGATGAAAACTATATCGAATGCCGTTATGAAGGGTTTGGACCCGGTGCAGCGACATTGATCGTTGACTGCCTGACGGATAATACCAACCGTACAGTTTCCGAAGTGAAAACATGCTTCAACAAAAGTCATTGCAAAGTCGGTGTCAGCGGTTCCGTATCGTTTAACTACGATAACAGTGGTGTGCTTTCCTTCAGTTATGATGATGAGGAAACCATGTTGGATACGTTGATCAATGCCGATGTCAACGTCAAAGATATCGAAGTGGAAGACGGTATTATGACCGTTTACACCGAACCCACCGATTTCCATAAAGCACAGGAAGCCATTGAAACATTGATTCCCGATTGTACTTTTGATGTATCCGAGATCCAGATGATCCCCAATGAAACGGTGACATTGACCAATCCGGAAGACAAAGAAATGTGGAATCGATTGATGACATTGCTCAATGAGTGTGAGGATGTTCAAAAAATCTACACCAATGTTGTCGAAGAGCAGGCATAGCCTGCTTTTTCTTTTGGTTTAACCATTATCCAGCTGGGTAAAACCAGCTTTTTTTAATATCCATTGATAAAAAAGGAGGTAATCAATATGGATATGACACAGGTCATCATGATCGGCAAACTCATGGAGGATCCCAAGACCACCAAAGTCAAAACGGAGGATTTTTACATTCCCGTAACGATCAAAGTCTTTCGACCATTCAAAGATGTCGATGGTGCGTTCAAACATGATCTTTTTACGGTGGTGATGTGGAAAGGTGCATTTTTGGATCTGCAGGCTGCCGGCAAAGCCGGCAGCGATATCGTCATTATCGGACGATTGGAAACCAAACCCATGGTTGTCGATGGTCAAACCATATCGATGATTCGAGTCGTTGCGGAGAAATGTTCATTTAATGGTTAGACCATGGTAGAATAACAACCGCTACAAAAAGGAGATTTCCCATGGCATTTGATTCATTGACCCATAAACTGAATGAAGTTGTCCGTGATATCCAGGGCAAAGGTCATTTATCCGAAAAAAATATGGAAGAGATGCTGCGCAAGGTACGTCTTGCCTTGTTGGAAGCGGATGTCAATTACAAAGTCGTCAAAACGTTTTTGGATGATGTCAAATCCGAAGCCCTCGGTCAAAAAGTACTGGAAAGCGTTGAACCCGGCCAAATGCTGGTCAAGATCGTCCATGATCGTCTGGTTGAATTGTTGGGTGGCGATCAAGAAGAATTTGCATTAAAACCGGATCAAACCCGAATCATGATCGTCGGTCTTCAAGGTACGGGTAAAACCACATCATTGGCCAAACTCGCCAACTATTTAAAAACTAAACTCAATAAATCTGTTTTGCTGGTTGCGGCGGATACACAACGGCCTGCCGCCATTGAGCAGCTGCAGACCCTTGGTTCAACCATCGGTGTCGATGTTTTTGCCAAAGATCCATCCATTGGTGCCGTTTCGGTCGTCAATGAAGCATTGACATATATTCAAACCCATCCGTATGACTGCGTCTTAGTGGATACTGCCGGACGTCTGCATGTGGATGAAACGTTGATGGAAGAAGTCAAGACCATCGAAACCGTGTTGAAACCCGATCACGTTTTGTTAACGGTCGATGCCATGACTGGTCAGGATATCGTCACCGTTGCCAATGCATTCAATGAAAAACTGCATATCAGCGGTTTAGTTGCCACTAAATTCGATGGTGATGCCCGAGGTGGTGGTATCTTATCCGTCAAAACATTGACTGGTGTTCCCATCCAATTTGTCGGTGTCGGTGAAAAAATCGATGATTTTGAAGCGTTCTATCCCCAACGCATGGCTGATCGGATCCTTGGCTTTGGTGATATCGTTTCTCTGGTTGAAAAAGCCCAGGAAACCATGGATCAGAAAAAAGCAGAAGAAAGTGCCATGCGCATGCTGGATGGCACCTTTACCATGGATGATATGCTGTTCCAGATGGAAAGCGTGACCAAGATGGGACCATTGACATCCTTGATTCGCATGATCCCGGGTATGAACCAGTTATCGGAAATGGTGGATGATGCGAAAGCCAGTGATGCGATGAAAAAAACCAAAGCCATCATTCAATCCATGACACCATCTGAACGTGCCAATCCATCCAAATTGCGTTCCACCCATAAACGGCGTATCGCAGCCGGCAGTGGAACGAGCGTCAATGATGTTTCCAAAGCGATCAATTCGTATGAAAAAATGAAGAAAATGATGAATATGGTCGGTCGGATGTCCAAGGGAGATATCCGTAAACTGATGGGTGAATAATAAGACACATCGACAGGTTGAAAGACCTGTCTTTTTGGTAGAATAAATCAAACGCATGGTTTGATCATGCAAAGGAGTTACTGTATGGATGGACATATGATGGCTGAATTGATCGGTTATATCGGATTAGCACTGGTTTTGATCAGTTTTTTAATGGCGTCGGTCATTAAATTACGGATCATCAATACCATTGGATCATTGATCAGTGTCATCTATTCGTTGATCATCTCCGCTTATCCCACAGCATTGATGAATGCGGCATTGGTGTGTATCAACATTTATTATTTGATCCAGTATATGCGTCTCAATCGTGCTTATGCTGTCGTTAAAACCACGATGGATGAATCATTGATCCACTACTTTCTCGAGCAGACCAGTTCGGATTTGTCGACTTATTTCCCCCATTATCAAAGTGATCTGCAACAGGCGGATTGTATCCTCTCCGTTTTTCTTAAAACCGAATTGGTGGGAATTTTTGCCGGAAAGATCGATGGTAAGACCATCGATATATTGGTGGATTACACTACACCGACTTATCGGGATACTTCCGTTGGACGTCAGTTATACGTTTATTTAAAGCAACAGGGGTATCACGAATTGGTTTATCAAGGCAATAATGCGAAACATATCCATTACCTGAATGGAATGGGGTTTACGCATTGTGATGATGGATATGTCAAAGTGCTTTGATGGTTAAGCCACATCAGGTGTCAAGTAAAAACACTTGACACCTGATATCAATTCCGTATACTTAATGACGTTACTGGTTAAGGAGGAAAAAGCATATGGCAGTTAAATTACGTTTGAAACGCATGGGTGCCAAGAAAGCCCCGTTCTACCGTATCGTTGCCGCTGACAGCAGAAGTCCGCGTGATGGTCGCAATATCGAAGAAGTCGGTACTTATGATCCGACCAGAAATCCGGCGGCTGTCAATCTGGATGAAGAAGCGGTGCTCAAATGGCTCAACAACGGTGCTCAGCCTACGGATACCGTGCGGAATATTTTGAGTCATGCCGGGCTGATGAAGAAGTTCCATGATGGCAAAAAAGCCGCTAAGGGCAACTGATCATGGGGTTGGAAAACGTATTGTTGGAATTGGTTCGACCATTATGCAACCATCCCGAATCACTGGAAGTGGGAAGTGCGGAAAGTGAAGATGGGAAGGAAGTGGTCTTGACCATCAAAGCCACCAGTTCCGATATCGGACATTTGATTGGAAAGAAAGGTGCCATGGCACAATCCATCCGGTCAATGATGTCGGTGGCTTCCATTCTCGCTGAGAAGCGGTTGAGTATCAAATTTGATACAATCAATCAATAGAGGAAACTCTATTGATTTTTTGATGGAAGGGAGAACTTATGGTCATACCCATTGGAAAAGTGGTCAAAACCATCGGATTAAAAGGAGAGATCAAGATCTATCCCTATACGCAAAACAGTACGCAACGCTTTGCGGTTGGACAAACCATATCGATTAATGGGATCCACTATACGGTTGCTTCGATGCGTTTTCAGGGAATCTGTCCGATCATCAAACTTTCGGATCTAACCACGATTGAAATGGTGGAACCATTGATCAACATGGAAATCACCATTGATTCCAGTCAATTACCACCGATCAACGGGCATTACGGCTATCAATTGAAAGGGTATCGGGTCGTTTATAATGGTTCGACCATTGGCACGTTGATCGATTTTGAACAATACGGTCCACAACTCAATGCACGCATTCAACAGGGTGATCATGCGTTCTTGGTCCCATTCAATGCGCCTTTTATTGAAACCATCGATGACGATGGTTCCACCATCATCATGAAAGGATTGGACGGCTTGTTATGAAGTTTACAGTTTTGACGTTGTTTCCACAGATGATGGAAGCCTACTTCAATGAATCCATCCTCAAACGTGCCCAAAATAAGGATCTGGTAGAAATCGAAATCGTCTATCTGCGCAATTATGCCATCGATACCTATGGTCATGTCGACGGTGCGCCTTATTCGGAAGCCACGGGAATGGTTTTACGCGTCGATGTGGCCAAACGCGCCATCGATGATGTTTCCACTCCCAACAGCAAAGTCGCCATTTTAACTCCGGTCGCACCACTGTATACCCAACATGATGCCCGCAACATTGCCGAAACTTGTGATCATTTGATTTTATTATGTGGTCATTATGAAGGCTACGATGCCCGCATCTATGATTATTGCGATTATCGTTTCTGCATCGGGGATTATATTCTGACCGGTGGTGAACTGGGTGCCATGGTGATCGTGGATTCCATCACTCGTCTGATCCCTGGTGTGATCAATGCTCAATCCTTATCCAATGAATCGTTTTCAGCCGATACACTGGAATATGATCAATTCACCCGTCCGCTTGTATTTGACGCTAAAAGCGTTCCGTATGTTTTGACCAACGGAAATCATGGTAAAATCCAACAATGGAAACGCTATAATAGTCTGGTCAATACCAAAAAATTCCGTAAGGATATGTGGAATGCGGAATTGGAAAGGGAATTGAATCAACTATGTGACAATCAGGCATCTTTTATGGAATCCAAGGAGGATTAGTATGGCCAAACACAGACATCGTCGTTTATCGAAAACTGGTAAAATCATTGTTACTGTTGGGATCATTGTGGCGATTGCACTGACCGGTGGAATCGGATATGGCATTTATTCATGGTTGAATCCAGAAAAACCGAGTGAGCAAAAACCGAGTGAGCAACCAGTGGTTTCAACCACTCCTATTGCTTCATCCGATCCATCCCTGGCTTCCGTGTATGACCCCATTTATCAAAAATATCATGATTTAAACAGTGATTATGTAGCCTATCTGGAATGGGAAAACGATCTGTTATACAACTATGATTCCCATACCGTGGATCAATATCCCCATGTGATCGTGCGTTCCAGCTATGCTGATCAGATCACAGAAAACCGGGATATGTCCAATCCAGAATTTGCCGCACTGGTCAATTCCGGCAATGCGCAATATCTGCGCACGGATATCAACCATCAGGACGTATCGTATGGCCAGGAATTCATGGATGCCGCCAATACATTGGATGAAAACGGTATACCGATGGATCAGAATCTGATCATTTATGGTCATTATGTCTATGAATACCGTTATGAACAGGACAATCTGAAGTTTACCCCATTGGATACATTGTGTGATCCCAGTGTCTATGATCAATATGATACCTTCACATTGACGTTTAACGGTCAGCAGCGCACCTATCAGGTTGCCCATGCGTTCTATTATGAAAAAGCAAGCTACAACACAACCGGTGATGCATTGACCGATTATCTGAATTGCCCGTTTAATCCCAATTACACGGCCGAACAATTGAGCGATTATATGGATCGCATCGAAAATGAATATGGCGACTTCATTGAAACCGATGTGCCGATCCATGACGGCGATTCATTCGTCACCTTGCAGACCTGTGTTGAAAACGATGAGAGCCGTCTGTTTATCGTGATCGGCAAGGAAATCGATCGGGTGGACTTCTAGTCTCACCCTTTTCTTTTTATGGAAGGAAGCATTATGGATTTAGGAAAATCACCATTGCATCAATTGATCAAAACCATCGCGATTCCGGCAATGGTCGCTCAATGTGTCAATGTGGCATATTCCATAGTGGATCGGATTTATATCGGCCACATGGCTGATGGTGGATCATTGGCTTTGGCTGCCATCGGTGTATGTGGACCATTGGTCACATTGATCGGTGCTTTTGCGGCATTGGTCGGTGTGGGTGGTGCACCATTATGTTCAATGGCCATGGGTGAAGGGAAGTTGAAACGAGCGAGTAAACTGGTTTCAACCAGTTTCTTTATGGTTTTGACCATTTCCATCATTCTGGTATTGCTTTTATTTCCGTTTCGAAAGGAATTGCTGCTTTTATTTGGTGCCAGCAATGCAACCATTGATAATGCGTTAACCTATTTTACGATTTATTTATGCGGCACCCCATTGGCATTAGTAGCCAGTGGGATGAATTATTTCATCAATGCACAAGGCTACAGTAAAATCGGCATGACTTCGGTACTTGTCGGGGCACTCGTCAATATCATCCTCGATCCCATATTGATCTATGGTTTTACCATGGGTGTTGCCGGAGCTGCCATCGCGACCGTATTTGCCCAAGGGTGCAGTGCAGTGTTCGTACTTGCTGTTTTGGTCAAAGCCAAATTGCCGGTCAAACTGAAATTCAATGGATTTGATCAAACACTGATCCGCTCCATTTTGAAAATCGGTTTTACCCCATTTGCCATCATCGCTTTTGATAATGTGATGATCATGACGATGAATACCGTATTAAAATTTTATCCCTCAATGATCGATTCCGATCTGCTCATTTCTGCCAATACCATCGCTCAATCGTTCATGCTGTTAGTCACCATGCCTTTAGGTGGGATATCCAGCGGAACACAATGCATCCTTTCGTACAATTATGGTGCGTTTCAGTGTCAGCGGGTCAAGGAAGCATATCGGCAGATCTGCCAGTGGTGTGTTGGTTTTACCATACTCATGTTTGCTTTCGTCTGGCTGGCGGGCGATGCATTTGTATCGTTGTTTACATCCGATCCATTGTTGAAAACCCAAAGTTTATCCGCCATACGGACCATGACATGGATGATCATCCCATTGGGTCTGCAATATGAACTGGTGGATGGGATGACGGCACTGGGTCAAGTCAAAATATCCTTTCTGCTTTCGTTTTTCCGTAAAGGTGTCTATTTTGCCGCATTGCTGCTTGTTCCGTTATTTTTCGGCGCAGAAAGTGCATTTGTGGCTGAACCGATCAGTGATCTGATCGCACCCATCTTTTCGTTTATTATTGTCAAGCGCAATCTTGACGCTATTTTGCAATGGCGTGCCAGTATGGCACCAATAGAGTCCTCAAATTGACTAAAATCCGAATAATTCCTTTAAAATTCATACGATTCATGGATTGCCATCTGTCGATTTTATGGTATTCTATATCTCGCTTAGCTAATAAGCCCACATATTCCGCTGCAGCAATGCCAATCAGACTGTAAGAATATCAGATGGAATTGATTGAAAAAGGAGAACATCATGAATTTGAATCTGGTTCGTGAGATCGGTAAAGCACAGTTAAGAACCGATCTGCCACAGTTCGGTGCCGGTTGCACCGTGCGTGTGGATGTGCGCATCAAGGAAGGCGACAAATCCCGTATCCAGGCGTTTGAAGGCGTTGTCATCAAACGTCAGGGCAGCGGCATCGGTGAAACCTTTACGGTTCGCAAGATGAGCAACGGCGTCGGTGTGGAACGTACGTTCCCGCTGCATTCTCCGATCATCGACAAGATCACGGTCTTGCGTGTCGGTAAAGTGCGTCGTGCAAAACTGCATTACCTGCGTGGATTGAGCGGCAAGGCTGCCCGTATTAAGGAAGTCCGTCGGTAGTCATCCATTGAAGCGAAGAGTCAGTAACATGACTCTTTTTTTGAATCCGACAAACGATTAGAATGGTATCACCATGGAAAAAGAAAAAAAGAAGTTCAGTTTCATCGATGATGTGGTCAAACCCATCATCTCCGCACTCGTTTTGGCCTTTCTGGTCACGAATTTCGTATTGCGTTTTGTTGTGGTGGACGGTCATTCAATGGAACCGACATTGCACGATCGCTCCTTTGGCATTTCCTGGATCTTGCCACTTTTTTTCGATGATCCCGATCGATTCGATATCGTGGTGATCCAGGACCATGGTGTCTATATGGTCAAACGAGTGATCGGATTGCCTGGTGAGACAGTAGAGTATGATCAAGGTGTATTGATGGTCGATGGTCAAACCATCGAAGAAGATTTCATCTCGGATACCGTCAAGCTGGAAACCGGCAGTTTTTCGATCACACTTGACGACGATGAATATTTTGTAATGGGAGACAATCGCGCCCATTCGACTGATTCGCGCTACTATGGACCATTTGAATCCTCATCCATCAAAGGAGATGGTATCTGGATCTTATGGGACAATGATTGATCCACGAAAAAGGAAAGGAGAAGGACCATATGGCAAACGAAAATATATCCATTCAATGGTTTCCTGGTCATATGACCAAAGCCAGACGAATGATGGAAACCATGCTGAAAAGTGTGGATATGGTCATCGAATGCCGGGATGCACGGGCACCTTTGGCGTGTGAAAATCCTTTACTGGCGCAATTGATTCAGAATAAACCGCACCTGGTGGTTTTGACCAAAGCGGATCTGGCAGATCCATCGTGCACCATGGTTTTATTGGATTCTTTGAAAAATGATACGACCATGGTCATGGCACTGGATTCGTTGCATGCATTCAAGCTGAATGCACTGGTGGATGCCTGCATGCGCTTGATGAAACCCAAACATGATCGTCAAAAAGCCCGTGGGATCAACCCGCGGGCCATTCGGGCAATGGTTTGTGGGATCCCCAATGTCGGTAAAAGTACATTGATCAATCATATGCGCAAAAAAAAGACATTGACGGTAGAAAATCGACCGGGTGTGACCCGTGCTTTGACGTGGATCCATGCCCATCCCAAACTCGATCTATGTGATACACCGGGGTTGTTGTGGCCACGCTTTGATGATCAATCAGTGGCCATTACTCTGGCGCTGATCAATGCGATCAAACAGGATGTGGTAGATAAACGCGAGTTGGCAATGGAAGCGATGCAACGCTTGCAGCAATGGTATTTACCATTGTTACACCAGCGTTATTCCAATTTTGATCCAAATGATCCGTTTGGTTCGATTGCCCGGGCCAGTGGTTCGACCATTGAAGGCAGTTATCAGATCTTATTGAATGATTTAAACAGTGCGCGCCTTGGAAGGATCAGTTATGAAGGGCATCTGTGATAACACCATTGAACTTCAATGCTGGACACATTCCCGTTTGTTGATCGGCATGGATGAAGCCGGCAGGGGACCATTGGCCGGACCATTGGTGGTGGCCGGTGTCATCTTTCCAAAAGATTATACCAATATGCAGATCTATGATTCCAAAGCATTGAGTGAAAAGAAACGCAATCAGCTGTTTCGCACGATTTATGCGGATGCTGTATGCGTGGATGTGCGCATCGTATCGGTAGAAACCATTGATACTCTGGATATCTACCATGCCACACAACGCACCATGGCCCAGATCCGAAATGCCCATTTGGATGCGTTTGCACTCACCGATGCCATGCCGTTGCCGATGTGTACGGATTATCTTCACATGGTCAAGGCTGATCAGAAAAGTGTCTCGGTGGCCGCGGCATCCATCGTTGCCAAGGTCGTACGGGATCATATGATGGTTGGATTTGACGTGCTTTATCCTGAATATGGCTTTGCAAAGCACAAGGGTTATGGCACCAAACAGCACTTAAATGCCATAACGCATTATGGTCTTTCCCCCATCCATCGCAAAAGCTTTGCACCCTGCAAAGCGATGGTTCAACCATCTTTATTTTGAACTTATTTTGTTAATTGTTCGCCTTTCTGTCTCTTAAGTAAGCGAGAGGTGAATCGTATGAATCGTGAACAATTGATCGATTATGCCATAGCATGTGGCGGGGAATGGACGCAAATCCGGGATGCGATCAATACGCATCGCCGCGTCGATCATCATCCCAATGTGGATGCCATCACCATTTTAGACGCAGACTATCCACGCATTTTGATGGGATTGCGAATGCCACCGTTTGTTTTATTTTACAAAGGGGATCGTTCATTGATCGAAACGCGCATGATCGCCGTGGTCGGATCGCGTCATGTCAATGAATATGGCATGGCATGGACCAAACGCATCTGTGAATACCTTAGGCCGGATTTTACCATCGTTTCCGGTATGGCCAAAGGTGTGGATGCACTTGCTGCCGAATCCGTATTGCGCGATGGTTCAACCATTGCTATACTCGGTTGCGGTATCGATACCATATATCCGTTATGCAATGCCACACTGTATCATAAACTGGCAAAACATCATCTGCTATTAAGTGAATATCCCGGTTCGATATCCCCGGCAAAATATCGTTTTCCAATGCGCAATCGCCTCATTGCCGGTTTGTCTGAAAGTGTCATCGTCACTTCCGCTGCCATGAAAAGCGGTACGATGATCACTGTCAATGCCGCACTGGACATGGGCAAAGATGTGTATTGTTTGCCCTATCCACTCGATCAAGCAACCGGAATTGGATGCAATTATCTGATCAACAGCGGCGCCTATTGCATTTATGATCTGAACATACTGCCACATTAGGAGGAATTATGTCACATTTAGTCATTGTTGAATCACCCAGCAAAAGCAAGACGATTCAAAAATATCTCGGCAGCGATTATACCGTCGTATCCAGCAAAGGACACGTCCGTGATTTAGCCATCAAAGGCAAAGGCGGACTGGGCGTCGATGTGGAACATGATTTCAAACCGACCTATGAAATCAGCAAAGACAAAAAAGAAACGGTCAAGGAATTGAAAGCATTGGCGAAACAATGTGACGATGTCTATCTGGCAACCGACCCGGATCGCGAGGGTGAGGCCATCAGCTGGCATCTTGCCGATGAACTGGGACTGAATATCCAGGATAAAAACCGCATCGAATTCCATGAAGTGACCGAACATGCCGTCAAAGCAGCATTAAAGCATCCCCGCACCATCGATATGGATCTGGTCAAAAGTCAGGAAACTCGACGGATTTTGGATCGCATCATCGGGTTTCGTTTATCCAAATTGCTCAACACCAAGATCAAAAGCAAATCGGCCGGACGTGTCCAGTCGGTTGCATTGAAATTGATCGTGGATCGAGAAAAGGAAATCAACGCATTTGTTCCGGAAGAATATTGGGATATCAAAGCACAATTTTGCAAAGACGAAATCGATTTTGAAGCGGAATTGTCCACATTCGAAAACACCAAGATCGAACTGAAGTGTCAAACAGATTGCGAAACAGTACTCAATGCATTGAAAGAAACGTTTGAGGTAAGATCGGTTGACGTCAGCGAGCGCAAACGCGCGCCCCGTCTGGCATACATTACTTCCACCCTGCAGCAAGACGCCGCCAATAAACTGCGTTTTTCCGCCAAGCGGACCATGTCGATCGCCCAGAGGCTTTACGAAGGTGTGGATTTAGGCGGCAATGTGACCGGTTTGATCACTTACATGCGTACTGACTCCAGCCGGCTGGCACCGGAATTTGTAGCCAGTGCCAATGCGTATATCGAAAGCACATATGGTAAGGAATACTTAGGCGCGTATCATGCACGAAAGGACAAAAACGCACAAGATGCCCATGAAGCCATTCGTCCTACCAGTGTCGCCAATACCCCGCAAAAGGTCAAACCGTATCTGCAAAGTGATGAATTCAAACTGTATCAGCTCATTTATATCCGGACTATCGCCAGCTTGATGGCTCCGGCCGTATATGACACGGTTTCGGTCACGCTGGATAACAATGGGTATGGTTTTACCACCAGTGGCTATCGGCTCAAATTTGATGGTTATCTTAAACTGGCCGCTGAAATCGAAACGGTCAATGACAAATTATTGCCGATGCTGAATCAAAATGAAAGCATCATGGCCCAACAGGTCATCCCGACCCAGCATTTTACTGAACCACCATTAAGATATTCGGAAGCCCGTTTGATCAAAAAGTTAGAAGAAGAAGGGATCGGACGGCCCAGTACGTATGCCACCATCATCGATACGATCCAGCAGCGCGGCTATGTCGAACTCAAACCGGCCAGTGAGGGTGGTAAGACGAAAGTGTTTTTCCCCAGTGAGCAAGGTATGATCACCACAGAAGCGCTCGATGCCTATTTCAACCAGATCATCAATGTCAAATACACCGCCAATATGGAAAGCGAACTGGATGAGATCGCCGAAGGCAAACTGGATAATGTAGCGGCATTGCATCGCTTTTATGATGAGTTTGAACCGTTAGTGGACAATGCCTATAAAACCATGGAAAAAAAGCAACCGGAAAAAGTCGGTCGAACCTGTCCGACATGCGGTGGCGAACTGGTTTATCGTGTGGGCCGCTATGGCAAATTCATTTCATGTTCGAATTATCCGGAATGCACTTACGTTGAACGCATTCAAGATCCCAATGCCTATGTGCCGACCCCTACCGGTAAATTCTGTCCAAAATGCGGTGGGGAACTGCTGCGGCGCAAAAGTCGTTTCGGTACGTTCTTTCTCGGTTGTTCCAATTATCCAAAATGTCATTATATGGAAACGGAAGACGGCGAAGAGATCGTGCCGAAAAGCCGACGTGGTAAAACCAGCAGTACAAAGCAAGGGGCTAAAGATTCGCAGGAAAAATCCACTGCAGTAAAATCAACGTCACGAAAAACGTCGGCGAAGAAAACGGCAGCAACCAAAAAAAAGGCGACGCAAAAGTCAACGGGTAGAAAATCGACACGAAAAAGGACAACACGTAAAGCCATGGGTGTTCGTAAATCACGCAGTGCCGAAAGCAATGCATAAAGCAACCACATCAAATAAAAAAGAAAGGAGCATGTGACATGGAGAAGGTAACCATCATCGGTGCGGGATTGGCCGGTTGTGAGGCAGCCTGGCAAATTGCAAAGCGCAATATTATGGTGGATCTGTATGAAATGAAATCCATCAAACGCAATGATATCCAGCATTTGGATACGTTTGCCGAACTCGTATGCTCCAATTCTTTGCGTTCCAATGTGCTGACCAATGCCGTTGGATTGTTGAAACAAGAGTTGCGTTCGATCGGCTCGCTGATCATGGAATCCGCAGATGCCAATGCGCTGCCGGCAGGGAGCGCATTGGCGGTGGATCGCACCAATTTCAGTCAGTATATTACCGATAAAATCCGTAATCATCCCTTGATCCATGTTATCGACCAAGAAGTGGAAACGATTCCCGAAGGGATCGTGGTCATCGCATGCGGTCCACTTGTGGAAGGAAAACTGGCTCACCAGTTGCAGCAGTTATGCGGCAATGATGCCTTTCATTTTTATGATGCGGTGGCTCCGATCGTTAGCTATGATTCGATCAATATGGATGTTGCGTATCGAAAAAGTCGCTATGACAAGGGAGATGGGGATTATATCAATTGTCCGTTTGATAAAGATCAATTTGATGCATTTTATCAGGCATTGATGGAGGCCCCAAAGGTTGAAGGTCATGAATCCATTGATCAAATGATCTTTTTTGACGGGTGCATGCCATTTGAGGAAATGGCGCGACGCGGTGTCAAGACGTTATTGTTTGGACCGATGAAGCCGGTTGGTCTGATCGACCCGCGTACAGGCAAACGCCCTTACGCGGTGGTGCAACTGCGTCAAGATGATGCGGCAGGCAGTCTTTACAATATCGTGGGGTTTCAGACCAGGTTGACCTGGAGTGCTCAAAAACAGATCGTCCATATGATCCCGGGACTGGAAAATGCACAAATCGTACGCTATGGGGTGATGCATCGCAATACATATATCAATTCCGCGGTATTGCTTGATGCGACCTATGCATTAAAATCACATCCGCATTGGTTTGTTGCCGGTCAGATCAGTGGAGTGGAAGGCTATGTGGAAAGCTGTGCTTCTGGTGCATTGGCTGGTATCAATGCTGCTTTGATTGCCCGTAACATGGAACCGGTGGTTTTACCATCGAGCACGATGATGGGAGCCATGGCTCATTACATCACCCATGCCAATCCACATTATTTTCAGCCAATGAATGCGAATTTCGGGCTGTTGGAAATGGATTTAACGATTCCAAAAAACAAGCGAAAAGAAGCCGCAGTGGCCCAAGCATTGGCTCAAATCACCGTATTGAATTCCCTTTAGATGGCCGATTTGTTAAAAACCACGCATCTAAGCCGAAGAAAAGCAAGAATTTCCTTTTATTTTCTTGCTTTTTTGTTACAATGATTTGGCACTGCGCAAGCGGTGTAATACACACATCAGGAATTCCTTGATCCGTGCATCATGCATTGACATGGTGTTATCAAGGTTTGAACTGGTGGAGGAACAACGGAAAGGAAGGAAAATTAAATGTCAGTTGTTACCATGCGTCAGCTTCTGGAAGCCGGATGCCATTACGGTCATCAGACCCGCAAATGGAATCCTTCCATGAAGAACTACATCTACACTGCAAAAAACAGCGTTCACATCATTGATCTGGCCAAGACAATGGAATGCCTGGATGCAGCTTATGCCAAAATGAAAGAAATCACCGAAGCCGGTGGAAAGGTATTGTTTGTTGGTACCAAGAAACAGGCTCAGCAGGCCATCACTGATGAAGCCCTGCGCAGCGGCAGTTTCTATGTCAACCAGCGTTGGCTGGGCGGAACGTTGACCAACTTCCGTACCATTCAAAAAAGTGTCAAACGTTTGCTTGAAATCGAAGCGATGCAGACCAGCGGTCAGATCAACCTGTATACCAAAAAGGAAATTGCCGGTTATCTGAAAGAACAGCAGCGTCTGGAAAACTTCTTAGGCGGTATTAAGGAAATGAAACGTCTGCCGGATGCATTGTTTATTGTCGATCCGACGGAAGAACACAATGCCGTTGCCGAAGCCCGCAAACTGCATATTCCGGTGTTTGCTTTGATCGATACCAACGCCAACCCGGATTGGGTCGACTATCCGATCCCATGTAATGATGATGCCGTACGTTCCATCAAACTGATGGCTGCTGTAATGGCCGATGCCGTCGTCGAAGGTAAGGGTGGCTTGCCGTTAACGGCCAATCAGCCCACTGAACAGGAAGACATCACCATGGCAGACGTGCTGGTCAATGTGGATCAGGTTGCCAAGGAAATGGAACGCCGCAGAAGAGAAAAAATCGAAGAACGTCGCAACCGCGACAATCGTCGTAATTTCAACGGTGAACGCCGTGTGATCAAAAAAGACGACGGTACCGAAACGAAGGTAGACGGTGAAGGCCGTGTCCGTGTGCGCAAGCAAGTCAACACGGAAACTGCTGCTCCGGCTGCCCCTGCTAAAGAAGGAGAATAGTTATGCAAGTTACAGCTGCATTAGTCAAGGAATTGCGTGAAAAGACCGGCGCTGGCATGATGGATTGCAAAAAGGCACTGGTCGAAGTCGAAGGTGATATGGCCAAAGCCATTGACTGGCTGCGCGAAAAAGGTATTGCCAAGGCTGCCAAGAAAAGTGGCCGTGTCGCTGCCGAAGGGTTGACCCGTGTTGTGTCCAGCGGAAACAAAGCGGTCGTTGTTGAAATGAACAGCGAAACCGACTTTGTCGCCAAAAACGAAACGTTCCTGAAATTGATCGATGATGTGGCCAATGCCCTGTTACAGGGTGATGCAGCCGATTTAGAAGGTGCGAACGCATTGCCGTTAAACGGTAAGACCGTTGCCGACTGTGTGATCGATGCGACCGCCACTATCGGTGAAAAAATCACATTGCGTCGTTTCTCGACCCTTGAAAAGGGCGACAACGATATCTTCGGTTGCTATTTGCATATGGGTGGCAAGATTGCCGTTGCCTGTGTGCTCAAAGACTGCAGCGATGCCGTTTTGGCGAAAGATATTGCCATGCAGATCGCTTCCATGAATCCCAGCTACGTTTCCAGAAACGATATGCCGGCAGAAGTGGTTGCGCATGAGACCGAAGTTCAGCAGGAAATTTTGAAAAACGATGAGAAACTGGCCAACAAGCCGGAAAAAGTGCTCAAAGGCATCATCGAAGGCCGAGTGTCCAAATCCCTGCAGGATATGTGCTTGGTCGATCAGGAATACTTCAAGGATACCAACATGAAGGTTTCTGCCGTTTTGAAAAACGGGAACACCAGCTGTACCGGATTTGTCCGTTATGCTGTTGGTGAAGGTATTGAAAAACGTGAAGAAAACTTCGCTGAAGAAGTCATGAGTCAGATTCACTAATCGAATCCCACATTATTTCCATATTGCGCCCATGTCTGCTTGACATGGGTGCTTTTTTTGTTCGAAGAGTCATGATTCTTCTTCTAAGAGGTCCCTGCTTTTTGCTATAATGTCCCCTAGAGAAATAAAGGAGACGCCAATTTAATCATGTATAAACGCGTATTACTCAAATGTAGCGGTGAAGCACTGGCTGAAAAAGGCCAGGGATTCAGTGCGACGATATTGGAAGAGTTAGCCTGTCAGGTCAAAGAAATCGTGGCCACGGGCGTACAATTGGCAATCGTATGCGGCGGCGGTAATTTCATCCGCGGTAAAACCGCACAGGAAATCGGAGTCGAGCGCACAACCGCCGATTATATGGGAATGCTGGGAACCGTGATCAATGCCCTGGCCATTCAAGGCGCTTTGGAAAAGCAAGGTGTGGAAACCCGTGTGCAGACGGCGATTGATATGAAACAGGTTGCTGAACCGTTCATTTTACGCCGTGCCCTTCGTCATTTGGAAAAAGGACGGGTCGTGATCTTTGGTGCAGGAACCGGAAGTCCGTTTTTCTCCACTGATACAACGGCTGCATTGAGGGCCAGTGAGATTAAGGCGGATGTCATTTTGATGGCGAAAAACGGAACGGATGGGATCTATGACAGTGATCCCAATAAAAATCCACATGCCAAACGCTATACCCATCTGACCTACAAGCAGGTTTTGGAACAGGATCTGCAGGTGATGGATGCGACGGCTACGGCCATGTGCAATGACAACGATATTGATTTGATCGTATTCAACATGAATGAAAAGGGAAATATCCTGCGTGCCATCAATGAAGAACCGATCGGCACTATTGTCAGAAAGAAGGAAAACTAAGATGAGTGATGTAATGACATTTGCCAAGGAAAAGATGGAAAAAACCATTCTCCACGTCAATTCTAATTTTGCCACCGTCCGTACTGGTCGTGCCAATCCAAATCTTTTGGATCATGTGGATGTGGATTACTATGGTTCACCGACACCGATCAAACAGATCGCATCCATTTCTGTTTCCGAAGGTCGCACGTTGGTGATCAAACCCTACGATCCAACATCTTTGAAAAATATCGAAAAAGCCATTCAGATGGCGGATTTGGGCATTGCGCCGACCAATGATGGATCCGTGATCCGTTTAACGATGCCCCTGTTGACGGAAGACACCCGCAAGCAGTTGTGCAAAGAAGTCGGCAAGATGGCCGAAGAAGGCAAAGTGCAGGTGCGCAATGTACGCCGAGAAGCCAATGACATGATCAAAAAGGACAAAGAACTGACCGAAGATGATCAAAAAGGCATGCTGGAAGATATCCAGAAACTGACCGACGGCTATATCAAACAAATCGAGACTCTACAGAAAGAAAAGGAAAAGGATGTAATGACTGTATAGTCATTACTTCTTTTTTGTATGATTAAAAATCAATTCAAACATGTCGCCATTATCATGGACGGCAATGGCAGATGGGCAAAGAGTCACCATCATCGCCGTACGTTCGGTCATAAACGCGGCGTCGAAGTCGTTCGTGAGATCGCCATTCGCGCCAATGATTTGGGCATTCAGGTATTGACCCTTTATGCCTTTTCGACAGAAAACTGGAAACGTCCGCTTGAAGAAGTCAATTATTTGATGAAACTGCCGTTTTATTTTTTTGAAAAATATCTGGCAGAATTGATGGAGAAAAACATACGCATTCAGATGATCGGTGAAATGGACGGCATTCCGGAGGATACGGCTCGGGTATTTAAAAAAGCGATCGAGAAGACGAGTGTCAATACCGGAATGATACTCTGCTTTGCCATGAACTATGGCGCCCAGGCAGAAATCGTCCGCGGAGTCAATCGTGCGATCGTTGATGCCAAGGCCGGAAAGATCGACCATGTGGATACTACGACGTTCCAGAATTACCTGTATACCAAGGATTATCCGCCATTGGATTGCATGATCCGCACCAGCGGTGAAATGCGCATCTCCAATTTTCTGCTGTATCAACTGGCTTATGCGGAACTTTTGTTTGTGGATGTACCGTGGCCGGAATTTACGCCGGATGTTTTTGAAGCTGCTTTGCAACAACTGAGTCATCGGGATCGTCGTTTCGGGGGAATCAAGAATGGTTAAGCGGATCATTACGGCTTTGATTCTTGCCGGTATTGCCAT
Organism: uncultured Erysipelotrichaceae bacterium; assembly: GCA_944327105.1. Taxonomy (GTDB): domain Bacteria; phylum Bacillota_I; class Bacilli_A; order Erysipelotrichales; family Erysipelotrichaceae; genus CALVGN01. The sequence goes on along the minus strand of CALVGN010000030.1, from coordinate 11,845 downwards.
CCCTTGTGTTGCAATGCAGGGAGTTGCGTTTGATATTCTGGTACTGGCATTTATGCTGGTGGCGATTTATGAAACGGTACACTTATTTCACGGGCAGTGGCATATTGCGTCCCGGATCGTGATGGCACTGGCCATTGCCGGTGCCTGTATTGCGCCATATTTGGAATTTTCATTGATGATATTGGCCATCGTTTCGGCATTGGTGATGATTTTTGATGCAAATGTCAAACCCAGTCAGATCGGGATCACCGTGTTAAATGGGATCATTTTCACACTGGCTATTGGTACGATCACATTTTTTGGTGATGGAACCATGTATGGTGTGGGCGGATTCATGTATTTTTTCATCTTTTTGGCATCGTTGCTTTGCGATACCGGTGCTTATTTTGTGGGGATTTTATGCGGCAAACATAAATTATGCGAACGATTATCCCCTAAAAAAACCATTGAAGGTGCCATTGGTGGATTTGTTGTAGGATGCGGTGGTTCACTTTTATTTGGCTATATCGCTTCACAAATCAATGGGATTGCCTTCAATTGGGACATGTTTGTCCTGCTTTCGGTGGTCTTACCATTGTTATCCATGATCGGCGATCTGTACTTTTCCGCCATCAAACGGGAAGTCGGGATCAAAGATTTCGGTACGATTTTCCCAGGACACGGCGGGGTGCTGGATCGCATCGACGGATTGTTGTTTGCGTTAGGTGCCAGCGCACCGTTAGTCATGGGATATCTCATGTTGCTTTTATAGGAGGTATGCATGCGTAAGCGAATCGTTTTGCTGGGGGCTTCCGGTTCGATCGGTACCCAGACGATCGATGTGATCGATCGGCATGCCGACCGGTTTGAATTGGTCGGATTTTCAGTTGGCACCCAAGTCGATAAAGCCATTGCGATCTTGCGGCAACATCCAGTTAAAATGGTCTGTCTGGCAAATGCGGACGACGCGGCCAAAGTCGCCACTCTGTTTCCCGATACCAAAGTGGTTTGTGCTGACGAAGGGTTGTTGGAATTATGCCGGTTAAATGACTATGATGTGCTCGTCAATGCATTGGTGGGTTATGTGGGTTTAAAGCCGACGGTTGAAGCCATTTGCCAACATAAACAGATTGCATTGGCCAATAAAGAAACACTGGTCATTGCCGGAGAAGTCGTGATGCAGCTGGCAAAAGCCAATGGAGTCAGCATTGTCCCGATTGACAGTGAACACTCCGCTATTTTCCAATGCTTACAAAGTATCCGTAAATCCGATATCCGTAATCTATGGATCACCGCCAGCGGTGGGGCATTCCGCACTAAAAAACATGATGAGTTAGCGGATGTAACGGTCAAAGATGCATTGGCGCACCCCAATTGGAAAATGGGTGCTAAGATCACAGTGGATTCTGCAACGATGGTAAATAAGGGATTTGAAATCATCGAAGCGCATTGGCTGTTTGATATTCCGTATGATCAGATCCATCCGCTTTATCATCCTCAATCCATCGTACATTCGATGGTGGAATGTGTCGATGGTGCAACCATGGCGCAGCTGGGCAGTGCCGATATGCGAGTGCCCATCCAATATGCATTGACGTATCCGGATCGGTTTGAAATTGATCCCAGCCATGATTTGAACTGGTTCAATCCAGTGGATCTGCATTTTGAACCATTATCGTTGACACGCTATCCATTATTAAAATGCTGCTTAGATATGGCCAATAAAGGCAATATATTCACCAGTGTGCTCAATGCAGCCAATGAAGTGGCCAATCAAGCGTTTCGAAACGGTGATATTGGTTATTATGATCTGGAAAATGTCATCCTGGCTACCTGTGCTGCAGCAAAACCGAGTCCCTGTGTTACACTGGAATCACTGTGGCAAGCCCAACAGTGGGCGTTTGGTTATGCCACGGATCTGATATACAAGGAGCGTTGTGAATGCTGACATTGATCATATTCATTTTAATTATCGGCTTTCTTATTGCGATTCATGAACTGGGTCATCTGATTGCGGCCAAATGGGCTAATGTGTATTGTTATGAATATTCCATCGGCATGGGGCCGTTGTTATACAAACATCAGTTCAAAGAAACGCAGTTTTCTCTTCGTTTGATCCCTATTGGCGGATATGTGGCCATGGCAGGGGAAGATGAAGCCAGTGCGCAAGCTTATCCGGATGTGGTGGTACCACAGGGACGACGTCTGTATGAAGTCAAAAAATGGAAACAGATCATCGTGATGTTGGCGGGTGTCACGATGAATGTGATCGTGGCTTTTGGATTGATGGCGTGTGCGATCTTTGTCAATGGCGGATACAATGATCTATCCACTCGTCCATCCATCATTACTTTGGTGATCGATCATTCACCGGCACAGCTTGCCGGTTTAAAAGCCAATGATCATATCATCGCATTGACCGATGAAAATGGTTCATCCATCGTCGTCAATGATTTTAATGATGTCGTTCCGTATATCGATGGTTCGACCATTACACTCACTGTTGAAAATAACGATACCACACGGGATGTGCGCATCACACCCGTTTATGATCAAACCAGTCAATCATACATATTGGGAATCACCACCCCAAGTGGTGTATGGAAACAAGCCACCCTGTTCAATGTGATCCCGGGCAGTTATTCCTTGTTGAAGGAAATGACGGTTGCCATCGTGGATGCATTTGTCGGAATTTTTACCGGAGATGGTTTAACCAATGTCTCCGGTGTAGTCGCCGCCTATCAGGCGACTGATCAAGTCATTGACATGGGAGTCGTCAGTGTGCTGATGTTTGTCGCCATGTTCTCACTGAATCTGGCCATCTTCAATGCGATCCCGATCCCTGCTTTAGATGGCGGAAGGGTATTATTGCTGATTTTAGGTATGATATTCGGTAAAAGAATCAGCAAGAAAATGGAAAGCAATCTGATCACCGCCAGTTTCATTCTCATCTTTGGTTTGACCATCATCATAACCGCCAAAGATATTTTCAATCTGTTTTAATCCAATCATTCAAATAACAAAGGAGCAATTATGGCAACGATTCTTGTAACCGGCGGAACCGGATTCATCGGTTCCCATACCTGTGTGGAATTACTTTCCGCCAATCACGATGTCGTCATTCTCGACAATCTGTATAATTCTAAGGAAGATGTCGTCAAGCGCATTGAACAGATCAGCGGAAGATCCGTTCGTTTTTACAAAGGTGATATCCTGGATGATACCATCCTGGATCAGATTTTTACTGAAAATACGATCGATGCGGTGATCCATTTCGCAGCCTTGAAGGCTGTGGGTGAATCCATGGAAAAACCATTGGAGTACTACCACAATAATGTTGGTGGTGCCGTCAATCTGTATTTGGCCATGCAACGCCATGGTGTCCATACCATCGTCTTTTCCAGCAGTGCCACCGTCTATGGCCAGCCAAAAAAAGTTCCCTGTGCAGAAGATGCCCCGATCCAGGAAGCCACCAATCCCTATGGTACGACCAAGATCTATAATGAAAAGATCCTTTCGGATCTGTGTGCGGCCAAAAAGGATTTCAGCGTGATGCTGTTGCGTTACTTCAATCCCATCGGTGCCCATCCATCCGGTTTGTTGGGTGAAGTGCCCAACGGTGTTCCCAACAATTTGACACCGTATGTTGCACAGGTTGCCCTGGGTCAACGTGAATTTGTGCGGGTATGGGGCAATGACTACGATACCCCGGATGGGACCGGTGTACGCGATTACATCCACGTCGTGGATCTGGCCAAGGGTCATGTCAATGCGTTGGATTATGCACTGCATCATCATGGTGTCCAAGCGGTCAATCTGGGTACTGGTGTCGGTTACAGTGTATTGGATGTCATCCATGCTTACGAAAAGGTTTGCGGCCACAAGATCCCTTATCAGATCATGGAACGTCGCGGTGGTGATATTGCCGAAAATTATGCCGATGTATCCAAAGCAAAAACATTGCTTGGCTGGAGTGCGCAATATGATCTGAACCAGATGGTGGCCGATTCCTGGCATTTTATGGAAAAACTGAACGAAAATCAGTAAACGATATTCATTATTTAACGGGTATCTCCTTGCAATAGCGATACCCGTTTTATCCGTTATGGACGCCTGTGATATAATCAGTATTGATATGAAAAGCAAATTGGATGGCAAAATCATTGGGATTGGGATTGTGATACTGGCGCTGATCATTGTCGCTGCTTTGTTTGTCGTGAATTTGCTGAATCAAAGTTTTAAAACCACTGATTCCCCCCGACCCGTCCAATCCCAGAGTCCCCAGACCACTATGGTCAGCGGTCCGCTGGATGCTCCGGACAGTGAAAATGATGGTTTGACCATCGAATTCATGGATTCCAGATATTATCATGGCGAAAACGTGGATTTTGATTTCTATGTGGTGACACTGCGGGTGACGACCACCGATGGGATCAATATCGATCTGGACCATTTCACTACCAGTGAAGGGATCAATTTAGCAAAGACGCAACAGTATAGTACACAATTGGAATCCAACCAATTTTATTTGGGTAAAGCCAATGTCGTTTATCAACTCGTATCGGTAGAAAACACGGCATTATTCAATATTTTTGTTCCAACCACAACCTCTTCGCCCATCACCCTCAGTTGTGATCTGTTGCCCGATCTTTCGATCCAATTGGATCCCACACATAACATCAGTGATATCCATGATCTGTTTTATGGTGCCAACGATGTGATCTCTGATGGCCGAACGTATCAACTGACGGTATCTGAAACCTTTACGTTAGCCGGAGACGAATTAGTGCAAACTATCGGCAATGAAACATACACTTACGCCGTTCCAAGCACCATTTCCGTCTTTGCATTCCGGCTGGATGCCGTATCATTATTTGGTGATGAGCTGATCATAGAAAGTGCGCAATATATTGCGGATGACGGTCAGGTATTCGATGCCTTGGGCAAGGATATCACCGCTGAGCAATATCCCAATATCATTGGTATGACCATTACCGATAAATCGTATGGATATCTGTTCTTCGAAGCATATAGCAACTACAACAATCCGGTTTCTTACAGCGGCCAGTTGCATTTGAAATTGGCCTCGCATGCGGATGAAATCAGTGTAAAGGTGGATTTGAATGCCTAATCTGTTCAAAAGGTTGAAATCACTATCCAATTCATTACTGGCACTCGGTATGGGCTTGTCAGTTTTTTCCTATGCGATTTTAGAAAAAACTGAAACCGTCGAGGCTGCTGGTTCCTATCCCTATGCATGCTCGACGCTATACAGCGTGGATCAAGCCAACAGCGATGGGACATTAAGCAATATTTATTGTACAAATGAACTTGCGGATGCTCAGCATCACATGAATTCCAGCACAAATTATGTGGTGCGTGCCAGAGATAATCTATCTCCCAGCAAAATCGTGATGATGCATGGCGGATTGGTCTATACCTATCCGATGCGTTCCGGCAAGACTACATTGGATCTGAGCCATTGGTCCAATGGCAACAGTGCAACGACCTATGCGACCAAACACCGGGAGATGTTATATGGTTGGACCAATTGGGCCACCGGTCAGGACGGTCAGATCGCCGTATCCGTCAATGGATTTAATGGTTATGTCGAATTAAAAGAAGTCGACTTGATCCCTTGGGCGTGGGTCGATAATGGTAAAACCGTGACATTAGGCGGACATGATACCACCGCTGCCAACGAACAGCCCTTTGCGACTAAAATCAAGCAAAGTCATTACAATGTCTACGAATCTAACGGTCAAAAGTTGCTCAGTTTTACGTGGAGCAGCGGCTGGAGTGCCAACGGGGATCCGGCGACATATACGCATGTACTCGGACCGGTGCCTGAAAATGTCGCCAATGGGACATATTATTCGTACGATGGTTACACGTTTTATACGGATCGTGCATGCAAAAATCATAGTTTTACCTATTACAATTACTATCAATATCTGCCATTTCGCAGTAAAACGAATCTGACAGCGGATGAACTGAATCGATTTATTGACCAAGGGGTCAATGGTCGAACCAGCGTTTTAAAAGGAACAGGTCAGTATTTTATAGACGCCCAGAATAAATATGGGATCAATGCGGCTATCGTGCTGGCAATTGCCATTTTGGAAAGTGGCTATGGCACGAGCCAATATGCCATTCAACGCAATAACCTGTTTGGTATCAGTGCCTATGATTCCAACCCGGACAGTGCGACGCATTTTCAAAGTGTTCAGGAATGCATCAACCAGATGATGGGTTATTATCTCAAGGATTATTCGGATATCAAGGATACCCGTTTCTTTGGTGCACATCTTGGTAATAAGGGCAGTGGAGCCAACGTCAAATATGCGGCAGACACGTACTGGGGTTTAAAAATCGCCAGTTTGTATTATCAAATGGATGCCTACAGCCATGGCGCTGATTTGGTCGATTACAACACGGTATCTCGTGGTTTGATCACGACTTACAATGCTGCAGTGGATCTCAACCCAGGCAGCCATCAGTTATTTTCCACCGCCAATAAATCCGGTTATCAGGAAGCATACATCATTCCGATTTTATCCACGGAAGGTGAATGGACCAAATGGCAATGCAACAACAAGGTCGAAAATGGAAACATTGTTTCCAATGGTTTTATCACCTATGACTGGAACGCTTCTCAAGTCTATACCCGCAGCAGTGACATCATGATCATCAATGATGCGTCCAATACGGATAGGGTACCGGAAGGTTCCGTACCGACTGGAGATTTCAATTTCGTACCGACATTGAGTATCCAGGATCATATATTAACGATTTCCGGTACCGCATACAGACCAGGCATAACGGTCAATGACACCAATACATTGACGCATCAGATTACAATGATCGATGCGTATTACTCCGGTACCGTGATCGAAAGTGAAACAACTGTCGAAAAGGATGAAGTTGGTCATTTTAAAGCTACTGTCGATTTGAGCACACTTGAAAACGGTGAATACAAGTTCACTGTCTCGACGAATTATGGTTATTACGATCAATATAATGATACTGATCACCTGATTGGTTCCTTGGCTGAATTACCGTCAGATATCGAAGTCGATGATCATACGATCCATTTTGAAAATCGCGATGATGGGATCACCTACATGCTGATCAGTGATAACAGCGAAGAATTGCCGGATGGCAATGTCCCGGTCGTTCCGGAAGAACCCGAACAACCCGACACACCGGACGAAAATGAGTTACCACACATTTTGATGAGTACGCTCAATGGTGCGGATATGGATGGAACGATTTTGTCGATCCATGGATTGGCTTATTTGACCAATATCAATGCGACGGAAGATATGGCGGATGATATTTCCATTTCGATCCGTTTGATCGATCGCAATGATCCTGATGGACAAGGATATCCGCTCGATGCCAGTATCGGCATGTATGATCAGGGATTCCCCAATGGTGATTTCAGATATGACTATATTGCATATCACGCATCGATCGATACATCCACCATCCCCAATAGTGTCTATACGGTCGAAATCACGGTAACCAACAGTGGTATCACCAATTCATCGATTTTGTATTCGAACAATAAAGACGCATTGATCAATGAATATATTGGATCCACTGAAACTGGTGGTACGATGTTTGAATTGACAGAAAATTATGATTATGGTTATCGTGTCGAAATCAACAAAGAAGCCAGTATGGTGGATTTAACGGATTTTGTGATCAATAAACCTTCCCGTCAAACGTCGACCATCACGGTCAATGATTATGCGTTTGATATGGATCAACAAACACTGACATTCTCAGGAAATGCCTATATCCGTATTCTGGATATTGATGATTCCACCATCCCCAGCGGCCAAATTTATCTGGTATCCAGTGAAGATGGTCAATTCTATGAAGGCAATGTGCAATGGAGCGCAGGGGATACGGCATTGCCAATCAGTGGTACCAATGGGTTTACAGTGACCAATTCAGCTTATCAAGCATCCTTTGATTTAACTGATGTACCACCGGGTGAATACAAAATCATGATTTATGAAACGATTGATATCGACGGTACGGTATATTCAGATTTGTTTGAAGTCCGTAGTGCGACGGTTCGCCAAGGTATCACTCAAGCCAATGAGACACGTAGTTTTACATTTGAACAGACGTCCATTCGCAATCGGATCAAACTGACCATTAATGATTTGGTCGAAACTTTAACCAAAGACGAAGCAGATAAAGACGAAGAGGATGAGCGTCCAGTCAGCACGGAAGGTGTTGAACAGGTCGATAAGGAATCGGATGGAACGGAAATTTCGCCATCCGAAGAAACGAATGAAACGAATAATGGAATGGCGGAAATATCAAAAAATCCATCCGATAGTTCCGAAGCGACCACTTCAAATTGATCAACGAGTGATTTGAATCAGACTTTGATTGAAATTGGTAATACACTCCAAAAAAGAGCACGCGAGTGCTCTTTTTTGGATGATTATACGTTTGCGGTTGTTTATTGTGGCACTATAAATTTTTGAGTGGGGGTGCCATAGATGGGCTTTAAACTTCTGTGATTCATTGCTCCCCAACTAAAATTTATAAGCATAGTCTCCCTGATTGCATTAACCAGGGAGACTTTTGTTTTTTACAGGTCTTTTTTTGTAGACTCTACTTTCACCACGCTGTCTTCGTTCAGCATTCTGCTTATTCCGATCCCTTTGAAATCGTACAATCGGTCGATAGGGTACCCCCATATATATCGTCTCAGAATTTAAGCAGTAGATAATTCGGTTTCTAAATCGCTCAAAATTTCGGTAACCGTTAGCGTTGTCCTTCATATCCTTAATAATCTTGTTCCGATTCTCCATGATTCCATTGCTAATTGATCCATTATCCATAATATAAAGTGAATTGATGATTGACTCCTCCCAGGTAAGCATGGTTTGGGAAAAATCAAAATATCCCGGTACTTCTGACAGTGCGGCGTAGCATATAATCTCGTGTAGCTCAGAAATCGCTTCATCACGGTTATATTTTTTTTGGATTGCCTTTTCATAAAACTGTGTAAGGAAAAATCGAATGGTTGTTCCAATGTCTAACCTTGGATCTAAATCCTTAAGTTTTTGATAAATTTGCGCGTAATTGAGATATTTACCGAGTTTCTTTACGAAACGCCTTTCTGCATTTTGGTCGTACAATCGATCATCATTTTCTTTAAACAGCATCCAATTGAACTTTTTCAACAGGTAGTAATTACAACAGCCTTCATTAGTATCATTTTTATTAAACTTTCTCATGACTTGCTTATGAACTTCATCCAGCTTACGGTTTAATTCCTGTATTAGGTGAAATCTATCAACACAATGAACAGCATTAGGAAAATAGATTTTTCATGTATCTCTATAGACGTCAAACATGTCTGAACAAATGGCTCATACTTTTTTGCGCTCATTAAGTGGTATCCTGAAGAAATAATCGGAAAGTGTCGTTCTTCTGCGTGATTCCAACACCTCAAATACCGACCTTTTTTTAAAGTCCATCATGACGCAAATGTATTTGCTTTTAAGACGCTTTGAGTGAAAAGCATAATTTTCGACGATTAGTATATACTCCGGTAATTCGATGCGTCCGATACAACAGTGACGGTCGAATATGTCTTGCACAGTGGTTGGCGAAAGACCATATCGATTTGCTATTGAAGTAAAGGTTTCGTTAGGTAACTTTAAGTCACTCATTATTCGGTCTATTACCGCAACCGAAACGCATTGACGATCATGAGAAAAATAGTTGTGCTCCAAAAAAGTTTTACCACACTTGGAACACATATATCTTTTGGCTCGATATTTAATGACCGATTGCCTACCTAACATGACGGTGTGTGCGATTTTTCTGGTCGTATAACCTATAATTTGAACGTTTCCACTGCAACAATACTTACAAATTGGCTTATCGGGCGTTAATGTGATGACGTATACATCATCATTTCCGGATGCAGAAAGATGGACATCTAGTCTCTGAAGTCTTTCAACCGGAAGATTCCAAGTACTGCAGATGATTGTGGATGCCGCTGTTTGATTATTTGTCTCTTGTTTTGTCATAAACTGATCTCCTTAGCACCAATTTAGCAAGGGGATCTGAGAATTCCTATTGGGTTGTGTGGAATGCACAGTTGTATCTTGGATACAGTTTATGAACAAGATCCGTTTTATACACAAGTGTAGTTTTAACTAACATTAGATAGCTGCGAATTGAACTACTTATATCCGAATGTATAAATTGATAATTGATTCGATTGGCTATTTTTTCTAATCCTTCTAAATCAAACCGACGGATGTGCTTATATTGAAAATTCGAAATAAAGCGGTCTATTTCGTCGATGGTAAATTTAATCATGGGTAATAAAACATCTGGATATAGTGTGAAAGTTTTGTTAGTTTCAACAATCTTAAATCTTATCAAAATGATAATAATGTTGCCAATTTGCGTGTTGATTTTCTTTCGGATGTAACCCCAAGTAAGCGACGTGAATTGAGGGAAATTCTATTTATCCTTCTTGGTCCTCATTAACGTTGGCAGACTGGATAGCATCTGTTCGTCTAAAAACCAGAATCCCTTTGGAAGAAGGTGTGATAGAACACGAAATCAGTTCAAATCCTTCCTGTTCCATTTGATTGGCCGCACCTTCGATACTTGCCGCCATTTCCTTTGCCTTGGGTGAATACTTAACAACAATCGTTTTATACATTCTAACGCCTCCGATCCAACTTTAATTTATATGAAACCAAGCGTTTACAATGTCGCTTTTCTTAAAATAATTCAAATAACCGGTTACTACTTCCAAAAAAAGGCACGGGAAATCCATAGTCTCTTGGAAAAGATATTTTTCGAATGCGCCTCAAAGACATCCATTCTCTTTAGGATAAACAAGCCGAATCAAGCCTTCGCTCAATTTTTGTGAATACTAAGTGATCCAACAATACATAAAATCGTGGTATCTCTATATAACGAAAATAAGATTTAAAACGCGTTTATCAATTGATTTGTTCCGTATCTCTCAACACTTCATCGATAATTGGCTGTAGGGAAGTAAAATCGACAAAATCCGCGTGTTTACCGTAAGTCGCCATCAACGCTCTGTCTTCTTCGCTCCATTCTTGTGCCGATTTGGTTTTCAAAAAGCGATGCAAGAGCGTCATCACGGTTCGATGCCCCAAAGATAGCGCTTGATAATCGATGGCGCCCCGCAGATGGAAAATCACTGCGCTATCATATAACTCGGCAGGAATCTGCTTTTGCAGAGAATCCCGAATAGTTATCCGATTCTGCACAATTTCCGGATCTGCAAGACCAACTGTAACGATGATCAGCCTTTGACCCTTTCCGAATGACCGCCCTCGTAGCGTCTTTGTCAATCCTAGAACACCTCCGGCATACAGTGCACCGATATACACAACCGTATTCAGTTCGGAAAGTGGCGGTGCTTCGCGATAACTGAAAGCAGGGATCCCTGTTTGCTTTGATAGTTGATGCGCATAACGGCGGGCGCTTCCGTACCGGCTTCCGTATAGAATGATGGATTTCATAAAGCCCCCTTACCTTTTAAAAAACTCTATTTCACTAGCACAGTGCACACTGAAACACGGTATTTATCGGATTCAAGCATCTTTGGATCTTCAGCTACCAACTTTCGTAATGAAGTCCGCTACATCGATGAAATCACCCACAAAACGTCTACTCGATTAGATATAAAACTACAAGGATTATATCTTGACACTCCCCATGACTTAAGTCAGGGGATTCTCGCTACCCCGCCACCATATTGTGGCTGACCAGTACATTTCTGCTAGGTCGTAGTGCGAGCTACGGGTGTGCCATCACCCATCGTAGGGCAGAA
>CALVGN010000029.1 GCA_944327105.1 uncultured Erysipelotrichaceae bacterium | reverse complement strand
ATCAACCATATCCGTGAATCGATACATCCGCTGGATCCGATAATCTACCAAAGGATCTCGGTTTTCAAAAACGGCATTGTTTACATTTTCGCTGATCAATCCCACATCATCCGTGGCGATGCCAGAGTATTTGTACTGCAGTTTAGTGACAATGGTTTGGGCTGGTAATGCCTTGGTTGAACCATCATCAAAATGGACATAGTCCAGATCACGTTCAGCTTGGAAAACACGTTGTAGATAATTGCTCATTCCAGAAAGAGTGGCTAATTTCTTTTCTGCCACCTCGATCGATTGATTCAATTGATCCAACTGAAACGTGCAACGATCGATTTCCTGTTGGTTTTCAGTGATCATATCTGGATAATGGTTCAACCAATCAATACAGGTATCTAAGCGTTGTTTGATGGATTGATAATCCGTCAGATTCAGCTGATCGATCACCGATTGATGTTCGGCTTCATATTTGCGTTTTAAAGCATCTAGCTGGTTCATTTCATAGCGGATATTATCCAGATCATAGCGGATGGATTCCAATACATCACTGGCTTGACCAATACCACTCATATTTTCAACATACAGATTATGGGTTTCCTTGAGTCGATACAGTGTCTTTTCATAACCGATCATCGCATCTAACGCCATCTCAAAAACAATCTTAGAATCCGCTAAACCCAGCTCTGTCGCCAGCGTGGTAATCATCGTTCTTAAATGACGTAACGTCTCATTGGCATTGATCAAGTTGGTTTCGACCGTTTCAATATCCTGCTGATAGCGTTGCTGTTCATGGCGAAGATCTCCGATTTTTCGCCATTGATTGCGTAGCAGTGTATCATCCGGGAACGTATCATATTCGTCGTCTAAAACAGTCAGTTTTTCCTGATTGGATGCAATCGATTGATCCAGTTCCAAGATCATAGCACTCAACTCAGATAATTTTTGCTGACAGGATGTGATCTGCTGATTACGGTGTCTTTCTCGCGCTAATGAACCAATATAACTTGCATGGTGCGTATGCGTGATGCTACCCGTTAGTATTCCCAATTCATAAAATCCGTTGGTATGAATCTGCGTAGTCGGTGCAGTGGTTGAATCCATGGAGGATGAAAATGAGATGCTGCTCAATACATGCATCAAGGGTTCATTGGTAAACAGATCCGAATGCGCATCATCCAATTTCAACCATTGGTTCAAACCGGAAGTATCCGCGGATCCATGCATAAACAGGTAATGATCTTTACCTTTTGGATCCATATTCAAAACCTGATCTTTATAAATCGGATCGATGACCAATGCATCCAATATGCCCATTTCCAATAATGCTTCTTCGATCAGATCTTGTGTTCGCTCATCCACAGATGGATCAAATTCAAGTGTTTTGTAAAATTCGACATAGGGAATACCCAATGCATCCAATTGGTTGCGATTATCAATAACACTCTGACTTTTCTCGGGTTCAGGTTCCTTATGGTTCAACCATTCATCCAATTCTCGTTGGACCTGATGCTGTGTTTGTGTCAAGTCATCTTTCTGGTTCGACCATGTCATGATCTGATGATTCAATGGTTCAACCAGTATCATCTTGGCGCGAAACACGATATCTTTGACCTGAGAAAATTCATGGGATCCATCAAAGTGATCACCATATTGACTCACTGCTGCCAGTTGATCATGAGTTAACTGCAATTGCTGGTTTGAACCATTCCAGCGATAAACCGATTCTTTCCAGTCATTGCAAAGATCATGCAATTGAGTTAATGCATCATTTTCATTACGCCTCAATCCATCCAGTGTGCGCATGTATCCATCTTTGGTTTGGGACAAATCATCGATGGTATGATTCACCGTATCGATTTGTTTGAGCAAATCCAATCCATTGCCGATCTTTTCATGGCGTTGTTCCAACAGATAAATATGGTTCGACCACTCATATGCAGAATCCATCTTTCCCTGCAATTCCTGCTTGAACAACTGATGCTCATCAAATGCCATCGTTGTCGCAAATTCATCCAGATCATTCAAATCATCCCTGATGGCATCCTGCTGGTTTTCTTTCTTTTCCACCAGTGTTTTCAACCGTGCGTCCGCTTTGATCTCATTTTCCTTTTTGACTACGAGTTGACTTCCCTTTTGATCCATTTGTTCATTATTCTGCTTGATCAACGCACTCAATTCACTTTCACGTTGTTTTAACGCATACGCATCACTTTTCTGTAGACTTTCCCGCTCTTTTTGATATGCCTGATGCTGAGCTTTGAGTGCATTGGTCTGACCATTTAATGCTTCCAGGTGTGCAGATTCCTTTTGGATCGTTTCCCGATTTTGTTCGATGAGCTTTTGCGTATCTTCGATCTGTTGGTTATTTTCCACATATCGATTTGCTTTGTCAAACAGACATTTCCGATTGAGTTGATCCAAAGCGCGTTGGATTTTCATCGCAGCAGATAATGCTGCCTGACGATTTTTCAAATTCATGGTGTTGTTATCCATATTTTCAATGGATTCACTCATCGGTCGTAGGTCATCTTCATTTAAAGGCTGCAGTGATTGATTCAAAATATCCGATACCACGGAAGGTTTGAAGTCTCTGTTCAGTTTTGGGGTACGTAATTGGATCAACAGATCGATCATATCCTCAAACCCATCATCACTTTCAAAACCGAAAATTTCACGATTGACAAATGAACAATAATCCGTCTGTCGATCAAATATCACACCGCCTTCACCCAATCGGTTTTCCAATTCCCGACGAGATAACGTAATCCGTTCATCAGTTTGACGAAACAGCAGAAAATCATGGCCGATCCGCCGTCCATCCGTAATCGAAAAATACCAGCGATCCAGTGGTTTTCCTTTGCGTGCACGCAAGCCAACACCAATCGTAAGATATTGTTCGGTATAAATGCGTTTGAATTCCAAATACAAATAACCGATCCGCTCTTCCCTTGGATCATCTTCGTCCAATAAATAGGTAATCATTTTTCGATCACGTGAACCAAAAGGATCCAGTCGCTCCGGCGAAATGTTGCCATCCAGCAATAGCGGAATGATATTTTGCATGGTCACAGATTTACCGCTGCCATTGGAACCACGCAATAAAATACGTCCGTTGACAAATGGGAAATGCTGATCTTCGTAAAACCAGAAATTAATCAGACCAAAGCGATTGCTTTGCCACTTGTTTATTGTGTTTGTCATGCGCTGATCTCCTTTCTTTGGATAATGGTTTAATAATCGTTGTGGATTTGATCGGATCAGTTTGATCATAATCATACGGATAATGGCCGCCGTATAAACCAAAGGATGGATAGAGTATCCATAAATGATGCTTGAGATCACTTTGAATCAACTGCATATAGACCATCCGTTGAATCAATGCTTCCTCAAATTCATGATCGGACAATTCTCGCAGTGTTTTGGAAAAACCTTTGCCATACTGCTTGCGACATTTCCGAATCAATTGCAAAAATTCAATATCATCCACCGCGATGGTGTCATCATGGTAGGCTTTCCATTCCCCCTGATTCACCATTTTTTGAACCATCGTTGAAAATAACAGGATCACATCCGACAATCCGCTTTCATCCGGGAATACATCCCCCATATGCGATTCTTCCGTTTCAAACAAAAAAGCAGCACCTTTATAGACATCCAGATGTGCGTCAAACATACCGGCAAACTCCTCCTCAAGGCGGAATTTGTAATTTTTGATATATTCGTAATCTTCTTCAAGTCCTTGAGCGCGAAGCAATGCCGGAGTGAACAGTAACCGCTTGTACACGCGATGACGCCGAGCGATTCCTCTTTCTTCGTCCCCTTCAAACCAATCGCTGTTTTCGAAATCACTTGGGTATTGGAACGTCATGATATCTTTCGGAAAAACACGCATGAAATAACGTGAAACACCTGTATTTTCATACAATATCTCACCATGTTCACTGTCCATAAATGCATCGGTTGAACCATCGGATATATTCAGCAAACCGCAATCAACCGCAAATTTGAGTGTCTTGATCAGCATACGTCGATTCACATAACGAGTCCAATCCGTGATATCTCCCGGCAAGGCTGTGCTCATGTATTCGGTCAATTGAGATAGAATAAACTGGCTGGATGCATCCCGATCTTCAAGAAACATCAGAACAATGCACAAATATGCATATTCTATCGATGAATCAAATGATTTGATCCCCATAAATGGAAGCGGAATCGATGGTATTTTTTCCAATTTGATAAGCATGGGATTCTCAATGACGGTACATCCCAGCTTTTCATTGATAAATTTACGAATGTTCGGCAATTCATCGCGTACAGCATAATACAGTTTTGGATCTTCACTTTTAAGAATCCAGCGCCGCCTCAATAATTCTTCAATGACTTTCATAAGGAATGCTCCGCAGATTCAAAAACAATAGTGAAACATGGCATGACCATATTACCGTCAGATGATCGTACCACGCATTTTTCCTGACTATGCGTTAAATCAACATAAAACGCTCGACCGAACTCGGTCTTGCTGGAACGGGATTCGTTTTCCAGTGCATCGGATAACCATTTTAAAAGCGTTGCTCGAATCTGGGGTGTAACGGGTGGCAACGTAGAAAAATCAATTCGCCCATCATGTTCGAGTTGCTCAAGTTGCGCTTGATCTTTTTCCATTTGAGCCATAAGTTCTGCCTTAATAGCTTCACGTTGTTTCGCTGTATCACTGATCGCAGTGCGATTCGATCTTTCGCGATACGAACGGACTCGCGGTTTGATTTCAATGTCTGCTGCAGGCTCATCAAAGATACTTTGGTTAAGATTATCACTGGGTCGTGGGCGGATAAATGAATAATGCAGTGGTTTTTCGATACCGAAAACCATGGCACTCATGCAATGCGCCATGGCAAGATCATCACATAACAAAAACAACTGGGCAACTTTGCGATATTCTTCGCGCCGATTCATAGCAAAACCACTTTGCTCACTCATCTGCAACGCATATCGGGTAATCCGTCGAATAATCTCATTGGTGGTTTCCAATAGGCGGAAAGCTTCACTTTCTAGATAATTTTCTTTTCCAAACCAGGTTTGAATACTGTTAAATCGATCATAAAGATTTTCACGCACAGTATTGGGATCGCGCGTCTCACTAAGCCGAGGAATATTCATTTCATAATCCACTAGCCGCTGGATCAATCGGTCCAACTGTGAAGGCTCAATGGATAAGAACAAGTATCGAATCAGTTCGCCGTTTTTTTGAAGGCTTGAAATAAAATTGCGCAGATAATTGAGCAGCTTGTCCTTAAACAGGAGAAACTGTTGTGTGCGCATCATCTCCTCAGCTTTGACACTACTCAGATCTGCCATATAGTCCTGGCAATTTTCAATCAATCGCACAAAATCATTGTTTAGATCATTCCACCAGCCATAGACTTGTTCATCGGATTCGTTTGGAAGTTGTGGAACACGTTGCAAATTGATGCGGATACGTTCCAATAAGCCAGGTTCCAGTGAACTCCCTTCCAGCGATAGATTTTCCAAGCTGACCATTAACCGTTCGATTTCGACGCTGACGGGTGACAACTGATAACGAAATTTCTTGTTTTTGAATTCTTCGATGGTGGATACTTTGCGTGTATCCTGGATCGTATTGAGGTTTTTCCAATTGACAAGCTGGTTTAGATCAGAAGCACATTGGTCGATACGATAATCGGCAAAATAGGGATCAGCATGCATGGCGTGATAAATATCTTCCTGATACAGCCAATAATGGAGTTTTTCGTACTCCAAATAAAATATACGCATGATGACGCGATAGCGTTCTGCATTGATTTCTGTCAGATATTTAGCTTCACTTAATGGTCTGATCAACTTCTCATTGACATTCATGATCTTCCTCTTTACTCATTGCTGATATTGTATCGTGAAATGAATAGTTGTAATAGATTTGAAAAGTTTCAATCTTTTTCAAAATTCGATATTATTTTGCTTTTAGCATCCCCTTTGTCAAGCTAAATAGTATGCTATAATTTTCTTGCATTAAGAGGGTAGCCACCTTATGAAGAAATGCTGTGAGGGTAAAGACAGCATGTAAAAATAAAATCGTGACCCAATCAAAGAAATGCTGTGAGGGTAAAGACAGCATGTAAAAATAAAATTGTGACCCAATTTGATGAAATGTTGTAATAGATTAACAACATGAAAATATACTTGGTGGCTAAACAAACAAAAGAGGTTCTATTGAATCTCTTTTTTTTATTTAGAGGAGGAATTATGCACTTTACCTATCAAATCTGTTGTTTGACAGACGACTTCTATCGATTCGTTTCAGCGCAAAAATATTCTGAGATTATGGCCGATAAAAAACGGCCATATTTCATTATGATAAATGAGAATTATCCTGACGTATATATCTGTAGTCCATTTCGAACGAATGTACACCATAAAGAATGTTATCGACTTCCGGTCGTTATTCCAAATACCGCACCTGCCATTGATTATTCAAAAACTTTACTACTACAAGCTGATGATTATATTGGAAATGAAATGATGATTGACAAAACTCAATACAAAAAATTAAAAAGTCGCATTGCCACCATTGCAAATGAAATTATTGAATACATTGATCTTTACCAAAAACTAGTAAATAATCCGGAATCATGCAAAACACATTTGTATAGAAAGAAATTTCGATATACGACTTTGAAGTATTTCACACACCATTTGTCATTGTCCAGCAATCCAGACAAGACGAATCATACCATTTCTACAACAGAGATCATTGGTT
>CALVGN010000028.1 GCA_944327105.1 uncultured Erysipelotrichaceae bacterium | reverse complement strand
GATCGTATCATTACTCGTAAAGTGACGGTAAACATACGCAAAGGCTTCTTTGACCGTATCCACCACCAATACGTGATCCATATCAAACCCACTTTCCTTCAATCCATCATGGATCGGTGCGGTCTGCTGTTTGCCAACCAATAGCACATCATCGACTTTATCTTTCATGGCTAGACCAAAATCATGATTGTACTGATATTGTTTGCTGCCAAGATCGATCAAGCCCGGGGTGATGATCACCCGACGACCGGGCATCTGGCTCATCACGTCCAAAGATGTCGCGGCACCGACCGGGTTGGAATTGAATGCATTATCAATAAACGTAAAGCCATTGATGATCCGTTTCTGCAGTCGATGTTCCACCGGATTGACCTGTTTGACTGCCCGGATCACATCATTCCATTCCACTCCCAGCTCACGGGATATCGCAACAGCTGCTAAAACGTTCGAGACGTTATTTCGGCCCAATAAGCGGGTTTCGAATGGATAAGCCAATCCATCATGGACGATTTCAAATTTGGCACCTTCGGGTGAATAGGTGATGTTGATCGCTTGATAATCAGCGGGATAATCGATGGCAAAGGAGATGGTTTTGACCGTGTTTTTAATGGTATAACCACGGATGTATTCATTATCCAGATTCAAAAAACCCACCCCATCAGCGGGCAACATTTCGATTTCTTTCATCTTTTCCTTGATGATATTATCCAATGAATGAAACGTATTGAGATGCTGTTCACCGATGGAGGTGACCAGACCATACTTGGGATGGACAAAATCCATCAATTCCTGGATATCGCCGACATGATCGGCACCCATTTCACAGATGAAGATCTCATGGTATGGTTTTAATTGTTCACGAATGGTCCGGGTGATCCCCATGGGGGTATTGAATGAACCCGGTGTCATCAAGGAAATGAATTTGGTACTCAACACATCCTGCAGGATGGTTTTCGCACTGGTTTTACCAAAGCTGCCCGTGATACCGATCACGGTCGGATGCATGGTTTCCAATAAATCTTTCGCCTTTGCTTTGAACCTTGAACGTACAAAAGCTTCGATCGGTGCCGTAATAATGGCGGTAATAAATAACAATACCCATTGAAGTGGCCAGGATATGGCCAATAAATACATCCAATAACTCGGAAGAAAATAAAATAGTGCAAAGATGATCACCAAATTCAATAGCGTCAAAACCACCATCTGTCGTTTCACTCGCCACGTATAGACCAATGGTTTGATGAATGTTTTTCTGGTTTGGACCATCGTATAAATGATCAATACCACCACATAAAACCAAATGATTACAATATTGGCTGTGCGTACATCCAGATTATGACTGATCCAAAACGCTAAAGAGACACCGATCCCGCTGGTCAAAACCATCGGTAAAAATGACATCCATGCCGATGCCATCCATTTGATCAATCGAAAGGATTCATACCGATTCTGTTGAAACATATGCAGCATATGTCCCCACAGGATGAATACCCATACACCATATAATCCGATAAATGCCATCAATCGTATATGATCGATCATCTTACCCTCCTGTATTTATGGTTTAAACCATTTATACAAATGCATCCAACACCCTTAAAAACCGTGCTCCTTCAATAAAATAAGCATAATGGCCCTGTCCTTTGAAAACAGCTAAACCGGCATTGGGCATCAATTTTTCCATGGTTTCACCCATCCATAGCGGGGTTTGATCATCCTGATCTCCAAAGACCAGTAATGTTTCCACATTGATGGATGGTAATAATGGTTTGAGATCTTGGTTGACCACCTTGACGAAAGTGCCACGCATCACACCCGATGTATTCTGATAATCGCTGCTCCCGGCTTTTTTAGCATATTCAGCCGCCAGTTTCGGCGCGACTTTCTTGCCGATCTTATACAGTTTGGTTTTGGTTTGAACCATAAGCGATTGTTTTTCACGGATCCCGGCTGCACCGGTCAATACCATTTTCTTCACCGGCCATTTACTGGCATACACCAACGCCACCCGACAGCCAAAGGAATGGCCGATCAATATCGGATTGGTCAAACCAAGATGATCCAGTAAACTGTTTAACCAATCGGCATAATCATCCACACTGTAAGCCACCGGTGGTTCATCACTATTCCCAAATCCTGGAAAATCCAGATTGACCACGGTATACCGGTTGCTTAAATGATCGGCAATAAATTGCATCATGGTCGTATTTTGACCCCAACCATGCAAAAGGATGATCGGATCACCTTGACCCTGGATCGTATAGTATGAATGGATCCCATGGATGGTTGCATATGCCATAACGGCAATTATGATAGCATTGTTATAAAGATTTATCTATGGTTGAACCATCCGGGTTCTTGGCATTTATCCCACAATTGATTAAACTGGAATGCGATCATGAAAAAAACATGGATATTCCTTGGTTTAACCATCCTCTTATTTGGATGTTCCATCCATCCCAATACCCCCCAAAGCGCTGTATCCAGCGCTTTGGATGCCATTGCATCCAAAGATACCTGGGCATTTAATGCCGTAACCGATTCCAAATTGGAAGATTACATATTATCCGATGATAATTTCTTACCGGATACCCGTTATATGAGTGATGGTTTGAAACAGTTTTATGAAACACTGGTTCCGTATATCCAATCCTTTGATTACACCATCGATTCAGTGGATAATGATTCATCCAATACCCGTGCAACCGTGGTGATCACCATCACCAACTATGATATCGCCACCTGTTTAAAAGATATCCAAGATGAAGTGATTGCTTCCTTTGAAGCCATGGGTTCAACCAATATCGAAGATTACTATGGTTTGACCATATCTTATTTTAACGACAATATAGCCCAGTACTTTAATCTTACCCATACTGTTTCATTGATGTGTTTCCAAGAAAACCAGGAGTGGACCGTCCATATCGAGGATCCAAGTGCGTTTGTTTATAATCTGTTTGCACACAACCATTGATTATTTTTCAAGTTTACTGTGCACCCATGTAACGATACAACAGCCGATTTTTGTTTTAGAAGTCAAGGAATCGAATCTTGCATAAAAGTGCCTGCTAGACTAGTGATCTGACCGACTCACTATTTGGGCCACCCTTTTTAAAGCATAGCTATCCTTCATACTCTTCCCAACTAAGTACGAAAAAACCGTACAGACTAGATTATGTACGGCAATTTCACTTATTTGCCAAGCAAATCGCTATGTGTTCCGGTGCGCACTAGCGTTAACACCAACAAATCATCTTCTACACGATATATGAGGAGCCAATCCGGTTGGATATGGCACTCCCGATGCCCCGCCCAATCACCAGTCAACTCGTGATCTCTGTTTTTTTCTGGCAACCTTTCGCCCCTCGAGAGGATTCGGATGATATCATCGAGCAGACCAATGTTCATGTGTCGCTTCAAAGCCAACTTGTAGTCTTTTTTGAACTTTGTCGTCCAAACAA
>CALVGN010000027.1 GCA_944327105.1 uncultured Erysipelotrichaceae bacterium | reverse complement strand
AACGTATCCTGTTGGATATCTGACCTTCATAAAGAAATCAACACATGCTGCATCGTTATTCGCATATTTGTTGATAACTTCAATTAAAGAACATTTCCTACGTCTTCTAATCTTATTCATATTCTATCCTCGCTGAGGATAGTGTAATTCGAGTGATTCTAAAGCGCGGTTACATTAGTGCAACTACATTTTTCGAATTCCCGATTTATGGTCAATCAAACTTTTTTTTATGGTCGAACCATGTTTAAAAAAGATTTTCTTTTTTTGGCGAATCGACATCTTGCTGTCTCATAAGGAAGCGAAGGAGGTTTTAAAAGTTATGCGCAATATACAGGTAGATCCCGCAGTGCTGGAAGCCGTCGCTGCCAAGATCGAAAATGCCACCAACGACTATGTCAAGCAATTCAGTCAGCTTTTCAATGAAGTCGATGTGATGGCCAACGGCTGGAGTGGAAAGGATAATCTGGCATTCTCCAATCAGATCCATGGATTTGAACCGGATTTTCGTACCATTTCCACTTTGTGCATGCAATATGCCGATTTTCTAAAAACATCCGCCCGTTCATACCGTGAAACTCAAAGTGAACTGGCCAGTTCTGCCGCACGGTTGGGCCATTAAAGAAAGGAATCCATCATGAGTGAAGTCATCAAAATTTCTCTGGCACAGGTCTCTTCGACTGCTGCCGCCATTCGTTCATTGAATCAGCTGATGTACGAATCACTGACGACAATGAAAACCAACATGAATTCATTAAACGGATCGTGGATCTCCGACGCCGGTGAAACGATCCGTTCCCGATTCAATGCGTTTGCCACCCGATTTGATCAGCAGAAGGAAATCATTGATTCCTATGCCAAGTTTCTGGATCTGACCGTAGCCAGCTATGATTCCCTGGAAACCAGCATCAATGCGAATGCGAGCAGTTTTACGGTATAGTCTCACTCTATTGGTTTGTGGTGTGATTCTGTTGGGATGTGCGTGCTGCACATCCCAACCGATCGACACCATGACTGTTGGGGAGTGGATGGATACGGTCATTTCCAATATGCAGATTGAACCATCCACTACTGAAAAACCGTACTTTATCAATGTGGATCAGACCAATCCCTACTTTGTTTCAACACAGACAGCCGTGGAATGGGGGATTTTACCAACCAGTTCACCTTATGATCCGCAAATGGAATTGACACGTGAATGGACAGCATATACATTGGTCAATCTGGCTGGACTGGAGCCGGTCAATGCGGATTTCAATGATGCCGATGAAGCACAATTTGGGGACTATATCCAGGCTGCCGTCAATTTTGGATTATTTACATTGGATAAACGGCGTTGTTTTAATCCAACGGCGACAATCGATCGAACCCAGGCACTGGCGCTTTTGGATAAAACCATTGCATATTATGATCATCAGGATTTATCCGAACAAAGTGATTTGGAATTTGTGGACGATATTCCCATTCAAACCGTTACGCCCATTGCGGTGGAAGAAGGGGATACGCGCACAACATTGACGATTCCCGCCACACAAGAAGTGGCGGTTGATGATATCGTAACGTATACGGATGAGACAGGTTTAACCCAAAGCGGTCAGGTGGAATCGGTTGAAAGTGGTGGTGATGAAGCAGTAGGGGATCAATATCAAAATGATACGATCATGGAAGAATATCAGACCGTCACGATCGGACCCATTGATTATTTTGAAGTGGTCGAAGAAGGCAGTATCGTCTATGACGAAGAAGTATCACTGGAAGATGCGATCATCGAATTTGAATCATTTAACACGGATGAGTTTTCATTGCTACCGCTAGATCATGATACAGAATATGTGGTTGAACCACTGGCACTGACCCATCAAAAGACATTTGATGGGTTTACGTGTTCATATTCGATCTCCGGATCATCCATCACGGTGAATCTGACCAAGAAGATCAACGATAATTTATCGATTCGTGGATCTTTCAAACTGTATAACATCAAACCAGTGATCATCTGGGATACCCATGGTCTGACCATTGAGCATGCCAAGTTTGAATTAAGAGCCAGTTCATTGCAAACGTTATCGGTTCGTGTTGGTAAATACGAACGATTGTTCGCGGATTTGAATGGTATTACCAAAGATAATATCCTTCAAAAACTATTCACGAATTATCAAACCAAGAAAGTCCTTGGTGAGACCATGATTCCCATTGCCACCATTTCATTACCGATTCCAGAAATCCCAACTGCCACCATTAAAATGCAGGTTCAACTAAGACTAAGTGCCGATGGACGATTGGAACTGAAATTAGATCATGATCATGATGTCGGCTTCGAGTATAAAAATGGTTTATTTCGGATCATTTCCGATCATGATCATGATGTGGATGCTGTATTGAAAGGCAATGCGTACGCATTGGCCGCTATCAAAGCAGGATTGACATTACTCAGCATGGATTTGATGGATGTGGGATTGGATGGTGGTGTCAAAGCCACGGCCAGTGTCACCGCTCATATGTATGATGATAATAACAATCATACCGCCACCACCATCACCGCCAGCGGTGATATGGCTGATGAAATCAGCAGTGAAGTGGATGATGTACTTACTTGTACGGATCTATCGGCACATTGGGTGCTCAATGTCGTGGTCAATTCCAGAGATACCGTGCTTTCACGGTTTGGTTTGAACCATAAATGGGAAATCTTCAATGCATCCAATGCGCCATTGTTTCCTGGATTAACGGTGCATCTGGAAAATGGACAGATGGTCGAATCCTGTACGCGAGGATCACGGACCATCCATAAAACCGAACCGAATAAAATCAAAGATTATGAAAAGATCACGTTAAACAAATACAGTTATGTTTTGGATAAAGGGACCACGCATCAATTGGAATTGATCGGAATTCCAAATGATATCACCAAGGCAGATCTGGTCTATACCACCAATAATCCAGCTGTTGCAACCGTGGACGGAGATGGTTTGATCACAGGGATCAATGAAGGTGCTGCTGTCATCACCATTTCCAGTAAAGATGGTAAATACCAGACTGCCATCAATATCATCGTTCGACTCAGTCTATGATTATCGTCTATTATGCCGGCTATCGCCATATCCTTCCCACAATCGATGCCACCCATACCGATGCGTATCTTGATTTAAAGGAAGTGACGTTGCATTTTCACTATGATCCGATCAGCGATATGATCACATTGCATTCCGATGTTGAATTGACCCCTTACAGCACCCAGCCTTTAACGGACGATCATGCATCGATCTATTTGATCGATGAGCAACGCATTACGATCCATTGTATCAATGCCACCCATTATGCGTTAAATGGCAACAGTTATAGGATCAATCAAACCATGATTTCCATTGGCAGTGATACAGATAATGATATCGTCATTGCTTTACCATGGCTTGCTGGTAAACATGGGTATATCAATTTAAACGATCATATGGTCCATGGTGCATTTATCAGTGTCAATCATCAGTATGAGAATGGTGCATTCAAAAATTATGATGTGATCGATATCGATGGTTTGACCATGGTCATCCATGATCAAACCGTATCCATCATGGATTCGGATCTGATTAACGTGCATTTGACTGATCAACCATCCACATTGATGGCCAATCAACGCTATCCATTGACCATTACGCATACCATTCATCAACATACCCGCCATTACGTTCCTGTTACTTTAAAACAGACGATCCCCAACGTGTTTCTGGAACAACCATCGTTTCATGTTCCGATATGGGTGACCATGGGCCCAATGTTGATCATGGGCATTGCATCTTTTGCGTCTGCCGCATTGATGGCATATCAACGCTATTGGCAAGGGTATGATCTATCCGATTCATTGCCTTCCATGGTTTTACCATTGGTATTGATCTTGTCCACCTTGATCTTCCAACCACTCAACCGTTTATTCGAAAAAAGACGCACTAAAGCCGCGTCAAAGAAACGATTTGATGATTTCGAACTGCAATGGAGTGCCATGCGGCAAAGCGGCGAAGCCGCTTATGCCCGCTTCAAATCCAATCTGGATGCATTTTATCCATCCACTGCAGCATTGATCGACCAGTTTGATTCAACGATGGTCCATGCGTATACCAAAGATAATGAAGCATTGACCATTCGACTTGGAAGTGGGATAGTCGATACACACTTTGTGATCGACGGGGTGGATCAATACATGACTCAACCATTGCTATATGATCGCTTATGTGAATATCAACAATCATTGAGCAGCGCATTCGGTGCGAAATTATTGGATCTGACCAAGGAAGATACGATCAAATTGATCGATGGTTCAAACCATCTTTATCATTTGTTTATGATCCAGTTGATCACCAACTATGCCGATGATCAGATCAAGATCGCCTATCTGATCCATCCATCTTTTTTGAAAAACCATCCAGAATCATTATCCAATCCCTATACGTTCGATCAAAACCAATGGCTGGTCTTCTTCGAACCAGCCAGTTTAGTTCAATATGCTCAACAATGTGACTATCGTTTGATCGTATTTTCCCAGATGTATCTGGATCGTTTCTTTGATGCGACCATCATCTACTTGGATCAGGCCGATGTACCCGCTGATGTGGCATTGGTTTTGGATGATGATCAACTGAAAGTCTATGGTCCGACCATGAATGATCATTATCACGTTGAATCGTTACCATCCACTTTTGATCTGTTGACATTAATCGATCATTGGTTTCCGACTCAACCACCAAAACCCCACAGCATGGATATCTTATCGGCCAATAATTGGTATCCGGTATCCATCGAACATTATCGACAAATCTGTGCGATCCATGATCCCACCATTGCTTTAAAGGCGGGTTTTGCCAGTGATGAGCACGGTTTGTTCATGCTGGATCTATCCGAAAGCGGAGATGGACCGCATGGGTTGCTGGCCGGGACCACCGGAAGTGGAAAAAGTGAATGCGCGTTGGCATTGATGGTTTCATTGGCGTTGCGCTATTCACCCCAAAAGGTCAACTTTCTAGTCGTGGACTTTAAAGGCAGTGCATTGGCCTCACAATTGAGCACACTTCCCCATTATGTGGGCACATTGGATAATTTATCGGTCAATGAAGTCAATCGCTTTTTGGCCGCATTGACCTATGAGATAAAAAAACGTCAAAAGATGCTGTTGGATGCGGCTGAAAAAACCGGTACATCAGTAAGTGGTATCGATCAATATCGCATGTTGTGCATGCGGGATACTTCATTGCCCAACATGGCACATCTTGTGGTCTTGATCGATGAGTTTGCGGAATTGAAAGCACAAGTACCGGAGTTCATCGATGCCATCATTTCTCTGGCACGCATCGGTCGCTCGTTGGGCATTCATTTGATTTTATCGACGCAAAAACCCAATGGTGTGATCAATGATCAGATATTGGCCAATACGCGCTTTCGGATCTGCTTGAAAGTCAATGAACGCGCGGATTCGATGGAAATGCTCAATTCAGCGATCGCATCCCAATTGAAACAACCCGGAGAATTCTATTGTGTCAAAGATCAGGGGATCATCCATGGACAAAGTTTTTATCTGAATGGATGTTATGATCCAAACCATGTCAATATCCATGGTTCGATCATGGACTTGACACGATTGACCACTCGTCAGATTCATGTGATCAAAAATCAGAAAACATATATGGATACCATTATCCCGATAATCAAGGCCACTTATCCAGCAATGGAATGGTTATTGAAACCAGCCGTACAGGTTCGTGATTTTACAATTATGGATCATAGTGGTGAAACCATTCGATTGGGAGAATACGATGATCCATCGACCATGATGGTACATATCTATGGTTTAACCATGGCTTTTACTCGGCTGTTATTCGTTGGATCTACACCTTTTTGCACCAATCTGATTCATGGGGTATTGGTTCAATTGGAACATGAACAAATACTCAAAGATACATTGGTTGTGATCATTTCGGACAATGTACATGTGGATGGATGTGAATGTATCCACAGCATGGATATCACTCGGATTGAAATGATTTTGACCACATTGGTCAAAGTCAAGATGGAAAATGTAGTATTGATCATCGACGGCGTCGATGATCTGGTACGATCCAATCCGAATATAAATGATCTGTTGATCTTGCTGGATAACCAGAAATCCATTCGCATGGTATTGACCATGCATCATGGCAATGGGGCATTATTGCGGAATTTTACCAAGTTTGATGCAACGATCGTGGATGCCCAATGTGATATCACCATCAAAAGTCTGTTCTTTTCGTCATTGAAATATGTCAATGAAACCAAAGAAGGATTTGGTTATACCATCGGATTAAATGAACCGATCGCGATGTATCATTTTCAATCACGCTCATCCATCACGGATAGTCACCGTCGTATCGCTGATCCCTCCGTTCCCTTTATCATGGATAAAGATTGTTTTGCCAAAGCATATTACACCAATATTGCGTATCCATTGAAACCAGGAATGGTCTTTACCGCCAGCAGCATGATGCGTTTGAATCGTTTGAGAAATACGATCGAACAATTGGACAGTGGATTTACGATCAGCGATCATTATGATCCATCCAGTCTTGCTTTTATGCCCCTAGCGGCATTCAATGATGCGGAAATGCATTATCTTTATGAAACGACACCGGTGATTTTTGCAGGTGGTGGGATCCACCAGCAATTCATCTTTCCATTTGGAAAGTTTGAAGAAAATGATACGGATGATGCCATTTACATCCATGGTTCAACCATGGTCAAACTGAGATTAGGAGTCAGCTATGACGATCTACATCCATCTTTTACACAATGATCATCTTTATAAATTGGATATCGATCCATACCAGACACTGGCGATATCCATCAATACGGCATTTGAAGCCTTATATCCTCAAACACCGATGGTACTGTCACCCCACAGTTATCTTGTTGATGCCATGACGCATCAGCGATTGAACATTTATCAATCGCCATTGCAGATGCAATTGCCCCAATACCGACGGTTAATCCTGTTTTGATGTAACGGGTGGAAATAAATGGATCTTATCGACATTGGTCAACCCTTTGGGCAGATTGACTCGAGCGGATGGGAAGGTGGATTCGATGGTTTTAACCAACTGTTTGATCGACTCCCGCTTCGTGGTTTTATCCACCGGACAACCGGATTCGATCGTCGGGATATTGGCTTGATCCAATGCCAGGGAAACTTCGCTTTCCCTGGCATAGATCAATGGACGGATGAACATGATCTTCTGATCGCTTAAAAACATTTTCGGATCGAATGTGGCGATCCGCCCACCATAGATCCAGTTGAGCAATACAGTTTCAATGGCATCATCCATGTGATGGGCAAAGGCAACCTTGGTTGCACCACGTTTTTTGGATTCAAGAACCATTGCTCCTTTTTTGAATTTGGAACACAGTGAGCAGGGGATAGTACCCGCATTAGTTTTATGCAGCAGCAACATGTCATAGATTTGCGTCTTAATATCGTCGTAGGGGATATTGAATGATTCAAACCATGCCGCAATGGGTTGTGTATCCATGGGTTTAAAATTCAAGTCAAGATGAATTCCGATCAAATCAAATGATTTAAGATGGCCTTTGGTACACCACTTTTGATACAGATGCAAGCCATAGGCCAATACCATGGAGTCTTTACCACCGGAAATACCGATGGCGATGGTATCACCATCGTCGATCAGCTGATAATCTTGATCCGCTTTACGGATCGCACCTAATATTTTCTTCACACTCATGATAACGGTACTATCTTATCATCATGCTATAATACTTGGGCTATGGATAAGGTGTATTTGATCAATAAGCCATATGGTTATACCAGTTTTGATGTTGTAGCTCGTTTACGTAAACTTTGTGGTGAAAAACGAATCGGACATACCGGTACACTGGATGTCAATGCCACCGGGCTTTTGGTTGTATTGTGTGGCAAAACCACCAAATACCTTCCGTATTGTGAACATAACCATAAATATTATGAAGCGACCATTGCCCTTGGCAAAGATACGATCAGCAAAGATATCTGGGGAGAAGTGATCAAAACCAGTCCAATCACTGGTTTTACCATCGATCAATTGAATGATGCCATTGCGCAATGCATCGGAATCCACGACCAATACCCACCCATGGTCTCTTCACGTAAAGTCAATGGTCGAAAACTGATGGATTATGCCAGAAAGCATGAGTCTGTTGAAATCATGCCCAAACGCATCGAAGTCTATGCCGCTTCCTTGATCAAAGAAGACCCCATTACGGTCAGCTTTGAAGTCAGTGGTGGCACATATGTGCGTAATCTTTGCGAAGATATTGCGCATCGATTGAATCACTGCGGTGCCATGGCTTCTTTGGTAAGAACACGCATCGGACGTCTTTCTATAGAACACGCACAGTCATTGGATCATTTTGATAAAGATCAATCGATTGATATATCGGATGTATTGGATCCAACCATCCCGATAGTGGATATCTCTGATCCAACCAACGTTTATCATGGTAAAACCATTGCATTGGATCATGATTCAACGATGATATTTATCCGTCATCAACATGCCATCATTGCAGTATATGAAAAAAAAGACGATGGTTTATACCATTGTAAAAGGGGGTTATGGTGATGCATCGAATCATTCGTTTTGATCCAACGACCCCAAAATTGATTGAACCACGATGTGCCTGCATCGGTTATTTTGATGGATTGCACCGCGGTCATCAGCAATTGATCCAAAAAACCATTGAAAAAGCCAATTTGAATCATATGATCCCCACACTGATCACCTTTGATCCTGATCCATGGATCACAATGGGTAAAAGTGAACTGGTCTACCATATCACCCCGTTGAAACAACGCTGTGAACTGGCCTTTTCCATGGGGATCACGGATGTGATGATCCTGAACTTTAGCAAAGAAGTGATGAATCTGTCCATTGACGCATTTGAAGCGTTATTAAAGTCCAACGGGATCATGGCATTGATCGTCGGGTATGATTTTACCTATGGTCAATTTGGTAAAGGCAATGCCATCTCGTTAGTGGAAAATGGCCGTTTCGATACGACAGTGGTTCCACCATATACGTATGGTCAAACCAAAATCTCCTCGACCCGTATCGAAACGGCATTGAAAAGCGGAGATATCGAAACGGTCAATACATTGCTGGGTTATCCTTTTTTTATCGAAGGTGAAGTGGTCCATGGTCGTCATGTCGGCCATCAGCTCGGTTTTCCTACTGCCAACATCAAACCATCGATCGATCAATTGATCCCGTTAAACGGAGTGTATGCCACCTGGTTTCATGTCGATGATCAGACGTATCCGTCGATGACCAATATCGGCCATAATCCGACATGTAACTATGTCAATGGATTGAGTGTGGAAGTCAATGTGTTTGATTTCAATCAGGATATCTATGGTTCGACCATCCGTATCCAGTTTATTTCCCGCATCCGGGATGAACATAAATTCGAAAACAAACAGGCACTGATGCATCAGCTGCATCACGATCAGCTGCATATCCGGGAGGTGTTGAATGCCCATCGCTAATGCGCTTTTGGAAAATCATCTTCGCGAAATATTCAAGGACGAATATCCCTTATATGAAGCCAGTTTAAACAAACCGTTGCACAAAGCAATGCTGATCAATACGCAATATTGTGATCCCATCATCCCATTTGATGTCACACCCAATCCCTTTGCTTGCGATCATTATCGTTTTGATCCTTCCATCCATTTATCCGATTATGGGTTGTATTATGGCGGGGCATGGTATGGCCAGGAAGCGTCAGCCGCCTGTGCCGTTAGTGTATTGGATCCAAAGTGTGGTGAATCCGTATTGGATTGTTGTGCCGCACCGGGTGGAAAGAGTCTGCAGATCGCTTTAAAAATCAAAGAAAGCGGATTATTGGTCAGCAATGAATATGATCCAAAACGTGCATCGATCTTGCGGGATAACATCGATTCCTTTGGTTTGACCAATACCATCGTGACCCAAGGGGATGTCTCTTCCTTGACACGTACATTTGATCAATGCTTCGATAAAGTATTGGTGGATGCACCATGCAGCGGTGAAGGGATGTTTAAAAAAGAAGATGCTGCATTGGATCAATGGTCATTATCATTGGTAAAACAATGTGCCAAACGACAACTTGCCATTCTTTCGGATGCGGCTAAGATGGTCCGTCTCAATGGGACTTTGGTTTATTCCACTTGTACGTTTGCCATGGAAGAAAATGAAGCAACCATTGCAGCTTTTTTGAAATCCCATCCGGATTTTATCTTAGAACCCATTACCGTTTCATGGGGACGACCCGGTTTTGATGTGGATGATACCATCGACTTGACGAAAACTCGGCGGATATTCCCAATGGATGGCGGAGAAGGGCATTTTGTAGCGAAATTAAAACGGATCGATGGTCAAACCAATCCACTTCCTTCGGTCAAATCCAAACCATTGACTCAATCCACCATGGATATGATTCGCCCCTGGTATAACGGACCGATCGAACATCTGTTTATGGAAAAGGATCACATCGTTTATACACAATCAAAGATTATCGATACAGCAATGTTGCATGTTTTGCGCAACTATCTGCCATTTGCTCAATTTCTGAAAAACCGCATCGAACCCTTGTATCCGTTATCCCATTGTCCTTTGTTGCATCCCTATATCCAAAGGCAATCATTGGATCTGCGATCATTGAATGATTATCTGCATGGTCAAACCATCAAATCGACGATTGAAGGGTGGTCTGTGGTCACCTATCACAATTATGGCATCGGATGGATCAAAACCATCGGTTCAATGGGAAAAAACCACTTTCCAAAACACCGACGTATCCACCATACTGTGGTATAATCAAACCATTCCAAGGAGGAACACACATGGCACAGGAATTTATCTGCATGGACCAACAAAGTGAACGCGGGATGATCGCTTTGAATTCAACTGTTTTTGAAACCATTGCCACGTACAGTTGTGAAGATATCAAAGGGGTCGCATTGGTACCCGATAAAAAATTCTTCAAATCCGTGAGTTGCAAAGTGGTCAAAAATCAGCTGGTATTGCAGTTATATGTCAATATGAAGCAGGGTTACAATCTGGATGCTCAGTGTGAACAATTGCAAGCCACCATCAAAAAAAATATTGAAACGATGACTGGATTGAAACAATGTGTGATCAATGTCGCAGTTACCGGATTTGATGCCTGATCTTTAAAATCATGGTTGAACCATGATTTTTTTATGGTTCAACCATCCATACCTTGACAATGGTTCGATCCATTTATAAATTAGAACCATTCTCGTTTTTTTTATTAGGTAAAGGGGATATTTCATGTATTTTGCACTTGGATTGTTTTTGATCACATACGTATTGCTGTTGATCTTCAGCAAGTATCGGGCTTACATTGCGTTTGGTTCCGCCATTTTATTCGTTCTGCTCGGTATTTTGCCGGTTTCTGATGTATTGGGTGCCATTGACTGGAACGTATTGATGATGATCGGTGGAACCATGGCCACTGTCGATCTATTTATCGAAAGTGGCATGCCCGCATTGATGGCAGACATGTTGATGGAAAAGGTACCCAATGTCAAATGGACCATCGTCGCATTGGCTTTATTTGCCGGTATCGTCTCTGCATTTATCGATAATGTAGCCACGGTATTGATGATCGCACCAGTGGCGTTGGCATTGAGTAAAAAACTCAATATTTCTGCTGTTCCCATCATCATCGCCATTTCCGTTTCCAGTAATTTGCAGGGTGCCGCCACTTTAGTCGGTGACACCACTTCCATATTGCTGGGTGGTCATGCCAACATGAACTTCATGGATTTCTTCTTTTATCAAGGCAGACCTGGTCTGTTTTGGATCGTGCAATGCGGTGCTATTTTCTCTGCCATCGTTTTATTGATCCAGTTTCGAAAGTATACGGATCCGGTAACCACGGGAAGCCGTACGCTCGTGCGTGATTATCTGCCTTCGGTTTTATTGGCCGCAACCGTTTTATTATTGATTTTGGTCTCCTTTATTCCTGAAAAACCATCCATTACCAATGGTCTGATCTGTGTATCACTGGCATTGATCGGATATATACGCAAGATGGTCCAAACCAAAAATATCACATCTCCATTGACTCAGATGGTCAAAGCCATTGACGTCCAAACATTGCTTTTATTGGCATCGTTGTTTGTCATCATCGCCGGTATAACCGAAGCTGGGGTGATCGATGCCATCGCTAACTTGTTTGTCACCATCGGTAATGATAATTTGTTTTTGATCTATACCATCATTGTCTGGGCCAGTGTCTTCTTTTC
Organism: uncultured Erysipelotrichaceae bacterium; assembly: GCA_944327105.1. Classification (GTDB taxonomy): domain Bacteria; phylum Bacillota_I; class Bacilli_A; order Erysipelotrichales; family Erysipelotrichaceae; genus CALVGN01. The sequence continues at coordinate 49,292 of CALVGN010000027.1, read as the reverse complement.
GGCATTTATCGACAATATTCCTTATGTGGCCACCATGTTGCCGGTGGTTGGCAACATCGCATCCTTGATGGGTGTATCTCCGACCGTATTATATTTTGGACTATTGATCGGTGCTACATTGGGTGGTAACTTCACCCCGATCGGTGCTTCCGCCAATATCACCGGTATCGGGATCTTGCGTAAAAACGGATATGAAGTCAAAAACAGCGATTTCATGAAAATCGGTGTACCGTTTTCCCTGATTGCCGTTTTAAGTGGATATATCCTCAACTGGCTGCTGTTTGCATGATTGTGTCATTGGGGAAAAATCGACCGTGCTTTGTTTGGTCGCCACTTCTATAAAAAAGTGGCTTTATCAAAAAAATGATCGTCTAAAGTATTCGACGATCATTTTTATATTGGTTCTAGTTGAACAATGGATGACGAATGATATTTTGACTGCGATCCGGCCCGATGGAAACCAAAGATACTTTGGTATGGGTATAGGATTCGATGAATTCGACATATTTACGGGCATTTTCCGGAAGTTGATCATACTCACGGATAGCGCTGATATCACAATTCCATCCATCAAGTATTTGATAGACCGGTTTCGCAGAAGCATAGATTTTTGAAGAAGCGGGGATATAGTCCTGGATCTTGCCATCGATTTCATACCCGACACATACCGGGATCTTATCCAGATGAGACAGACAATCCAGCTTGGTCAAAACCAGATCCGTCAATCCATTAATCAATGCCGCCTGTTTGACGACGACCAGATCCAACCATCCGGTACGGCGGGGACGTCCAGTGGTCGCACCATATTCCGCACCGATGGTGCGGATGGATTCACCAATCTCATCCTGTAATTCGGTTACAAACGGACCTTCGCCGACCCGAGTGGAATACGCTTTGACTACACCGATGACTTGATCGATATCCCGTGGGGCCACTGCGCTACCCTCACAAACGCCTGCAGCAGTGGGGGATGATGAGGTGACATACGGGTAAGTACCGTAATTGATATCCAACATATTGGCTTGCGCACCTTCAAAAAGGATATTCTTTTGATTGATGATCGCATCACGGACCATGGCCACACCATCGACAATATAGGGTAACAGGCGATCCCGAACCGGTTTGATCATTTCCAAAAGATCATCCAATGCATACGGTGGTTCATCATACAATTTGACCAATTGTGCATTTTTGATTTTCAGTGTTGTGGCCAGTTTATCGGCAAAATCATCCCAATCCAAAAGATCAGCCACCCGTAAACCGATCCGGGTGTATTTATCGGCATAACACGGACCGATTCCGCGTTTGGTCGTACCGATCTGATGTTCATTCAATGCTTTTTCCTGCAGGATATCCAGCTTGATATGATAGGGCATGATCAAATGGGCACGCTGCGCGATGCGCAGATGATCACAGCTGACCCCTTGTTGGTTCAATGTGTCGATTTCCTGACAAAGGACAAATGGATCCACCACCACGCCCGGTCCGATCAGACACAAAGCGTTTTTGGATAAGATCCCGCTGGGCAACAGATGAAGAATGGTTTTCTGACCATTGACGACCACCGTATGACCGGCATTGTTTCCACCTTGGAAACGCACGACCAGATCCATGCGATCGGCTAATAAGTCCACGACTTTGCCTTTGCCTTCATCGCCCCATTGGCTACCGACGACAACGAAATTGCTCATAATTACCTCCTGGCACAAAACGAAAGAAATTATAGCGTAAGTTCAATCATTTGATGGCATGGTTGTGTCCAGTTTCGTTGGTTGGATTGAAAAATTTTCATATCCAGCAGGTGGATATGGTCCAACCACCATTCGAAATGGTCATATCAGTATCCATTCGATCCTAAAATACGTTAAAATAATGACCGTTTGATAAAGAAAGGAAATTTCGATTCCATGAGTGAAGAAAACAAACATCATTGTCATAACGATGCGCAGTGCTGCTGTGATCATGATGATCCGCACACTTGTCATCACCATGAGCAGCAACATTGTGAATGCCATCATGATCATGATGATCATCAATGTGACCAAAACCACTGTGATTGCGACCATTGCAATCACGCTCAAAATGAAGCGGACCAAACCCCAGACCCACAAACCTGTGACCACAATTGTGCCAATTGTTCTGCCAACTGTTCTTCTCGGATCGAAAAGTTCACACTGAACAAATTATCCACCGTTCGTCATACCATCGGTATCGTCAGCGGCAAGGGTGGTGTTGGTAAATCCATGGTCACGGCATTGAGTGCCTGTGCCATGAACCGTTTGGGAAAAAACGTCGCTGTGTTGGATGCGGATATTACCGGACCATCCATGGCACATGTCTTTGGAGTGGATGATCATGCATTTGGTGGAGAAGATGGGATCTATCCGGCGCAGACCGCGACCAATATCCAGTTGATTTCCACCAATATGCTATTGGAAAGTGAAGACACGCCGGTGGTATGGCGGGGTCCGATCTTGGCTGGTCTAGTCCAGCAGTTTTACAGTGATGTGATCTGGAATGATGTGGATTACATGTTTGTGGATATGCCGCCGGGAACCGGAGATGTCCCATTGACGGTATTCCAATCCATTCCGTTGGATGGGATCATCATCGTCACCACCCCCAGTGAATTAGTTTCCATGGTGGTCAAAAAAGCGATCCATATGGCGCAGACCATGAATATTCCCATTTTAGGGATCGTGGTCAACATGGCATATTTTGACTGTGTGGAGTGTGGTTGCCGCAATTATCCGTTTGGTCACATTAATGTCCATGAACTGGCCGAAAACGAAAATGTCGGTTTAAGTCTGGAATTGCCGATCAATCCAGAATTTAGACAGTTATGTGATCTTGGACGGGTCGAATTCATCAACCATGAACCGATGGAAGCGTTTGTCCGCTCATTGGATGAACTGCTGCAGCATTAATATCCAATAGGCCAACAATATGGCCGGTGTAAAGGGAAGGGGATCCTTCCCTTTTTTATGGTTGGACCAGTAAAAGATCAACCCCAATATACAACTGAGTAAATTCAACCATGCACATTCCATCATGGTCAAACCACAGCAGGCGGAGCTGATCAAGATCACATCCGCCATGCCACAGTGATGATTCAACCAGAATAGAAAATAGATCAGACCATAGATCAACGCACCGATGGTCAAACCATCAACAAACGATAAAAGCATCCATGCGAATAATGGAAGTACCATCACTTCCTGACTTTTCAGATCATCCCGAATGATCCATATACTCAGAATCGCTTTAATCACATAGATACCGATCATTGTTACGATGGATCCATCATGCTTACTTTTTTAAAATATATGGATGATCAATCCATGGATGGGAAGTGGGATAAAAAAGCAATGATGCATCAGATGGATCCACTTCCTTATGAGACCAAAACCATTAAATCGGCCAAAAATAAAGATGGTTGAGTCCTTAAATCAACTTGTTTTACAATAGAACCATGCATTATGTGTTTGCCATCAATCCCAATGCACACAAAGGTCAAGGCTTAAATTATCAAAAAGAAATCGAAAATTTTGCACTATCCCGCCATCTTTTACATACGATCGTGATCACCCGCAGTGTAGATGAGTTAAAAACATTGGCATCTTCGATCGATCATGACGATGTATTGGTGGTCATCGGTGGAGATGGAAGCATCCATCATGCCATCAATGGTTTGAACCAAGGGGCAACGTTTGCCGTGATCCCATTTGGTACCGGTAATGATTTTTATCGGATGATCAATGCCAATCGACCGATGGATTTTAACCAGGCCATCCATGGTATATTGACCGGTCAGCGGCATTTGATCGATGCGGGACAATACTGTTGCAATGGTAGTACCACATTGTTTATCAACAATATTTCATTTGGTCTGGATGCGTATGTCAATGCGTATGTGTGTGATCATATGAAACACTCCTGGTTTCCCAAATCGTTGTATTATCCGATCGCTGCCCTGTTTGGGGTGATGCGTTATCCTAGCTATGGTTTGACCATTGACGGATATGATGATCTACCTTCTCAAGCAACATTATGTTATATCGGAAACGGTGCGTATTATGGTTCCGGGTTCAATCCGACACCGTGGAGCCAATTGGATGACGGGAAATTGGATTTGGTGGTCATCGATGCATTGAATAAGACCACTATGCTGCCATTGATCAACAAATACAGAACCGGTGATTATCTGGATGTGCCTCAGGCACATGTAAAAACCATCGAAGATCTATCCATTCATTTTGATGGTATGATCATCGCTCATGCGGATGGGGAACCATTTGAAACGGATCAAATCGATATTCATATTTTAAAATCTCACTTTAATCTGATCATGCCACGAAAGGACAGTGTATGAAAGGACCGGTATTTTTGATCGATGTATTGGCATTTTTAGCCATCGATACCATTGGTTTGACCCTATTTGCCTTGGTCCGGCTCTATTTTGATTTGCATATCTATGCATGGTTGATCCCATCCTTGATCTGGATCGTACTGGTCGCACCACTTCTATTCTGGAAACTCTCATTTTTTATTGAAAGCAAAGTATTGGAACAATTGCAATGACGTATTCGATTCTCATTGCCACCGGTGGAACCGGTGGCCATATTTATCCTGCATTGGCATTTGCTGATGCCATGAAGGCCAATGATCCCACCATTGACATTTCTTTTGTCGGTTCCACCAGCCGTATGGAATCCACTATCATCCCTGATCACCATTATCCCTTTATCGGATTGAACCTGGTCGTACCAAGCGGATCTTTGGTCAAAAAGATCCATGCCGCACTATCCTTGGTCAACGCCACGTTTACCATGCTGCGTTATTTTAAAACCCATCATTGTGATCTTGTCGTCGGGTTTGGCAATTATATCGAAACCCCAATGATCTTAGCTGCGATCCGTTTCCATATCCCCATCATGTTGCATGAACAAAATGCCATCATGGGAAAAGCCAATCGCATGGCATTGAAGCATGCCGCTGTATGTGCCACCAGTTATCCCATGGATATCGAAAATCCGGGATGTATGCTGATCCATACCGGAAACCCGCAGGCTTCCAATGCGGCTAAATTGCGCAATACGGCTAAAAATCCGAAATCGGATTATGGTTTTGACCATGAAAACTGGCCGATGGTCACCATCGTGATGGGTTCGTTAGGCAGTGAAAGTGTCAATGCCTTATTGAAAGATGCCATTTCCCTGTTTAACGAAAATCCGATCAATTATCTCATCGTTACGGGAAAAGATGGCTTTGCTTCATTCGATGGCGTCCACCATGGTTCCAATATCGTGATCCGACCCTATGTCGATGGTATATCTGCATTCCATGACAGCGATCTGGTCGTTTCCAGAGCCGGTGCGACAGCATGTGCTGAATTGTTTGCTTTACACAAACCATCGATTTTGATCCCCAGTCCCTATGTTCCCAATGACCATCAAAGCAAAAATGCATTGGCCGCTTTTGATCGTGGGGCAGCGATCATGCTGCGGGAAAATGGATTGGATGCCGCTAGTCTAAACCATACCATCAATGGTTTGATCCATGATCAAAACCGATTAAATCAAATGGCATCCGCCTGTACGACGCTGGCAACTGCGAATGCTGCCAAAGCTATGGTAGAATTAGCATGGAAGGTGATCCATCATGAAAGAATTGATGAAACGTATCAGTGTATACGGTGATATTGAATACAACCGCTCTTTTGCCGATTGCACCACGTTACGCATCGGCGGCAACTGTGAGATCATGATTTATCCATTCAATGTGGCTGGAGCGATCGCCATATTGGATATCCTGCATGGATCCGATCTGCCGGTACGGGTGATCGGCAACGGCAGTAATTTATTGGTATCCGATGCCAATTATCACGGTGTCGTGATCTGTTTGAACAAGTATGTCAACCAATATGAACTCGATGGCACCGTCTTGACCGTCGGTGCCGGCGCCTCCATCATTGCCATGAGTTATGCCATGGCCAAAAAAGGATTGAGTGGATTCGAGTTTGCCGCCGGCATCCCGGGCACGATCGGCGGTGCCATCTATATGAATGCCGGTGCGTATAAGCACGATATCAGCGAGATCGTGAATTCGGTATTGGTTTATGATGGCAACGGTGCACATTGGCTCACCCAAAAGCAATGTGCCTTTGGTTACCGTCAATCCATTTTCCAGGCGCACAGTGATTGGGTGATCCTGCAGGCCAAATTCGATTTGAATGCCGGCGATGCGGATAAAATCCTGGCACTGCTGGATGATCGGCGGTTACGCCGGTTCAATTCCCAACCGCTGGACTTCCCATCCGCAGGATCGGTATTTCGCAATCCCGGCGATATGCTGGCCTGGCAAGCGATCGAGGCGGTGGGATTAAGGGGAAAACGGATCGGGGATGCGATGGTGTCGGAAAAACATTGCAATTTCATCGTCAATGTCGGCCATGCCAAAGCCAGTGATTTTTATGAACTGGTCCAGCTGATCCAACGGGAAGTCAAATCCAAACTGGATATCGATCTGATCATGGAAGTGGAACGATTCAATTGGTAAGACCATGAAATTTTTGGATCGATTCAAAAACAAGCCCAATTCCCAACAACCGGTTTTATCTTCGGATGCTGAAGCGATCTTTGCGCAAAAGCGCAATGCGCGATTGACGGATGCATATTATCGCATCAAAAAAAGAATGGTGATCGTGGCGTATCTTTTGGTCAGCGGGTTGTTTGTGGCATTGTACCTGATTTCACCATTATCCAAAACCCCATCGATCACCATATTTGGCAATCATTATCTTTCCGATATCTATGCCAAACGGTTGGTCAAGGAACATTCCAGTGACTGGATGATCTTGAATATTGCACCATTGATCGAATACAATCTCACTTCATTGCCATGGATCGATCACGCGACAGTCCGTATTAAAAAAGATGGGGGATTATGGGTAAGTCTTGTCGAAAACCAGCCGCTTGGCTATTACATGGATGAAATGGACCAACCGTACGTTCTGTTTACCGATGGTTCAACCACGCCATTGACCAGTTATACGACCGATATTCTTTCATCCATTCCCTTGATCCATGATTTTCAAGCAGATCAGTTGCGCGATCTGGCTGGTGCATTTGAAGATGTGAATTCGACCATGATCGAATCCATGTCAGAAATCATTCGTCTATCGACCAGTTATGATGACAATATGATCCAGATCCTGATGGCGGATGGCAATTATTTTATTGGATCCCGCTTTTCCATGGTGACATTGAACCGTTATGTCGATATCGTCAACCACTTAAGCGGCAACGGGCATTGCATCTATGCTACCGACAGTGCAGATGTGGTTTATACCAGCAGTTGTCCGTGGGAAGAAAAACCACAACGAGAACCCGATTATTTTCTTGATTGTGACGGCAATCCGATCCTGGATGATGCCGGCAATCCCATCGAGATCCAATATCTCACCGATGCCAATGGTCAGTTCATCTACGATAACCATGGCAACAAGACCATCGTCAATCCGATCGAAATGCCAAATTGCGAAGTGGAAGCGGAAGATCAAGCAAACGAAGCAGACGATGGGTCGACCATAGAGACCACCGTGAACCCCGTAACCAGTGAATAAGGTGGTTTATCCATTACTTTTCATGATTTTTTCATAGTTTGAACCATGGTTGTTTGGTTTGGCCACGTGACAAGCCATTTGCTTTATTGCTATAATAAACGAGTTTTTGGAGGAAACAGTATGCCAATCAAAAAAGAAAACGATTTCGGTAAGGTCACCATTTCCGAAGATGCCATTGCCCAATTATGTGGTGCTGTGGTTTCCGAATGCTATGGTGTGGTCGGTGTCGCCAGCCAGCAGGTACTGCGCGATGGCATCGCCCAGCTGCTGAACAAGGAAAACTATTCCAAAGGTATTGTGGTAAAAACCAATGATGAAGGGATCTCCATCGATGTCTACGTCATTCTGGCCTATGGCATCCGTGTTTCCGAAGTTGTCAACGAACTGCAAAACCGGCTCTACTATGAACTGGAGAAAACATTGCGCCAGGATATCCATCAGGTCAACGTATTCGTGCAGGGCGTCAAGAAGATTTCTTAAGATAGAGGCTAAAACATGATCAACGGAACAATATTCAAGGAAATGATTGCTTCGGGTGCCGCCAACTTAAGCAACCACGAAGAAGCCATCAATGCGCTCAATGTCTTCCCCGTTCCCGATGGGGATACCGGCACCAACATGTCCATGACTTTCAACAGTGGTTTGGACAATGTCACCAGCAGCGGTGCGGATGATTTATCGACCGTTGCCAATGCGTTAAGCAAGGGCTTATTGATGGGAGCACGGGGAAACTCCGGCGTGATTCTCTCCCAGATTTTCAGAGGATTTTACAAATCCATCCAAAATCAAAGCGAGATCGATGCGCTGGCTTTAGCCAAAGCATACGATAATGGTGCCTATGTGGCCTATAAAGCCGTCATGAAACCGGTGGAAGGCACGATTTTGACCGTCATCCGCGAAGCGGCCTATTACACATTGGCCTATGCCAATGCCAATCCGGATGCCACTGTGCTGGATGTGCAGCATTATATGGTCGAACAGGCCAAAGAAAGTCTAGACAATACCGATGAATTGCTGCCCATTTTAAAACAAGCCGGCGTCAAGGATAGTGGCGGTACTGGATTATTAAAAGTATTGGAAGGCTTTGAAGCTGCATTGAAAGGGGAACCCTTTACCAAAGCCGAAACGAAAAACGAAGTCAAAAAAGATATCCTTGCTTTTGAAAATGACGATAACGAAGACGGTTACGGCTATTGCACCGAATTCATTTTGCGTTTGAATCCGCAAAATATCGACTCCTTCAATGAAGATAAATTCCGCTCCCGCTTAGGCCAGCTGGGCAATTCGATCGTGGTCGTGCATGATGAAGACATCGTCAAAGTGCATGTTCATACATTGACCCCCGGTGATGCGCTCAATTTGGGCCAACGCTATGGGGAATTCATCAAGCTGAAGATCGAAAACATGAGCGAGCAGCATGACAATATCGTCAAAAATGCATCCGGTGAAACCAAAGAATATGGATTGATCGCTGTTGCGGCAGGGGATGGTTTAGTCCAGCAATTCAAAGATTATCGTTGCGACATCGTCGTCAGCGGTGGTCAAACCATGAATCCATCGACACAAGATTTCATCGAAGCCATCAATGCGCTCAATGCCAAACATATCTTCATTCTGCCCAATAATTCCAACATCATCCTGGCAGCGCAACAGGCCCAAAGTGTATTGGAAGACAAAGACATCACCGTTTTTGAAACCAAAACGATCCCGCAGGGATTATCTGCTTGTCTGATGTTCAATCCGGAAGCCGATATGACTACTAATGTGGAAGAAATGAAAAATGCCATCCATCATGTGCGCTCGGGTCAGATCACCTATGCCGTCAAAGATACCACCATTGACGATAAGGTGATCAAACAAGGGGATTTTATGGGATTGTTTGACAAAAACATCGCCGTGATCGCCGATTCCGCATACAATGCCGCCAAACAATTGATCGATCTGATGATCGACCCGGATGAAAGTGAAGTCGTCACTTTGATTTTAGGTGAAGGCGCCAGCGAAGATGATGGGCAGCGTTTAGCCGATTACATCGAATCCACCTATGATCTGGAAGTCGATACGGTAAACGGCAATCAACCGGTCTATTCATACATCTTATCCGTTGAATAGCATCACGCATTCAGGCATGGACAAAACGTCCATGCCTTTTATCTGGTTTCGAATATGTAAAGCAGTTTCATTTTCATTGTTTGGTCCAATCGAGTAGAATAGTAGCCATGAGTGTATTTAACTGGTTAAACGAACTCGGGATCAGCGTCAATCAGGAAAATTTGGTCCGTCAGGCATTCATCCATACGTCCTACGCCAATGAACATGACATGAATGCCGATAACGAACGACTCGAATTCATGGGCGATGCGGTATTGCAATGCTGGATCTCCGATCAATTGTTCCATCTGGTCCCACCATTGGATGAGGGGTTGATGAGTAAAGCCAGAGCACGCTTAGTTTGTGAAGAATCATTGAGTGAATGTGCCATCCGGCTTGGGTTGAACCAGTATCTTTATTTAGGCAGCGGGGAAGAAAAGTATGGTGGTCGAACCAAACCCAGCATCTGTGCCGATATGTTTGAAGCATTCTGTGGAGCCCTCTATCTTTCTAACGGTTATGATGCCGCCGGCAAAGTATTCGAATTGGCGTTACGAGATAAGATCAATGCCATCCGTGTTGAAGATCTGGAAGATTATAAAAGCCGTTTGCAGGAATTCGTTCAAACCGACGGGCGCTCCAGCGTGACGTATCGCTTGATCCGCTCCAGCGGTCCAGCCAATAATCCTTTATTCGAAGAAGAAGTATTGGTGGATGGGATCATCATGGGACAAGGCAGCGGCCATAGTAAAAAAGCCGCCCAGCAGATGGCGGCCAAAAATGCCTTTGATAAATTAGTGAAATAACATGAGCCAGACATTGCAGCAGATCATTGCCATTGATGATATTTTCCAAGATGACCTGATCATCGATAAGGTCATCTTTTCACGTCGGTGCAACCAATTGGAATTGGTAGCGACCAGTACCCAATTCGTTCCGTTTGCGATTTATGAAACATTGATCGAAAGACTGCAACATTTTTTTGCGCCGGCATCGATCCAACTGACGATCAAAATGGATCCAGCAACGTATACGCTGGCTTTGCTGATGCCATATATTCATGCCGCGATAAATCGATGCAACAACGTCGCCCTTTCCAAAGCATCGCTAACTTATCATCAAGGGACAGTGAACCTGCAATTTGGCAATGAATTGGATCAAGAAGCGGCATCCATCGATCAACAACATCTTTTGGATTTGTTGAACCACTATGGTTTGACCATCGCATCCATTGATTTATCCACGGTAAACACTCAACCTGCAGCACTGGTTGAAACCATCAAAATGGAATTACCGCTATCAAATGATGATACCACTGCATCCATTACAAAAAGCAACACCAATCCGAAAAAATTCAATGGCGGAACCTATCGCACAGGTAAAAAGAAATACAGTCTGGAAACCTTAGCGGATGTGCAATATGAAAAAAAAGATGTCATGGTCGAATGTGATGTCTTCAGTGTGGAAAACCGAGAGGTCAAGCCCGGCACCACCTTGCAGCTATTGATGGTCAATGATGATCATGGTGCCATCAGTGCGAAACGGTTCACTGGTTTTTCCTGTACCCTAGATGATATCAATGCGATCAAAGTCGGCATGCATTTAATGATCTATGGTGAATTCGTCATGGATACCTATGAGCATGAGATCATCTTAAAAATCGCCAAGATCGAAATCCTGGAACAAAAGCAACTTCACGATAACGCCGACGACAAACGCATCGAATTGCATGCGCATTCCACTATTTCAGAAATGGATGGTGTGGTCGAAGCCGCCGATCTAGTCAAATTTGCGTATAATGTCGGCCATTGTGGCATCGCCATCACCGATCACATAGCGGTTCAGGAATTCCCGAAGATCCAACGGGCCGTTGCCGATATCCGAAAAAAAGATCCCCAGCGTAATTTCAAAGCGATCTATGGTGTTGAAATGAACATGGTCGATGATCATTTCACCATTGTCCGCAATCTTAAAGCGGATCACCATTTATCAGATCTGACTTATTGTGTCTATGACTTGGAAACGACCGGATTATCCAATTATTTCGACCGGATCATCGAATTTGGTGCCGTCAAAATCAAAAAAGGGGTCATCATCGCGCGGAAGCAATGTTTTATCAATCCCCAACGTGAACTGCCGCAGTTTATTGTCAGCAAGACCAATATCCATCAAAGTGACGTCGATGGGGCACGCCCATTTGACGAAATGGTGGATGAATTGCTGGATTTTATCGGTGACAGCGTATTGGTCGCGCACAACGCATCGTTTGACTATCCGTTTCTCAATGCTGAATTAAAACGCTTCGGTAAAGCCGAGTTGACCAACCCGGTGATCGATACACTCGATCTTTCGCGCGCTTTATATCCCGAACGGCGTCAATATCGTCTTGGCAACATGGCGCGTCAATTTAAGATCGATTACGATGAAGACGTGGCACACCGTGCCGATTATGATGCAACGGTGTTAGCGGATGTATTTTCAGCATTGCTTTCGGCTGCCGATCGCAAAGGGGTGCAAACATTAAGTGCCCTCAATGCCCTCAATGCCGAAAAAGCTTATTTAAAAAATAGAGCGTATCACGTCAATCTTTGGGCGAAAAATCAACAGGGCATCAAAGCGTTGTATAAACTCGAAACCCTCTCCCAAACCCAACGTATCGCTGTATTTGGTAAAGGAGCCCAAGAAGGTGAAGCTGCGGCAGAGCCACGGATCTTGCCCTCCGATATCCAAACATGGCGCGAAAACTTGATCGTTTCGGCCGGTTGCCAAAATTCAAAACTTTTCGAAGTGGCCTGTAATCGAGAAGATGAATTGCTACAAGAAACCATGGCATTTTATGATGTCATTGAGATCCAACCACTGGAGAACTACCGCAATCTGATTGTACGCAATGCGATCCCGGATAACGAGAGACTCAAAGCGATCCTTCGACGCATCATCGAGATGGCCCAAAAACTCAATAAACCCATTATTGCGACGGGTGATGTCCATTATCTTTTACCTCGTGATAAAATCATCCGGGATATTTATATCAATACATTGGGGATCGGTGGTGCCCGTCATCCGTTATACATTTATAACGATGAATTGCGTGCAGCCAATCCGGCACCGGATCAGCATTTCCGTTTAACGGATGAAATGATGGCTTGTTTTCAATGGCTGAATGATGAAACATTGCAACGTGAAATGGTCATTGATACCCCCAAACGCTTATGGGAAAGCATCGATGTATGTGAACCGGTACCGGATGGATTATTCCCACCCAAGATCGATGATGTCGATCGAAAACTCAGTGATATCTGTTATGAAACGGCCAAGAAGATCTATGGAGATCCTTTGCCCAAGATCGTATCGGATCGTCTAGAGCGGGAATTGCATTCCATCATTTCCAATGGATATGCCGTCATTTACTACATTTCACATTTATTGGTCAAAAAGAGCAATGATGATGGTTATCTGGTGGGTTCCCGTGGTTCAGTCGGTTCCAGCTTTGTGGCAACGATGAGCGGGATCACGGAAGTCAATCCGCTCAAACCCCATTATGTCTGTCCACATTGCCATTATCAGGAATGGATCGAAGATGATCGTGTTGCAAGTGGGTTTGACTTACCGGATAAAACCTGTCCACAATGTGGTACGACCATGCATGGCAATGGCCACAATATCCCATTTGAAACATTTTTAGGATTCAAAGGGGACAAGGTGCCAGATATCGATTTGAATTTTAGTGGTGAATATCAACCCAAAGCGCATTTGTTTTTACGCGATGTACTCGGGGAAGATCATGTCTTCCGTGCCGGAACCATCGGTACTGTCGCCGATAAGACCGCCTTTGGTTTTGTCAGCGGTTATTGTGAGACCAACCATATCACCTCCATGAAAAAAGCCATGCGGGAATACCTCGCCGCCAAATGCGCCGGTGTCAAACGAACGACTGGCCAACATCCTGGCGGAATCATCTGTATTCCCGAAGACAAAGAAGTCGAAGACTTCACCCCGGTCCAATATCCGGCCAATGATCCCACCAGTGAATGGAAGACCACCCATTTCGACTTTCATGATATCCATGACAATGTGTTGAAATTCGATATCCTCGGCCATGTCGATCCCACTGCCATGCGCTTGTTGCAAAATATCAGTGGTATCGATCCAAAATCCATTCCCATGAATGATTCGGCCACGATTTCATTATTTTCAAGTTGTGATGCATTAAAAGCCGATCCACGTTATTACAATGAGCCGACCGGTGCTTTGGGTTTGCCTGAATTTGGGACCCGTTTCGTGCGTAAGATCTTGGAAGAGACCCGTCCACATACGTTTTCGGATCTGATTATCATTTCTGGTCTATCCCATGGCACGGATGTGTGGGCCAACAATGCAGCCGATCTGATCCACAACAAAACCTGCACCTTACAAGAAGTGATCGGATGTCGGGATGACATCATGACCTATCTGTTGCATAAACAATTGCCCAGCAAAGATGCATTCACCATCATGGAAAGTGTCCGAAAGGGCAAAGGATTGAAGCCGGAATGGATCGAATTGATGAAACAACATGATGTGCCCCAATGGTATATCGACTCCTGTTTGAAGATCAAATACATGTTCCCCAAAGCCCATGCCATCGCTTATGTGATCATGGCCATCCGTATCGCCTGGTTCAAAGTCCACTATCCCACATATTATTACATTTCGTTTTTCTCGTTGCGTTGTGATGCATATGATATCGAAACGATGAGCAGTGATATCAATACCATACAGACGCGATTGAACAGTATCCGCAATCGTGCCAGCAATCCCAATACGAAAAACGAAGTGACGGATAAGGAACTGGCGATTGCGGATACATTGGATGTTACATTGGAAATGTATGCCCGTGGTTATACCATCAAACCCATTGATCTGTATGCATCCAAAGCCACGGAATTTACGATCGATCCCCATGATCCCAAAGCCATCATCCCACCGTTTACGACCATGGATGCATTGGGTGAAAACGTGGCATTATCCATTGTTTCCGCTCGTGAAAACCAACCATTTTTATCCATTGAGGATCTAAAATCCAGAACACAACTTTCCACTTCCTTGATCGAAAAATTACGCAAGATGCATGTATTGGATGGATTGCAGGAACGCAATCAGATGAGTTTATTTTAATCTTGATCAGAAGGAGTATGATGAATATGATTGATACATTGATATTCGACATGGGCAATGTATTGGCCCATTATACGGTCGAACCAGTATTAGAAGCGATTTGTGATGATCCACAAAAGATCCAATGGGTGGCCGATCATTTATTTCATTCCCATTTATGGCATCGATTGGATGAAGGGACCATCGATGAAGATGAACTGTACCATGCTGTCGCTAGTCAAACCAATGATCCATCTTTATATCCCTTGATCAAACAGGGGATCGAGCAATGGCCAAAGTATAATCTTCGCATCAACAGTGATATGGTTCCTGTTGTGCAATATGGTTTAGACCATCATATGGATCTGATCTTATTAAGTAATGCTCCACTTCGCATGCATGAAGTATTGGATCAAT
This sequence comes from uncultured Erysipelotrichaceae bacterium, assembly GCA_944327105.1. GTDB lineage: Bacteria > Bacillota_I > Bacilli_A > Erysipelotrichales > Erysipelotrichaceae > CALVGN01. Next base: position 34,024 of record CALVGN010000027.1, on the reverse strand, counting down.
ATATTCCCTATATCCAACGATTTAAAGATTTGTATATTTCTGCAGATCTGAAAATGGCCAAACCAGATTTAAAAATATTCGAATATGTATTGGATCATTCCGATAAGAAGGCATCCCAATGCCTGTTTATCGATGATTTGAAAGTAAACTGTGATGCCGCATCTTCACTGGGTTTGACCAGCTGGTGTTACCATAGTGGAGATGGTTCAGCCATTATCCAATGGTTAAACCAGCATCACAAGTGAAGGAGTCCCCGTGAAAAAAAGAGACCTATTAATCATCGTCATCACATTGATCATCGATCAATTGACTAAATATATCGCTGCCACTTCATTTACACCATCCATAGCAATCATCGATGGTTTTTTCTGGCTGACCTATGCCCAAAATACCGGTATGGCTTGGTCCATGTTTTCCAATGCGACTTGGTTATTGACCATCATTTCCCTGATCATCACCATCGTTTTGTTTTGGTTGTACCATACAAGCTATACATCCAATGAATCGCTGATGTGTTTATGTCAGGCATTTATGATCAGTGGTGCCATCGGCAATCTGATCGATCGGGTCGTATTGGGATATGTACGCGATTTTCTGGCATTCAATATTTTCGGCTATCATTTTCCCGTCTTCAATGTAGCGGATATGTGTTTGACCATTGGTGCCATTGTGTGGATACTGTATTGCATCTTTGTGGAAGGAAAGAAGGTCCATCATGAATGAAACCAACGATGTGATGGTGATGACCATCGATGCTTCCATGGTCGGTATTCGTTTGGATAAAGTACTTTCCATGGTTTATCCATCGTATAGTCGCAATCAATGTGCATTATGGATCGACCATGCGAATGTATTGGTCAATGACAAACCATCCAAACCCTCCTATAAAGTCAAACTCAATGATGTGATCCTAATCGAACCCTCATCGATCGATGATTCGACCATCCAACCCCAAAATATTCCATTGGATATCTTATATGAAGATCACGATGTCATCGTGATCAACAAACCCAAAGGCATGGTCGTCCATCCCGCAGCGGGTCATACCCATGATACATTGGTCAATGCTTTGTTATACCATTGCAGCGATCTTTCCGGTATCAACGGTATCAAACGCCCCGGTATCATCCATCGCTTGGATAAAGATACCAGCGGGGTATTGATCGCTGCCAAAAACGATACGTCCCACCATTTCATTGCGGATCAATTCGCGGATCATACCACAGAAAAGATCTATATCGCGTTAGTGGATGGGATCATCAACGAACAGGGTGGATCGATCGATGCACCGATCGGTAAAGATCCAAAATTCAGATTACGCCAAGCCGTCGTGGAAGGGGGCAAACGCGCATCCACCCGCTTTGCCGTATTGCATCGTTTTGACCACCATACGCTCGTTGCCGTTAAATTATTGACGGGTCGGACGCATCAGATCCGTGTCCATTTTGATTTTATCCATCATCCAGTCAGTAATGATCCATTGTATGGTAAAACCACATTGCATAGCGTGGATGGGCAATTATTGCATGCGTATCGCTTAAAGGTGGTTTTACCAAACGATCATATGGTCCATCCATTCACTGCACCATTACCGTCTTATTTTAACGATGCACTGGATGAATATGGTTATACCCATGATATCCTGGACCATCTGGATCGTTTGATCGCATCATTAAGTGATGCATTGAAAATTGGAATGGAATGAATAAACGTCTATGAATCCTGACATTATCAAATACAATATCGCCTATCATCTGATGAATGATCATCATTATCGCATGGTTTTGAGCAAAGACCAGGGATCCTTATGGTTGATCGATCCAACTCGTAAACAATACCGTGCCATTTACATGCATTTAAGTAACGGCATGGGGTTGGATGATCCAACCATATTGAATGTGGTTTCCAGAATCAGCATGGGTGCCATCAATACCGTGACGAAATTAACCATCGATGATGAGATCACATCATCCAGTTCTCATGTGGGGTTGGTCAATATCCAATCCGATCCTTTATCCGTCAATGATGATGGTTTTTCATCATGTTTTGTAAACTGGAGCCAATGGGTCAAGGAAAGCGATGGTTTGACCAAAAAAGACATTGATGCCAAGATCCAGGGCATCGTTAAAAAAGCGACTCGAAAAGCATTGATCCAAAATTTACCCAAAACGACCATGGTCATGATCATGATCATGGTGATCCTGTATCTCTTCACGCTATATGTTGATAGTAAATCTGGCAACAATGCGTTATCCCTAGTCGCCTTAGGTGGATTATATAAACCATTGATCATGGATGATCATCAATGGTTTCGTTTGGTGACATCCATCTTCTTGCATGGCGGCTTGCTGCACTTATTGCTCAATATGACCAACTTTTTTACATTGGGTCAATTGATCGAACCATGCTTCAAAAAGAAATGGCAGTATATCGCGTTATTGCTCGCTGGTGGCATATTCGGCAATATCCTGGCGCTCGTCAACAGTGCAAATACCGTGATCATCGGCTTCAGTGGTGCTTTATTCACCTTACTTGGCTATTACACCGTCTATGCCTATGAACATCATTATTTTTCCAATAAGATCTGGCGCAACAATTTCATCTTCACCATCATCGTCAATCTGTATATTTCCTTTTTGCCAGGTATCAGCTTCCAAGCCCATTTGGGCGGATTGATCGTCGGACTGGTATATGGCGTGATCAATAGCAATACTGCGCTATTCAAAAAATTGCGCATCCATTTGATCGTATGCTCTATGGTTTTACTGGCAGCCGTGGTTTATCTTTTGATCATCAATGCATCTGCTTTTGTGGCCGATCCCGGCATGCCGGTGGCACTGAACATGCTATATGATTCCCTGTTTTAAGAAGAGCCGTGTATACTTGAACTGTTGATGATTCACAGTATCAAAGGGGAGGACTTTATGAGCAAACGCGCCAATGTTTTATCGTGGGATCACTATTTCATGGGATTGGCCCATTTATCCGCATTACGCAGCAAAGATCCCAATACCCAGGTGGGGGCGGTCATCGTCGATGACACCCACCGTGTGGTTTCCATCGGATACAATGGTTTGCCCAGAGGATGCAGTGATGATACCTTCTCCTGGGAGAAAAACCATGATGATTTTCTGGATAACAAATACGCCTATGTGGTCCATGCCGAACTCAATGCCATTTTGAATTCCGCCCGCTCTGTTGAAGGCTGTACGCTGTATGTTTCGTTGTTCCCTTGCAATGATTGTGCCAAAGCCATCATTCAAAGCGGCATCAAACATATCGTTTATGAATGTGACAAATATGCCGATACACCCAGTGTCATCGCGTCCAAACGGATGTTCGATGCCGCAGGAGTCAGTTATACGATGTTGCCCAATACGATCCGCATTGATGTGCATGTGGATGAAAATCCGGAATATAATAATCATGAATGATCTGGTTCGACCATAAAATAAAAACCAGTGCCACTAAATTAGTATCACTGGTTTTTTAGTGGTCGATCCATTCGCTCAATGGTTCGATCAACGGAATCGCCGATGTTCCAGGATATTGCGAAACACCGTATTCATCCCAGTGTAATACACTAACATCCCGGTCCCCAGTCCAATCGCTCCCAAATAAACGATCATTGCCAAACTCACAAAAAATTCAGTAAACGGTAAAGCGACTGCGGCTACGATGCCAAACATGGGCAGAATATAGCAACAGATGGCAAAGGCAATACTGCGATACATGTTATTGCGATTGGCCGTATTTTTCTTTTTGACCAATTTTTCCGCCTTCGGAGTGATTTGTACGGTTTTTCCGCGAACGGCGGCTGTGTTGCGGCGAAACGTCGCACTGTCTTTAACCATCCGGTAAATCCCAATGGACAATAACGCCATGCATAAGGCCAATGCGCCAAGGATCAACACCGAAAAATCGGCAACCAAAGGGATCAGCATGATCGAAGCCACACCGGAAAACATCATCAACAGATCAATGATGAAGTTTTTATAGTATATGCGATGATCTTCGACCAATAATTCCACTTCCGCATCTTCCAGGATCTTGAAATTCAATCCACTGCGGATCTTGTAATCATTGTAAGCACGTTTTCCGGCACGTACTCCGGCATTGAGGATGGTATTGATCCCATCCACGGCTTTGTCAAAAAAATCATTGACGGTGGTTTCAAAATCTTTGGTGGTCGAGGCGCCACGGCCATAGTAACTTTGACGCTGGCGATTCAGATCATCTTCCAAAGAAGACGATCGATCCATATGGTTAAAACCATCTTCTCCGATGGTATAGTCCATTTCATGATCCATGGTCGATTCATGGATTTCGTTGTGTTTATCATATTGTTGCATGGTCGTATCCTTATCCTCATTATTTATGATTGAGTTGTTTTAATTGTGCAATGGCCTTGTTGAATCCAACATTTGCAATGATACCCAGATAATGGCGAAATTGCTTCGCATTATCGGGATGCATGAAATACTGGTCTTTACCATGGTTGAAATAATTCAATGCACTGGCGTTGTCATAATGTTTGCCTTGATAAATGCGGCATGCCGCCATGCGATCGCAAATGCTTTCCAAGACATAGCGATCGGGCATGCGGTATGCCACAAATCGATCATTTTTACGATCCAGATCCACAAAATGTTCCCAATGGTGCGCATTATGACCAATATGGTGCAACCATCCATAACTCATGCCATTGACTTCCTTTTCCTTATCGATCGGCGATCGATCGCCTTGGAAATAACGGACACCGTTTAAAAATTCGATCGGATGATATTTGCTTAAATCATGCAACAGGCCTTGTTTATATAAACCTACCTTGAAGCAATAATAACCGACCCAGAATTTATGACGGGTGATGGTCGATAGATGACCATAGAATCGATTCAGCCAGGGTTTTTGAGTTTCATTTTCACTCATGGTTAATATTGTATACTCAAACCGTGGTTTTATCATCGTTACTCACGGGTTTCACTCTTTAAATTTAATGTCCAATCCTGTAAAATATCTGACATGAGCAAAAGTTTATCCCGTTCCGGTGAACGACGCCGGTTAATGGTCGTTATATACCAAGCCTTATGTGTGGGCACATCGATCGATGAGGCAGTCAATGATCAATTCCATCAGCCATTGGATCAATGTTCACCCTATGTCAAAGAAGTTTTGGATGATATCGATACCCATATGGAACATTACATCCGTATCATTAATGAACGACTCAATGGATATACCTTCCAACGATTGGGATATGTGGAACAATCCATATTGCTGGTGGCATTATCGGAAATGGCGATCCACAGTGCCGACAAAGCGGTCATCATCAATGAGGCAGTGGAATTGAGCAAGACTTATTGTGATGAACAAGCCCATAAGTTAGTCAACGGAGTATTGGATCATGCCTGATCAGAATACTCCGTTTGCTTATTCCATCTCATCGTTGAATCGCATCATTGCAAATGTGGTGAAAACCACACCTGCATTGCAACGAATTCTCGTGATCGGTGAAATCAGCAATTTGACCATGCATTATTCGGGGCATTGGTACTTTTCACTCAAAGATGATACCTCCCGGATCAAAGCCGTGATGTTTTCACGGTACAACCATATGGTGGATTTTAAGATCCATGAAGGGGATATGGTGTTAGTTAGCGCCAATGTGGATTATTACGGGCCCAATGGATCATTGCAGTTGAATGTTTTGACCATGGAACCGTATGGATTGGGTGCATTGCTGGCTAAACTGCAGCAAACCATCGATTATTATCAAAAGAAAGGATATTTTGATCCATCGATCAAAAAACCTTTGCCCCGATATCCCTTTGATATCGGTGTGATCACCGCTGCCGCTTCCGCAGCCCAAGCGGATATCCATACGACCTTGAAACGCCGCTGGCCCTTGGCACGGATCCATGAAATCAATACGTTGGTGCAAGGGGAAGGGGCTGCGGCGCAGATCAGTGATGCATTGAAACGATTGGATGGAACGGTGGATGTGATCATCGTCGCCCGTGGTGGCGGTTCTATTGAAGATCTATGGGCGTTCAATGATCCATTATTGGTTGAGACCATTCATACGATGGTCACACCAGTCGTCTCTGGTGTCGGCCATGATTCGGATACCACATTGATCGATTATGTGGCCGATGTGCGTGCCAATACACCTACCGGTGCCGTGGAGATGGTTACACCATTACTGGAGGATGTCATAGCTGAGATCGACACTTTCCAAAAACAACTGATCGAGCGGTTAACGCAACGGCTTGCATTGACCCGACAGCAGTTGGATCATTTGAAAATGACGTTATCTCCGTTATTGATCCGTCATCAATTGGATCTTTTGGCACAGAAGTTAGACCATTATCGGGATGGTTTATCCATTTTTTCAAACCGGATATCCAATCAATCCCAAGCATTGGCAGTATTGCAACAGCAACTTGTCCATCAAATGGTTCGATTGCTTGATACACGGTCGAATTTATTGGTTCAAACCAGTAAAACATTGGATGCCTTATCCCCATTGAAGATCCTCAATCGAGGATATTCCATGAGCTTGGACAGCTTTAATCATCCCATTACCTCGACCCATGATATTGCGATGGATCAAACCATCATCACCCGTTTTAAAGACGGAAGTATTCAAAGTAAAGTCATCGCCATAAGCGAAAAGGAGTAAACCATGAGCGAGAATAAAACCAGTGCATCCTTTGAAAGCACCATGAATCGATTGAATGAGATCGTTGAAGCCTTGAATAACAGTTCGATTGCATTGGATGATGCATTCAAACTGTTTGAAGAAGGATTACAGTGTGTGAAATCATGTGATAGTGCACTCAAAGCGTATGAAAATAAATATAATGAATTGGTTGAACCATTGAAGAAAGAAGGAAACGGCGATGCATGATTTTGAAGCATTTATTGCCAAACGTTTTTCTGCTTTATTGCCTTATCCGGGTAAAACCAGTGATGCCATGGCATACTCATTATTAAACCATGGTGGAAAACGGGTCAGACCAAAATTAGTGATCGATACTGTCGCAAGCTATGGGATCGATCCATCCATCAGCTATGATCTGGCCATGGCTGTGGAATGCATCCATACGTATTCATTGATCCATGATGATCTTCCGTGTATGGATGATGACACATTACGTCGTGGTGTACCCACCAACCATGTGATCTATGGTCCTGACAATGCCACACTGGCAGGGGATGGTCTCAACACGTTGGCATTTGAAGTGATCGCCACGTCCACTGTACTCAATGATCATCAAAAAGTAGCGGCCACATCCACATTGGCCCGCATGGCCAATGGGATGGTGTATGGTCAATGCATCGATTTGGCCAGTGAACACACCCAAATCGATGCCCAGACGTTATTGAAATTGCATCAGTATAAAACTGGATGTCTTTTATCCGCTGCATTGATGTTGGGTGGGATAGCCAGCAGTCATGATGAAGATCTATCGGCATTGGAAAATATCGGATATGATCTGGGGATCGCATTCCAGTTTCAAGATGATATTTTCGATGTGACCAAAGATGAAGTGACATTGGGGAAAAACAACAGTGATGTTCGTAATGAAAAAAGCACCAGTGTATCGTTGTTTGGTTTGACCAAGGCCAAGACCATGATGCAGGATTATTATGACCATGCTTTAGATCTGGTTGAAACCACACTGCATCTTGCCGATCCCAAACCATTGCAGGATTTCATCCATGCATTGATCAAGCGGGATCATTGATGGTTCAACCATTCGTATTCTTTGTTTTTAACATGAAAGGAAACATACGTCATGGATGTTCGTTCGATCAAAGATCCGTCCTTTTTAAAAAATTTGAATAATCAGCAATGTGTTCAACTGGCCAAGGATATCCGTGGTTTTTTGATGGACGAGCTATCCAAGACCGGTGGTCATCTTTCCAGTAATTTGGGGATCGTGGAATTGACCATCGCGTTGCATAAAGTCTTTGATTTTCCAAATGATAAACTTTTATTCGATGTCGGTCATCAAAGCTATGTGCATAAGATCTTGACCGGACGAGCGGATGGTTTTGACCATTTACGTCAATATGGTGGATTATCCGGATTCCAAAAACGGTGCGAAAGTGTGTATGACTGTTTTGAAGCGGGGCATTCCTCAACGGCTTTATCGGCAGCTCTTGGTTTTGCCATCGACCGGGATCTCAACCATGAAAATTACAATGTCGTTGCTGTGGTCGGGGATGGCTCCATGACCAGTGGTGAATCGTTGGAAGCACTCAATCATATCGGTCAATTGAAGAAAAACATGATCATCATCTTCAATGACAACAATATGTCCATTTCCAGAAATGTCGGTGGTCTGACCAAAGCATTCGCTAAATTACGGTCTTCCAAAGGCTATACCAATGTCAAAAAAGATTTGAAATCATGGTTACGTACGCATAAATATGGCAACAGTGCATTGGAATCATTGACCACTATCAAAAATGCATTCAAGGAAGCCGTGGTCCAATCCGGCATCTTCGGTGAATTCGATCTGGACTATCTTGGTCCGGTGGATGGTCATAACTTCCGTGATCTGATCCAAACATTGACTGTCGCTAAAGAAAAGCAAGATGGACCTGTCGTGGTCCATGTGATGACCACCAAAGGCAAAGGGGTTTCATATTGTGAAGCCGATACGATCGGTATATATCATGGTATTGGACCATTTGATCCATTGAGCGGCAAAGCATTGATCTCGACACCGATCGGCTATAAATCATGGTCCAAGACCATCACGGATGATTTGAGTGAATTGGCCAAGGAAAACCCCAATATCGTGGCCATCACCCCCGCCATGATCCATGGCTCGGCATTGGATGATTTTTTTGCGCAGTATCCCGATCGCAGTTTTGATACGGGAATATCGGAAGAACATGCGGCCACATTGGCAGCCGGGATCGCATTGGGTGGAAAACGACCGTTTTTGGATATCTATTCCTCGTTTTTGCAACGGTGTTACGACCAGATCAACCATGATATCTGTCGCATGGATCTACCAGTTTTGATCGGTATCGATCGGGCCGGATTAGTCGGAGAGGATGGGGCAACGCATCATGGTGTATTTGATATATCCATTTTACGATCATTGCCCAATATCATCCTTTGCCAACCCAAAGATGCTGCAGAAGCGATGGGATTATTGAAATGTGGTTTCAACCAGCTGCATCCCTTTGCCATCCGTTACCCCAGAGGATCTGTACCATTTAAAAAAGATGATGGAAAGCCCATTGAAGTGGGCAGTTGGGAATGGTTTGAATCAACGGATGCCAATGGTATCATCATCACCTATGGGGATGATGTACTCAAGATCCGGGATTATTATGGTTGCAACCATATCCATGTCATCAATGCCCGTTTCTTCAAACCATTGGATGAAACGATGCTGGATCGATTGTTTGAAACCAAATTACCGATCTTGGTGTATGAACCGGATATATTGGCCGGTGGTTTGGGTTCTGCCATTTTGGAATATGCCAATACCAAAAACCAATGCGTCCATTTGACCCGTGTGGGGATCGATGATGTCTATGTCACCCATGGACAGACTGCTCGACTTAAAAGTGCCTACCATATCGATTATAAGCGAATCGATGAGTGGATCGCCACATTATAAATACTTGGTCCGACCATCATGGTCGGACCATTTTCTGATATGATAGAACCATCAAAAGAAAGGAAATCCCTGTATGCAAACCATCCATACCGATGCGGCACCCGCCGCCATCGGCCCATATTCCCAAGCCAAAGTGGTCGGCAATCTTTTATTTGTTTCCGGTTCCATTCCACTGGATCCAACCACCATGAATGTCGTTGGCGAAGATATCCAAACGCAAACCCATCAAGTCTGTAAAAATATCGAAGCGATTCTCAAGGCTACCGGCAGCGACTTCGAGCATGTGGTCAAAACCACCTGTTTCTTACACGACATGAATGATTTTGCCGCATTCAATGAAGTCTATGGCAGCTATTTTACGGGTAAACCAGCCCGCAGTTGCTTCAGTGTAGTCCAATTGCCCAAAAATGTGTTGGTTGAAATCGAACTGATCGCAGAAATTGATTAATCAAACGAACCATTATTCGGTGTGGTTCAACCATTCCATCCAAGTGTCACTATTGTGACGCTTTTTTTATTCACACATCATCCATTTGTTCAAAAATTTGAAGTATACATTGACATCAGGTCAAAAGTAAGAGTAATATAACATCGTTATATAACAGTGTTATACAACAAAGGAGAGATATGGAAGAGAAAAACGTTGCAACACTGGAAAGCATTCAGCAAGCCGCCATGGAAGAATTTCTGGAAAAAGGATTTCAAGGTGCATCCCTTCGCCAGATTGTTAAAAAAGCAGGCCTGACTACTGGTGCGTTTTATGGATACTATTCCAGTAAAGAAGCGTTGTTCAATGCCCTGGTCGAACCCCATGCCGCAGCATTGATGGGGCGGTTTATGGAATCCCAAACATCCTTTGCCGAATTGCCCGAAGAACAGCAAGTCATCCAAATGGGAGACTCTTCCGAAGCGTATGTGAATTGGATGCTCGACTACATCTGTCAGCATCGTGATCCAGTGTGCTTATTGCTCACACGCTCCGATGGCACCAGCTATCAGCACTTTATCGAGCACATGGTTGATGTTGAAGTTGAATATACACTGCGATATATCGAAGTTCTACGTCATCTTGGAAGGGATGTCCCGCAGCTGAGCGAATCGCTTTGTCATATCATTGCAAGCGCAATGTTCAACGGATTATTTGAAATCGCTATTCAAGACATGCCAAAGCAACAACGATTACAGTATATCGATCAGTTCCGGATGTTCTATTCCGGTGGCTGGTTAACATTGATGGGTCAATGACCCATTCATTTTTAATCACCAGTTAGATTAATCTAACCAAAAAAAAATACGAAAGGTATGTTTATGAAGGAGAAGAAAAAAAGTGATATTTCGGTCCTGATGGGATATGCCGGTAATTATCGCATACTGACTATTATCGGCATGATCTTATCCGCATTATCGATGGTTCTCAGCATCATCCCATACATCTGCATTTGGTTAGTGGCACGAGATTTGATCAGCGTTGCTCCACAGTGGAGTCACGCCACATCCATTGTCACTTATGGGTGGATTGCTTTTGGTTGTGCCATTGCTGGAATATTGATCTATTTCATCGGGTTAATGTGCACGCACCTTGCTGCATTTCGCACCGCATCCAACATCCGCAAATATGGCATCGCACATCTGATGAAAGCACCATTAGGCTACTTTGATACCAATGCATCCGGATTGATTCGAAACCGACTGGATGCTGCTGCCGCGGACACCGAGACTTTTTTAGCCCATAATCTGGCAGATATCGTTGGTACCATCACGTTATTCATTGCCATGCTGTTATTGATGGTAATCTTTGACTGGCGCATGGGTGCTGCGTGTCTATTGGCTGCCGTTATTTCCATCATTGCCATGTTTGCCATGATGGGAGGCGAAAACGCAACGTTTATGACCAAATACCAGCACGCCATGGATCGCATGAGCAAAGCCGGAACCGAATATGTTCGCGGGATCCCGGTCGTTAAGATTTTCCAGCAGACGGTCTACTCATTCAAGGCATTTCAAAAAGCCATTGAAGAATATAGTTATTTTGCGCATTACTTCAATGCAAAAGTGTGCAGTAAACCCCAATCGATCAACCTGACATTTACGGAAGGGGCATTCGTCTTTCTTGTGCCGCTTGCGTTATTTATCGTCCCCGCATCCATCCAAGATGGAAACCTGCTTGCATTTGTCACCAATTTTGCATTCTATGCGGTTTTTTCTGCCATCATCTCAACCGCACTGGCACGCATCATGTTTGCATCAAACGGCATCATGATGGCGCATTCGGCTTTGCAGCGTATTGAAATGGTGACCAACGCACCGGTATTATCCGTAGCCGATCATTTCGAGAAGGCCAAAGATGCTTCGATAACATTCAACAATGTGACATTTACATATCCACAAGCGGATAGACCGGCTGTATCCCATATTTCATTTTCTGTCCAACCCGGACAAACGGTGGCTTTGGTTGGACCATCCGGCGGTGGTAAAACCACATTAGCCACATTAATACCCCGTTTCTGGGATATCGATTCCGGAACCATCGAAATCGGTGGTGTTAACATTCAATCCATGGACCCCAAAGATCTGATGCAACAGATTGCCTTTGTCTTCCAAAACAGTCATTTATTCAAAACGTCTATCTATGAAAACGTGCGTGCCGCACGTCCAACTGCCACTCGACAAGAAGTATTGCACGCATTGGAGATCGCCCATTGCAATGACATATTGGATAAACTCCCTAAAGGGGTGGATACCATCATCGGTACTAAAGGTACACATCTTTCCGGCGGTGAACAACAGCGCATTGCCTTGGCAAGCGCAATATTGAAAAATGCACCGATCGTTATTTTGGATGAAGCGACCGCATTTGCAGACCCCGAAAATGAAGCATTGATCCAAAAAGCCATGACCAATTTGATGAAAGATCGCACTGTCATCATGATTGCCCATCGGCTTTCCACAGTCGTGAATGCCGACCAGATCATTGTTTTAGATCAGGGAAAAATCATCGAAAGCGGAACCCATGATCAATTGCTTTTAAATCACAGCCTTTATGCCCGCATGTGGGAGGATTATCACCACGCCATTCAATGGCGCATTCGTGCCGAAACGGAGGTGGCTTAAATGTTTGGTCCGAAATTTCAACGCAAATATGCACTCAGCGATAAAGGGGTACACAATATCAAGCAGGGGATGGTGTGGACCATAATCACCAATCTGGTGGTCATGTGCGGCACTGGGATCCTGTATATTACCATGGATCATTTCATGCGATTGCTATTGGGTGAATCCACAGTATATCATCCTTGGTTGATCATCCTTTCCATCGTCATTTTCCTTATCCTTTCCTATTTGACACATTACAAACAATATCTCAGCACATACAGTCTGGTTTATGAAGAAGTAGAGTCCACACGCCTGAATCTAGCAGAACGTTTACGCAAACTTCCGCTTGGCTACTTTGGAAAACGGGATATTGCCGATATGATCGAAACATTAATGGGCGATGTCAGCCGCATGGAACACGTCTGGAGCCACGTACTCGGTTATCTTTATGGTGCTTATGTTTCAACCGCGATCGTCGCGATCTGTCTGTGCATTTATGACTGGCGGTTGGCATTGGCTTGTCTATGGCCAATACCTGTGGCATTCGGGCTATTGTTTGGTTCACGGCGTTTCAACACCAACAATGCGATAAAAACCAAAAAAGCCGCGTTGGTTGTATCCGATGGTATTCAGGAAGCATTGGAAAACATCAAGGAAATCCGTGCCAACAATCTGCAACAGCGTTACTTGGATCAATTGAACGCAAAAATCGATCAGCATGAAAAAATCATGGCAGTGGGTGAAATATCCACTGGGATATTCGTCAACGCAGCCAGTGTCATCATGCGTCTTGGTGTGGCCACCACGATATTGATTGGAGCTAATCTCATTCTTTCCGGACAAATCGATTTTATGCTTTTCTTTCTGTTCTTACTGGTGATTACCCGCATCTATGCCCCGTTTGATCAAAGTCTGGCACTGATAGCGGAAATGTTTATTTCACAGGTTTCGGCCGATCGGATCATGGAAATCAACGAAATGCCGATTGCCAGTGGTTGCGAAATATTTAAGCCACACGGTCATGACATCGTATTTGATCATGTCCATTTTGCGTATGGTCATCAAGAAGTACTGACGGATGTCAGTTTTGTGGCCAAACAAGGTCAAATCACGGCATTGGTTGGACCATCGGGATCAGGAAAAAGTACCTGTGCCCGATTGGCAGCTCGTCTATGGGATGTCCAGCAGGGTAAAATCACGGAAGGCGGGGTGGATATTTCCACTATTGATCCTGAAGTACTGTTAACGGATTATTCCATGGTTTTCCAGGATGTTGTTTTATTCGATGATACGATCATGGAAAATATCCGACTTGGCAAACGGGGTGCTAGCGATGCACAGGTACTGGCGGCTGCCAAGGCAGCCAATTGCGATGAGTTCGTCAACAAATTGCCGAATGGTTATGCCACCCCGATCGGTGAAAACGGTGCCCGTTTATCCGGTGGTGAACGTCAACGCATCTCCATTGCCCGTGCATTGCTTAAAGATGCACCGATCGTATTGCTCGATGAAGCCACGGCATCATTGGATGTCGAAAATGAAACCAAAGTCCAAAATGCCATTTCCTGCTTGTTGGAAGGTAAGACCGTTTTGGTGATTGCCCATCGCATGCGCACCATTGCCGCAGCGGATCATATCGTGGTTTTGGAAAAAGGAAGGGTGGTCGAACAAGGCTCTCCTGATGCATTGATGGCACGAAACGGCATGTATCGGCGCATGGTTGAACTGCAGAATGAAAATGGACATTGGAAGCTGAACGAAGCTTAACTCAAAAAATGGATAAATCATTTTGTCCAAATGAACACCTTTCGTCTCTTAAGGATATGGGAGGTGTTTTTATGATCCGAACCATATCCATCCATAATTACCGCTTTATCCGAGATATCACCATTCCATTTGATAAAGGCATCCATTGTATTATCGGAGAAAGCGGGAGTGGAAAAAGCATGTTGTTATCCGCATTCCAGTATTTACTGCAATCCAAAGATGATAATCAAATCATTGGACGATTCGATGATAAGACCAGCATTACCGTTGGTTTGACCATGGAAGATACAGCACATCAATTGGTCAAAACCACTACAAGTGATGGTATGACCACTACACTCGATGGTTCAACCATTCCCTTATCTCGCTTTATTGCTTTGTTGAGTCCATATCTTACCATCATCGCCCAAAACGGTTATCTCTACCAACTGCAAGGGGATGCCTTGCTGCACTATCTGGACAAAAGTGAACAATGCAAAGATCTATCCGATCAATACACTCCGCTTTATCAAAACTACACCAAACTCAAACGCGCGCTCAAAAAGATCCAAACCAAGATCCATGATCCAGACAAACTCGATGAACTGATTGGCGCCATCAATGAGATCCACAACGCCCCATATGACTCAGATTTGGCCGAAAACGACGCCAAACGAATCGAGAAGGATTATGAATCGTTGCAGGAAAAAAGTCGCTTATTTGCTAAATTTCAGCAATACAGTGCCGAGTTGTCTGCATTGCTCAATTCGTTCAATACCTATTATTCGCTGTATGAGCCTGCTATCTTCAATGAGATCCTCAATGCAACCATCACCATCCAGACATTATTGGATTCGATCCATATCGAAAACCAATCGATGGATGTCGATATCGGTGCTTTGCAGAATGACTTATATAAACAAAGTCAGTTGAAGCGCAAATATCATGTACAAACCAGTGATCAATTGGCTGCGTTAGCAAAAGAATGGCAAGATGATTTGATCCATCAGCAAAGCTATAGTGCACAAAAAGATAAAATGGTTGAAACCATTGGCCAATGTGAGGGGAGTTTGATGCGCATCGCGCATCAATGGAATATTGCACGATCATTGGTTTTATCATCCTTAAAAGATCGTTTATATCCATTGTTGAAACAAATGGGAATGGATGGTTTGACTATTTATCATCGATTGGTGGATAAACCATTTGATGACAATGGGAATACCAAGTTGATCATCACACTGGAATACAGTGGGCATACCATGGCATTGGATCAATTAAGCGGAGGTGAAAAAGCACGGTTTGCTGTGGCATTGTTTACACTTCAGCAAAGTGGTTCGACCATGTTATTTGCATTCGATGAAATCGACAGCGGATTAAGTGGTCGATCTTTAAATGCATTATCCACGGTATTAAAAGATCTAAGTCAATACCATACCATCTTGTTATTGACACATCATCCGTATATGGCTGCGATATCTGATCATCTGTATGAAATGGTCAAGACCATGGACGCTGATGGTGTCACCATGACTTTAAATGAATTGAAAGATGATGCTAAACTGGATGCAGTGGCCAAAATGGGCAATGGTGAAACCACTTCTTCATCCTTAGCCTATACCAAAGCCATGATCGACGCTTATGGCACGCATCATCTTTCACATTGATCTCAACAGTTTCTTTGCTTCTGCGGAAGTATTGCTCAATCCTGAATTGAAAGGCAAACCGATCGTAGTGGCCCATGATGGTCCACGATCGGTGGTTTCCACTGCTTCGTATGAAGCTCGCCAATATGGGATCAAAAGCGGGATGCCATTGGTCACGGCCAAGAAAAAATGCAAAGATCTGATCGTTGTGGAACATCATGGTTCACTTTATCGGCAATATTCCAATCAATTCATGGCTGTGATCCACCAATTCACACCGATGGTCGAACCCGTATCCATCGATGAAGCATTTGCCGATATGAGCGATACCATAAAACGCTACAAGCGACCATTGGATCTGGCGGTATCCTTGCAGGATATGGTCAAAACCACTACTGGATTGGATTGTTCCATCGGCATTGCACCCAATCGGTTTTTAGCCAAAATGGCATCGGATATGAAAAAGCCCCGTGGGATCACCATCTTACGCAAACGGGATGTTCCATCCCGTTTGTGGCCATTACCCATTGGTGAAATGCAATGGATCGGAAAGAAAAGCACACCAAAACTCAAAGCATTAGGGATAAAGACCATCGGTGATCTGGCCAATTATCCCAACAAAGAAGATTTGATGATGATCTTCGGGTCCACTTTGGATACGGTATTGGCTCATGCCAATGGCAATGGGGATGACCATGTGGGAAGTGATGAGACCATCAAATCCATGAGTCAGGTTTCCACCATGGAAGTATCCTTGCAGGATTATGGTGAAGTCAAAAATGAATTGCGACGGATCGCTCACTCTTTGAGCAAACGGTTGTACAACGCAGATCGGATGGGATATGGCATTGGTATTACCATCCGCAATGATGATTTTTCCACCATCACCCGCCAGATCCAATTGACCCATCCGATCTATAAAGCCGATGATCTGTATACCATGGCTTTATCCATCTTTGACCAACAAGATGATCATTATCCCATCCGCTTGATCGGCATATTTTTGAATCATCTGGTATCCATCCATCATGGAAATATCCAGTTGAATCTGTTTGATCAAACCAAGGATGATGTGACCACCACCCGAGATCTGGTCAAAACCATCAACACCCAGTTGAAAAAAGGCGGACATATCGATTTAGCCAGTGTGCTGATGGATGGTAAAACCATGAAAAAACCATCCAATGATGATAATATGGATGCAAAGAAGTGAGGAATGAACATGTCAAAATTCAACCGTGTATTTACCATCGTATTGGATTCCTGTGGCTTCGGCTATCTGCCCGATGCAGCCAAATATGATGATGAAGGGGCCGATACCATCGGTCATATTGCTGAAAAAAGAAATGGTTTGACCATGCCCAATATGGTCAATATGGGAATGGTCAATCTCAAGCCACTCACCAATATGCATCCTGTAGATCACCCAAGCGCATATTTTTTCAAATGTGCAGAAGCTTCTGTTGGCAAGGATACGATGACCGGTCATTGGGAAATCATGGGGTTAAACATCAATGAACCATTTTTGACATTCACGGATACCGGGTTCCCAGATGATTTGATCCAATTATTGGAAGAAAAGACCGGTCATAAAGTGATCGGCAACAAAGCGGCCAGTGGTACGGAAATCTTGGATGAATTGGGTGAACGTCACATGAAAACCGGTGAAATGATCGTCTATACCAGTGCCGACAGTGTGCTGCAGATCGCGGCCCACGAAGAAACGTTTGGTTTGGATGAATTATACCGTTGTTGTGAAATCGCCCGTGAAATCACCATGGCACCCCAATGGAAAGTGGGCCGCATCATTGCACGCCCATTTGTCGGCGATCATGCCGGTGCCTTCACCCGTACCGCCAACCGCCATGATTATGCGTTGGCGCCTTTTGGTACGACTGTATTGGATACGATGAAAGATGCCGGATTGGATGTGATCAGTGTGGGTAAGATCAATGACATCTTCAATACCCATGGCATCACGCAAGCGTATCACAGTGAATCCAGTGATCATGGCATGGTGCAAACCATCGATATGGCTAAAAAGGATTTCCATGGCATCTGCTTTACCAATTTGGTCGATTTTGATGCCAAATGGGGACATCGTCGCAACGTAGACGGCTATGCCAATGAATTGGAAAATTTTGACAAACGCTTAGGTGAATTGATGCAAGAATTACGTGAGGATGATTTAGTCATTCTAACCGCCGATCATGGCAATGATCCCACATGGCATGGTACAGACCATACCCGTGAATATATCCCGGTGATCATCTACAGCAAATCATTTACCAATGGCGGTCATAAACTGGATGATGGCAAAACATTTGCCGATATCGGTGCCACCATTGCCGATAACTTTGGCATCACCATGCCACAATTTGGTGTATCCCGATTAGCAGACCTCAACTAAATCCGCATGGTTCAACCAACGGATGAGGTCTGCAATCAAAGAATTAAAACGAAGGAGAAACTAACCCATGAAATTAGCCGAAGCTTTGCAAGAACGTGCTGACCTCAACCGCAAGATCGAACAGCTATCCGATCGTCTTGAAGCCAATGTGCTGGTCCAGGAAGGTGAAGTACCTTTGGAAGATCCCAATGTGCTCAAAACCCAGCTTGACCATTCGATTGATCGCTTAATCGAATTGATCAATGCGATCAATCGCACCAATTCTCAAACCGTGGTCAATGGTCAAACCCTGACTGCATTGATTGCTCAAAAAGATGGATTGTCCACAAAAATCGGACACTATAAATCCATTGTTCAAGCGAGTAGCCGGATTAATTACCGTGCTCGGGGCAGTGAAATCAAGATTTTGACATCCATCAATGTTAGCAAATGGCAAAGCGAAATCGATGAAATGGCCAAACAAATCCGTACGCTGGACAATACGCTTCAGCAAGCCAATTGGAACACCGATTTGATCGAATAGTCCATTTCAGTTGGTAGGTCCAGCAGGTGTGAATGTCATTGTGATGATATCAACGATATCTCCATTTATATTAGGGTCGCTGGTATGAGCCGCCGGCATTACTGGTTCAATTCCAGAAGGATTGTCAGGCTCCGATTGCTCACAGGCGCATGTTGATTTTTCATTGTTAATACCGGACATTGACTGTTGGAACCGAGGGCAGGGACTTTCGGGGACATCATTACAATTAAAGCAGGGCAACCTGCTTTTTTCGTTTGCCTTTGATTCAGGATTATAATAGAAGTCATGGAAACGGAATTGATGCAGCGCTATATCGAAGATGTGACATTTAAAAACAGCGGGTCGCCGGATACGGCTAGCAATTATCGGCGTGACCTGGATGCATATGTTCGCTATTTGAACCAACAGGATATCGACTCCTTGTTTGATGTCGATAAATCCATCGCTGCCTGGTATGTCATCCACTTACGTCAGGATGCCGCATTGTCTCAACGTTCCATCCAGCGGCATCTTTCCACGATCCGCGGATTATATCGATATGCCATTAACATAAAACGCTGCACGGATAATCCATTCAGTCGGATCAAAGCCGGCAAAAATGTGCAATCCTTACCGGATGTACTCAGTGAAAACGAAGTCAATGCACTACTGGACTCGATCAATGGTCATGATTTTGGATCATCACGGGATCGTGCAATATTTGAATTGATGTATGCAAGCGGCATGCGATTAAGTGAGATCACTGCACTGACTGTTCATGATCTGCATGATCCATTGCGTCGCATCCACATCTCTGGGAAAGGCAATGTCGAACGAACGGTTTTCTATAATCACCATGCTAAAAAAGCATTAGATAATTATCTTAGTGTACGCGTACAGGTAGCAAAACCAAATCAAGAAGCACTATGGTTGAACCAAAGAGGTGAACCGCTGACGCAACGGGGCATCCAATATCGACTCAACAAAGCGGTGATGGATGCTGGGTTGCGTACTCAAGTTCACCCCCATATATTGCGCCATTCATTTGCCACGCATTTGCTCAACCATGGTGCGGATCTTAAATCCATTCAACTGATGCTTGGTCACGCTTCGATGGTAACCACGCAAATCTATACCCATATATCCGTTTCACAGATGAAAGAATCATTTAAAAAGAGCCATTTGCGCATGGATCCACCACGCGAAGATAAGGAGGAACAATGACTTCACAAATCACGATCCAACACGCATTGAGCGAGCAGCAAATCAATGAAGTTTCTGATTTTGCCATATGTGTATGGCACGAATACTTTCCATTCTTATTATCCGATCAACAGATCGACTATATGTGTGATTTATTCAATACGCCAAGCGTCATGATGGACAATATTACCAATCATCACTATCAGTATTATGGTGTCTATCACCAGGATACAATGATCGGCTATATCGCGTTACAAGATCATCCATCGTATTTGTTTTTAAGCAAGTTGTATCTATCTGCAGCTGCCATAGGACAGGGTCATGCCAGAGCCATGATGGATTTTGTGATAGAAGAAGCCAAAAGCAGGGGATACCACTCGATTCAATTGACATGCAATAAATACAATCAACATTCATTGGATGTCTATCATCATTATGGTTTTACCATTATTGATGCGGATCAAACAGATATCGGCAATGGTTTTATAATGGATGACTACATCATGGAAAAGGTGATTCAACCATGATGAAGCTGAAGATTGAACAGGGGATATCCCTTTATTTGGAACAGATCACATCAGTGGATAATCGAACCATGGCGACTTTGGATTCCTATGGAACACAATTGAACCAATTGAAGACATGGTTGAATCAAAAGAAAATCAATTATGTGAATGATATCACAATTGATGATCTGTTTGATTTTATCTATGGTTATGACCATGATCATGCACCATCATCCACCAATCATATGATCACCGTGATCCGTGGTTTTTATGATTATCTGCATGAATATTATTGTTTGACCAATATCGCATTGAAAATCAATCTGAAAAAAGCCGAGCGTAAAGAAAAAAAGATTCTCAATGATCAAGCCATTGAACGATTATTGACCATCGATGATGAATCCAATATCAAAGAATATGCCGATGTGACCATATTGGAAATCATCTATGGGTGTGGTTTACGCGTATCGGAATGCACTGGTTTGACCATGAATCAGCTTCATCTGGATGATGGGACCATCAGTGTCGTTGGTAAAGGCAACAAAACCCGAGTGATCCCATTGAGTGATACATCCAGGCATCGTCTGATCCATTATTTGGATTTTATCCGTCCAAAATGGAATAAAAACCATCTGACGAATGTGTTCATCACCAAAGCCGGTAAACCATTACAACGTAATCTGGTTTATACCATGCTTAAAAAAAGATTGTTGGATAAAGGCATCGTTGCGAATTCCGGTGCATTGAAAGGCTTGAGTCCGCATTCATTGCGGCATGCATTGGCCACACATATGGTCAATCAAGATACGGATCCACGGATCGTCCAGCAGATATTGGGTCATGAAAGCATCGCGACCACACAGATCTATACACATAAAACTGTCGATGAGCTGCAGAAAGCCTATGATCAATGTATGCCACGATCTTAAAATCAATCAAAAAATAATACATAATCACCATTATGCGAAGTTATAAATGAAAGAAAACGAAGTCGAATTTTTAGAAAACGGACTTCGTTTTTTTAATGATCCTGCTAGTTGTATCAAATCATTGCACCATGGCTTCACATTGGTTAAACCATGCTGATCCATCAATCATGTATTATTAAAGATTATTTCGATGAAACGGATTCATTGCCGCGTTTGATCAAAAGGCGGAACTGGCGCAACAGATTCCCCAGCAGGTTATACCCACGCTGCCCCTGCCCTTTGGCAATATATTCGATAAATGCATACATCAGTTTGATGCAATCTTCTTTGCCATATCGATTGACGAATTCTTTATAAAAAACATCCAATAGATCCGTAAACGAATTGAACAGCAGCGGAAACATCGTATTTTTGCATAAAAAACAGATGTCGTGGTGAAAACCACTGAATCCTTTGATGATGGCAGCAGTGGATGTGGCTTTATTCACCTTGTCGATCCATTGTTCCAATCGAACTAAATCATCTGTAGTTTTATTGATGGCCAGTTTGCAGATCGCCGAGCCTTCAATGGCCAGGATCGCCTCGATCAATGCATCGAATGTTGCATGATCCAGATGGTTCTGCTGATATTTCAAATACGCATTCAAACAACCGATTCGCCCTTGTTGGCGATAATCCGTAACAAAATATCCCCGTCGAGGAGATGCATTTAAAAAGCCCTGCTGGACCAGCATCAACAGTCCATCGTGAACGATTGTTTTGCTGACCGCATATTGACTGGCCAGATCACGTTCGCTGGGCAATTTGGTATCGGCTGCATATTCACCATTAAAAATGGCGCTTTGTATGGCAAATACGAAGTCATCCAGCACACTGGCTTTATCTACCGGTGTCATGGACGTACGGCTTGTGGATTTGTTTGGTGGGTTGCTCATAGTTATACCGTGGTCTGACCAGTTGGTCAGACCACTTACTATTGTACTTGAGCAACGGATGGATTGCATCGAAAAAAGCAACGGGATCAACCGTTGCTTTCATGGATTGTTTCGTTTGATTCATCCACGTTATCCATGGATTCTTGGTGGATCTGTGCCAGCAATTGATCGATACGCTGTCCTTTGGCAACCGATGCATCGATGACGAATTTGAGCTGTGGTACTTTGCGTACTTTTACTTTATTGCTCAATTCTTTGCGGATATAACTGGCAGCGCGGTTCAAGGCTTTTACCCCTGCCGTATTGCGCTCTTTTTTGCCAAGGAAGGATACAAATACGGTTGCATATGCCAAATCCGGGGAGACTTTAATCCCGGTGACAGTCACAAAGCCGACATGCGGATCTTTGACATCGGTTTCAATGATGCGGGTGATTTCTTTTAAAAATACCGCATCCAGACGTTCTTTGGACAAAGATTGAGCCATTATGCGACTTCCACCTGCTGTTCCACGAAACATTCAACCAAATCGCCGTCCTTGATATCGTTGAAGTTTTCGATGGTCAGACCACATTCATACCCGTTATTGACTTCACGCACGTCATCTTTGAATCGACGCAATGAACCCAATTTACCGGTATAGACCACGATCCCATCACGAATCAGTCGTACACCGCAATCGCGTTGGATCTTACCATCAGTGACAAAGCATCCGGCAATGGTGCCGATCTTGCTGGCTTTATAGGTTTGTCTGACATCAGCTTGACCGATGATGACCTCTTCAAACACAGGTTCCAGCATACCTTTCATGGCCTGTTCCATCTCTTCGACGGCTTTGTAGATGATGTTGTGTAGTCGGATAGAAACCTTCTCCTCTTCGGCTTTTTTACGTACGGTCGCATTGGGGCGTACGTTGAATCCATAAATGATGGCGTTTGAGGCGTTGGCCAGGGAAACATCACTTTCACTGATGGCACCGGCCGTTGAACGGATGACGTTGACCCTTACCCCATCGACTTCGATCTTTTCCAATGCATTGCGTACGGCTTCAGCAGAACCTTGAACATCCGCTTTGATGATCAACGGGATTTCTTTGATCTCGCCGCTTTCGATCCGAGAAGCAAGATCGTCGAAATTCATAGTGGAATTTTCACGGCGTTCCTGCTCGATCTTTTCATTTTTGCGGATCTCCCAGACATCCCGGGCTTGTTTTTCGCTTGGGAATACTTTAAAAAGATCTCCGGCAACCGGAACGGCATTTAAACCGATGATTTCGACCGGTGTCGCAGGTAAAGCCGCTTTCAATTCCGCATTATACGCATCCGTCATTTTACGCACACGACCCATCGTGGCACCTACGACCAGGGAATCCCCATGATGCAGTGTGCCATTTTGGACCAACAATGTGGCAACTGGTCCGCGACCTTTGTCCAATTTGGCTTCAATGACGGTACCGGTAGCGACCTTGGTTGGATCGGCTTTTAATTCCTTCATATCAGCAACCAAAAGAATGGCTTCCAGTAAATCTTCGATTCCCATACCATTTCGTGCGGAAATGGGAACAAAAATGGTTTCACCACCCCACTCTTCCGGCATGACACCGTTATCGCTCATTTCACTCATGACGCGATCGGGATTGGCTTCCGGTTTATCCATTTTGTTGATGGCAACAATGATCGGCACACCGGCGGCTTTGGCATGGTCAATGGCTTCTTTGGTCTGGGGCATGACACCGTCATCGGCTGCAACAACGATAACGACGATATCCGTGACAGAGGCACCACGGGCACGCATGGCCGTAAATGCTTCGTGACCGGGGGTATCCAAAAATGTGATCTTGCGGCCTTTGATATTGACCTGATAGGCACCGATATGCTGGGTGATACCACCCGCTTCACCAGCAACGACGTTGGTTTTTCGAATAGAGTCGAGCAAAGTGGTCTTACCATGGTCAACATGGCCCATGATCGTGACGATCGGGGGACGTTCGACCAGATTGGTCGGATCACTTTCTTCCTCATCTTCCAAACTGGCTTTATCTTTCACCTGTTCTTTGGTGGCTTCGATCCCATATTCCATGCAGACCAGGGAAACAGTTTCATCATCCAATGTGGAATTGATGGTCACCATTTTGCCGAGCAGGAACAGCAGTTTGATGATATCGGCACTGCTGCGTTTGACTAATTCGGCCAGTTCATTGACCGAGATCCCATCCCAATAGGTGATCTCACTGACCTTCTCCACCTGCTTCGGTCGATAACCGGTATTGTTATTGCGATTGCGGTTATCCTTACGATTGTGATTCGGTTTTCTTCGATTGTTGCTTCTCGCCATTAAAACACCCCTTTCCTTGGTCATTAACAGAGAATTTTTATATGGTTCAACCATACATTCAATGCATTCAATCAATCTTGCAGCAGCGCATTGAGCTGATCGAACAGTGAATCGTCGATTTCAACTTCCAATGCCCGCTGCAGCAAACGTTTCTTTTTTGCGATTTCAAATGCAGTCGCATCTTTTTTCAAATAAGCGCCGCGTCCGTTTGCCTTACCGGTTGGATCAATGACGATTGATCCTTCAGGCGTACGCACAATTCGGATCAACTCTTTTTTAGGACATTGTTCACCGGTCGCAATGCAACGGCGCATGGGAATCTTGCGTGGTCCTTTCATGAACTACTCCGCATCATCCTCATAGTATTCGGCGTATTCATCGTAATCGATGTCATCGTAATCGTCATACGCCTCCTGTTGAGCTTCGATTTCAGCCAGTTCTTCGTCCGTGTAGAAGGGTTTGAGGGAATATTCCTTGTCCTTGACCAGATCAGCATTGGACACACGACGGTCGTCATCTCTTTTCTTCTTGCGTTTTTTACTCGGCTTGGATTCTTCCTGAGTATTTTTGGATGCATCCGCGAAGGTTTCAAACACGCTGACATAATCGCTTCTTTCTTTCAATGAGCGTTTATGTTTGATCGGCTTATCGACCACGGTTTCACTGGTTTCAACCACTGATTCAGCTTCATCCGTGTCAACGTGTTGCTCTGGTTCATTGGTTTCAACCATGGATTGCTGTGGTTGAGTATCACTCTTTTCCTCAGCCTTTTGTGCTTCCACGCTGGCTGCAGATTCGACCACTGCTTCCTCAAGTGTCACTTCTTCCACATCGGTATCGGTGTTGATCATCAAATCTTCCACCAGATCCGGGTCTTCAATACCACTGGCCGCTTTGGCTGCTGCTCTGGCTTGCGCTTCCTGACCGAGCCGTTCGACTTCTTCTTTCTGATGCGCTTTGCGCGCGTTGTCCAGATCGATCTTGTACTGTTGTTTCAATGCCATATAATCGATACCTTCGTCAAGCAATTGATCTTCGGTCTTGATATCGACTTTCTTTCCGGTCAGTTTAGCGACGAGACGGACGTTTTTACCTTTGCGTCCGATCGCCAGTGACAGCTGGCTTTCATCAACGACCACGATGATGCCATGTCCATTAGGATTGGGGACCGCCGTGATGATTTCAGCCGGTTTGAGCGCATTGGCCACCAGCTCGGTGATATCATCGCTATATTGGAAAATATCGATGCGTTCCCCTTTGATTTCGTTGGAAACTTCACCCACACGGATACCATTGACACCCACGCAGGTACCAACCGGATCGACACCTTCCACGTGACTGATGACCGCCATCTTGGTCCGCTCACCCGGTTCACGGGCAATGGCTTTGATCTCAACCACTCCCTGATAGATTTCCGGGACATCCCGTTCAAATAAGCGTTTGACTAACAATGCATCCGCACGGCTGACCAACAGTTGACTGCCTTTAGTATCTTTTTCGCACGCAGTGATCACGACACGGATGGATTGGCCTTCTCGATAGACTTCGGTGGGCAATTGGGCAGCCTTTGGCATCAATGCCAGTGCATCCCCCAGATTGACCATCATGTATTTGGGTTCGATCGCTTCGATCACACCCATGACCATATCCCCGACTTTATCTTTGTATTCGTTGTAAATGGCGCTCTTCTCCGCTTCACGGATCTTCTGTTTCAGCACGTTTTTAGCCAAAACAGCAGCGGCTCGGCCACATTCGTTGATATCCACACTGACCGCCAGTGTATCCCCAATGTTGATATTCGGGTCATAGTGGCGTGCATTTTCCAATTCCATCTGTAATTCGTAATCAGTGATGTCTTCATCGTTGGCGACGACTTCATACAGCTGATGCATCTTGATTGGGTTGACTCTGTCTTTTTCATCGATGTCGACCTTTAAATTGATTTCTTCAGCACGGATCTGTTTGCGATATGCTTTTTCGAGTGCTTCTTTCAATGATTCCAGCACGATATCCTTGCTGACGCGGCGATCATCTTCCAGATTGCTCATGGCTTTCAGGATTTTTTTGATGTCCATATGTTTACCTTTCTCTTCTTTTGATTAAACCGCCAGGCGCATGAATGCGATCTCACTGGTGGGTACGGTTATGGTTTTGCTGCGGGCTTTATCCCGATATGTCAAAACCAGATTGTTTTCGTCGATCTCGTCCACATGTCCGATAAATTCAAGCGATTTATTGATCGGATGCTCCAGGCGGATATAGACTTTATGGTCTTTGGCCAACAGTCGTTGTTGAAGCGTGGTCAATTCCCGTTCAGCTCCCGGAGAACAAATTTCTAAATAATAATCGGCAAGTTCTTCGAATTCATCATCCAAAAGCGTTGAGATGGCATCGGATACGATGGTACAACCATCCAGATCCATGGAGAAATCTTCCTTACCGCAGGCAATTTGCAATACCCGGTTGTTTGCTTGTTTGGTCCATTGAATATCATAGACGTGATATCCCATGGATTCGACCACTTCCGTAATCCGTTGATTCAGCAGATCACTCATACACCCTCCATTTAATCAAACAATAAGGAGTGGTGACCCACTCCTTTGTTTAGACCTTCTCTATATTACACAAATTGTGCGATAAAGACAATAAAATCGCACCTTTTTTGCACCTTAGTGTGCGTGTTTGTACTGCTTGAGTCCCTGCGCAATTTGATCAGGGCAGCTGGTCGGCTTATTTCCGCAATGGATCCCGTCCAAGGCTTGGATGACTTCATCCACTTTCCGACCTTTGACCAAAGATGAAATCCCTTTGAGATTTCCATTGCATCCGCCTTCAACACTCAACGAGACGATGGTGTCATCATCCAATTCAAATGTCATCTTTCGGGAACAGACCCCTTTTGGAATATAGGTATATGTCATGATACTCATCCTTTCCGTGAATGACATTATTGTATCAAAGCGAAAGAGATTGGAAAACGGCTTTTCCTTTTTCACTGACGATTCGACCTTGATGCGTATAACGGATCAATTGCTGCTGCAACAGATAGGGTTCATGTAATCGGATCAATTCATTTTCATCGATGCCGCATACACTGGCCAATGTCGCTGCACCCAATGGACGATCGGCGTGGATCAGCGCCTTGATGATCCGCTGATCCACATGGTCTAAACCATAGATGTTCAACTCATTGGCACCCAGATATTTCATCATAAACGACTCATCGATGCAGGATGCATCCAACACGATCTGATAATCATGCAACCGACGCAAATGCGAATTGACCCGACGTGGAACATAGCGGCAAACCGATGCCAGAATGGTTTTGGCTTTCTCATCCATATTCAGTTTTAATATATCAGCATGATGACTGATGATGGCTTTGATCTCTTCTTCCGTATAAGGCTTAAGGGGGAATTGGATCGGAAAGCGTTCGCGTAGGGGCTTGCTGCATTGACTGATGGCGGTGGTTGCACCAATACACGTAAATGGCGGTAACTTCAGATTCACCATTTTCCCGCTTGTTGCATACTGAATAAGAAAATCCATGCGATAATCCTGCAATATCGGATAAAGGAACTCCTCGCATCGTGGATTTAACTGGTGGATCTCATCGATCAGGATGACATCACCTGGCTCGACACAAGCAAATACATGTGCCAATGATGCACTGGATTCAACCGTTGCCGCATTGATGATTTTAAATGTTGCATCAAAACTATCAGCGATCAATCGACTTAATGTGGTTTTGCCCAATCCACTGTC
The DNA here is from genome assembly GCA_944327105.1 of uncultured Erysipelotrichaceae bacterium. Taxonomy (GTDB): domain Bacteria; phylum Bacillota_I; class Bacilli_A; order Erysipelotrichales; family Erysipelotrichaceae; genus CALVGN01. Next base: position 5,307 of record CALVGN010000027.1, on the reverse strand, counting down.
GCCATAAAATAAAACATGATCCAGTACGGTGTGACGTTTTTTGGCCGATTCAATGAATATTTTCAGATTATCCACGATCTGTTTTTGACCGATGAATTCATCCAGATGCATCGGATTCAAGGTTTCACTCATGATCAACCGCCTTCAATGCCTGCTTGAGAATCAATTGTGGATCGTTCAGATGCAGAGTGCTGATTTTGGATAACACAGTAGAAATGGTCAAATCATCGTATCCCAATGATCGCATCACGGCACGTGTTTGAGTATACACTCCATTTGAAATAGAACGATCGTCGATTTGATCAAGCAAATCGCATTCAGCTAACGCATCCATGATGCGTTGTGCCATCTTGCGGGAAACACCGGATACTTTGGTCAAACCATACGTATCCCGATGCAACAAAGCATCATGGAATACTGATAAAGGGATCGATTTTAAGATCCGCGATGCCAAACGGCATCCGATCCCCTGGATATCGATCAATTTGAGAAACCACTTCAAAGCCATGATGTCATCAAAAACATACAGGATCCGATCATTATCCATATATTGGACATAAAACAGATAATCATGGTTCTCACCATCCACGATAAAACACGGTTGAACCTGTATTTTAAACCCATCGAATACCGCCATATCCCCCAGTGATGTGGATTCAATGTGACAGTGCACTGTAAATATCATGTACCGTTCAATCAATGAAAAAGGCGTATGTCATCCATACGCCATTCAATGATCATTTCGTTGGAAATCAAGCGATCACGCACGTCCGCTGTATTTGCCATCGGCCGTATTGACCAGGATCATTTCATCCTGGTTGATAAACAACGGTACACGCAGTTCCAACCCGGTTTCGACTTTGGCGTTTTTGCTGGCACTGGTTGCGGTATCGCCTTTGACAGCCGGTTCGCATTCAACCACTTTCAACGCAACCTTATCCGGCAATGCCACACCCAAAATTTCACCTTCATAAGACGTCACGGTGACCATATCGTTTTCTTTAAGGAATTTCATTTCCCATTCCAGACGGTCTTTACCGATTTCGATCTGATCATAGGTATCATTGTCCATGAATACCAATGCATCGCCGGAATCGTAGAGATACTGCATCTGGCGTTTTTCGACATGGGCTTGTTCGACTTTGTCTCCGCCGGTAAATGTCAATTCGTTGATGACACCGGTACGCAAATTGCGGACCTTGACCTTGACGATCATCTGACGCATGGCAGTTTTATTCAACTGCAGATCCAAAACCACATAGATGTTGTTTTCATTTTCAAATGTGGTTCCGGGTTTCAAATCATTTACGATAATCATTGCTCTATTTTTCCTCTACTTTACGAATAGTAGTATAGAGAAAAGTTCGATTCTGTCAATCGAGAACGCGGATTTGAAAATCAGTGAGGTTATCGAAATCAAAGCTATAGGTAAATGTCGTGCAACCGATCGAACACAATGTGGCATTGCCACTTTCACTTTCAAAATCTGTTTCAAACTCCAATGTAACGTTCGATTCATTTAGATAACCGTATGACTCATGATTCCATATGGCACAACGCAATGCAGCCATTAACGAATGCGATGCTGTAATGGGTTCGATGGTGAGTTTGAGATTTTCGAGAGTATGCAGATTTTGGACGATCAAAGTGGTTTCGATCAAAATCAATGTAGATACGATCAACAGATAATACAACGCCACCGTCGAAAAGAATCCATGGATTTTATTCCACATATGCTAAAGCAATGATACGTTCAACATCATCTTGTACCAATGTGCATTCAATGGTTGAACCATTGATCCGAAAGGATAGCTCATCGATGCGGCTTGCAAAATACTGGCTACCCGGTGTCAGGACCAGATGGTCATCGATCTGTTTCAACTCCCACGTTTTTCCTTCGCTAGAAAATGTCAATCGATCATCAGTGACACTAAACTCACTCGCATAGATCAATCGTTGCTGTAGCAAAGCGATATCGATCGCATTTTGCACCATCCACGGTTCTGCACCGCTATTTGCAATGACCCGTAATCCATTGGCAAGCAATAGATATGCCATGGAGCTGACAAATAGTGCCAATAATGCACTAATCAACAGACTCCCCTTCACTTTCATCACTGTCTTCCTCCATTTCCATGTCCCATTCACTTTCTTCACTGGGTTCGGGAACATAGGTAATGATGCACGTATCGATCGAATTCAAGTTTAAGGATATCTGTTGATCGATCCATTCAATGGTGGTACGGATGGTGGATTCATAGCCTTGATGGACATATGCCAATCCCAAAACCAGAGTGGTCAAAACTATGATGATCGCAAACCCGATCAATGCATCGGTTTCAATAAAGCCTTTCGATTTCAATGTTGCCGCTTCCAAGATGAACGATGATGGAATGATGATCACAGTAATAGGTATTGGCTTGATTGACGGTCCCACCCGGATAGTAGAACCATTGATCGATACTGCAGCCATCCACGTTCGGAACATCATATCGATTGGCATCGATCATGGATAACGATTGGGTATACAACGCCAAGGATGTTTGTTGAGCTGCCAATCGATATTCCAGTGGTCGTATCATCGATACCATGGTGAATGTTACGCTGGACAAGATTGCCATGACGATCATGGTTTCGACCATGGTAAATCCTTTAACCCGCCACAGCTTGACCATTATTGATCCCGATACTCATCCCATTGCTGCAGGTGGTTTGATCTTCACTTAAAAACCCAGCATTGACCAATTCGGATACGGAATTGGGATAGACATCATATTCCAATTTATATTCCAATATCGCCGCATCCACGACTTTGGTCAAGGATGCGCACCCTTTGTTATCCACCACGTTCATCACTTTCTGAATATTCGGTACTGCCAGCAAATAGATCACCGCGATCACACAGACGACGATGATCATTTCTAGCAGTGTAAACCCTTTGACTTTTTGATTCATGATTTCTCCTTTCCTGGTCGAACCATTTACATATTGGCAATGATGTTCATCGGCAAAAACAACACCTGATAGATGCAGATGATCAAAACACCGATACAGCCATAACATAAAATTTGAATGATCTTCGCCATGCGTGTGCTTTTTCGTGCAATGGTCATCGTTGTGACTTGACCATATGCATCCAGTGCCAATGCCGCTTTTCCGCTATACTCACTGAGTGTCAAAAATTTGATCAATGTATCATCCAACCCGCTAACCGATAACGCCACATGAAATCCATCCCCTTTCTCCAATCGAGATAACAATGCATTCGCTAATGGTGCCACGATCGAACGATGGATCGAAGAAAGCAATTGCAATGTATCGATCGTGGATAAACCGGCTTTCAAACATAAATTGAAATAAACGGAAAAATCCACTGAAACCAATTGGACCAATAGATGATGGGACGATAAACGATGCGCGATACGCATCAATCCCAATAATCCCTTTGGAATCACCAGTAAAATGGCAATGATCGCAACGATGCACAAGATCAGCATCAAGCCGATGGTCAAACCCAAAAGCGCATGATCCAACGGTGTGATCCAGGATAATGATTGATGAAATGAGTCAGCTAAAGACTGGATCATGGGGATACCAAAACTGCGAAACAGCAATATCCCGATCAAACAGATCAGCAATAATCCGATCGATGGTAGTGTGTGTTTGATCCAAAACTGACGTTGTTTCTTTTTCGTTTGGATCAAGGCATCACATTGAGTCAATGTTGCATCCAATGGCAACACCTGGATCAAGCCATCAAAATAGGATCGATAAGCATGGGGCAAATAGGGTTTTAATGCCATTGCTATGGTTTGACCATGATTGAGCTGATCTTCGATCGCCTCGATGAATCGACTATTGCGTTTATCTTTAATCAATTCAAAAATGAAATCCACTGCATAATGCTGACTGAGCAATGTCGATAACATTACCATATCCGCACTATCGAAATGGTGATTGGTTAATTCAATTGACCACCAATGCATTGCCGTGGAGTCTTTCGATTTTGGTTTGAACCGTGTCATATGTGATCTTATTGAATCGAACATACGCCATCAAGGCATCATGATCCATGGCTTCGACCATCGTGAATTTGATCCGTGTCGATGGATCGACCAACAATTGCTGATAACACAAATAGGCAATGCTATCCATAAGTGATGCACCATCCACACCTAAATCGAGCAAGCGATGATATGCACTGACCGCACTGCCGGCATGCAGTGTGGCGATCACCAAGTGTCCTGTCAATGCAGCACGCAAAGCCATATGCGCTGCCGTTTCATCACGGATCTCTCCGATGAAAATCACATCCGGATCATGACGCATGATCTGTTTGATGGCATCCCCATAATCCATATGGTTGGCTTCATTGATCTGTACCTGCATCAAATGCGGATAATAGATTTCGATCGGATCTTCGATCGTATAGATCTTTCGGTTTTTCATAGCATTCAGCAACGAATAGGCGGTAGTGGTCTTACCGCTGCCGGTGGCACCGCAGAGGATGACCAAACCATGATGCAACGTGATCACCTGTTCAAAAATCATTCGGATCGCCGTATCGGGCGTAAGATGATTCAACGGGATCAGCATGGTTCGATCCAATATACGGATGACACCGACCATGCGATAACGGGTACTCATCACGGCAAAGCGACAAGCATACTGTTTCTTGCCATTATCGTAGACAAAACTTCCGGTCTGCGGACGTGACGCGTCCGCCAGTTCACAATGAGCAATGAATTTGAGATATTGAAACAGACGTTCATCTTTAAGCTCCTTCTTGACCGATATAGCGATCAACGCACCATCGATGCGCAATTCATAACTGGCTTGATGATTTTCGATCGTCATATGAATATCACTGGCACCCTTGGATAATGCCGTCTCCATCAAATATCCCAATGCCTCTTTCATTTCCCTCCTTTCATCTCCTTAAGAGACACAGAAGATCAAATACAACAAAAAAAGACGGAATATATTTCCGTCTGGATCATATGCATTATTTTTCCGAATGATCTTAATCGTGCAATCTCCATTCATTGATCATATCGAAGTATCTTCCATGTCCGCTAAATAACGAAAAAACCAAAAATCTCATCTGATCATCAACTGAAGTCATGATTAATCAAAACATGATCACCCAGTTTTAAGGTCACGCTTCCATCTGGAATGATTTGACACTCCCCATGACTAAAGTCAGGGGATTCTCGCTACCCCGCCACCATATTGTGGCTGACCAGTACATTTCTGCTAGGTCGTAGTGCGAGCTACGGGTGTGCCATCACCCATCGTAGGGCAGAA
>CALVGN010000026.1 GCA_944327105.1 uncultured Erysipelotrichaceae bacterium | reverse complement strand
CCTACCACCAATGCCGCTATGTCAACGGCCATTATGCCGGTGTAGTATTGATGGAACTGATCAATCCAAAAGTATGATGGTATTCAAGCCTGCCAGCCAATGGCAGGCTTTTTGTTGCATATATATTGAGCAAAAAGGACGGATATGGTAACTTTGATTGACTGCGTGAAACAGTCAAAGGAGAAGTTATGCGTTGGGTGTGTCAGAAATCAGTTTCTTTTTTGTTGTCCGTGTTTTTGTTAGTCGGTTGTGTTTGCAATAACACAACTGTTGTAATGGCCCAGGATACTGAGGGTGATCAAGGTGAAGATACCATGGCGAATGGTGATCAAATCATAGACACGATGACCCCTTCAGGAACAACGGTAAATGTTTTTGATTATTGGTCTACCACGAATCAATATGACCCTGATGGCAGTCAAAACGGGAATTATTTGGACGATAACGATGAGGGCATCAACAAGGATCATGTTTTAAAATTCACCCGTGATGCTGACAATGATTGCGCCAATAAATGGGTCAATGATTCAAATACGAGTTGCGATACATCGCTTGAGTCCGTATTGAATTTGAATAATTTGATCGGTTCGAATACATCGGAACCGCTCGCACGACAGGGGATTGTCAAAAACACGCTAGTGGATGGATATCCTGTTCTGAATTTTAACAATAGTAATGCGACGCGTTTTGAAAGTTTGGATTATCTGTTTGACCCTTCTGTAGAGGTTGAAGGGAAGGCTTCGTATTCGAATGCGAGGAATCTTTTCTATACGGTTGATCATGAGAAGGCACTGTACTACGAATTTGACAGTGCAAAGCATTATGCATATCTCAATCGAGAACAGGAAGGCAATTACTATTTTGAAGTTTACCAATATCCGCATATTCAGAATGCCGGTCAAGGGGATAGAGGTCAATTTCTTCCATTGATTAAACCAGCGAAACTTGATGATGTTTTGAATGGTCAATATGATAAAGGTAATGTAGGTGGAAATAATTCCACTAGCACGGAATTGAACCATTACTTTGGTTTGACCATGACAACCCGTTTTCTCCATACCAATGGAGGGAAGGTGAGTCAAGATGGTGAAGATGTTGTCTATGAGTTCAGCGGGGATGATGACGTGTGGATTTTCATTGATGATCAACTCGTTGTGGATCTTGGCGGAATTCGGGACAAGATGGGTGTAAGAATCAACTTTGCGAAGGGTAGAATCGAATATCTGACGTATGATAATGATACAACCACGGATACTGTTGTAGAAACGGTCTGGTTCAATCAGATTTTTTCTTCCAATGTTCTAAATGGAAATACCTTCCTCGACGATACGTATCATACCCTTCGTTTTTTCTATTTGGAACGCGGTCATGTTGATTCCAACCTTCGGCTGACGTTCAATTTCATTACTGTTCCAGAAAGCAATGTTTATAAGCTGGATGAATTAGGAAATGGATTGGAAGGCGCGCGTTTCAATCTCTATCATGTTACAACAGACCAGTTAGAAAATTATCAACCCAATGCTAAAGATTTGATATCTAGCGGAGTTACGGATGCGAATGGTTTGATCACACTTGTGGATAGCGAAGGGGATCCGTTGATCTTGTCGAATGTTTATAATGAATATCCCAATACCAATGATCGTTTTTTACTCGTTGAGGCCCTTTCAAATTCAACGGATTTAATCGGAAAACGACAAAATATCAAAGCGGTATTCCGGTTCAAACCACTCAATGCTTCGCAGGATGAGCACAAATACCCGGTCTTACTTTCCGACAGTATCTGGGACCAAGGCGTCTATGCTTCGCCCACTGCAACAGTTGCATTGACCGATGCAGGTATGAAACAATATGCCAGCAGACCGCTTTATGCGGTAGTTGTTGGCATGGATGCCAATGACCAATGGGTACCGATCATCGGCAATTTCAGAGATGGTTATGACTTTGTGTCCAATGATGGGACCACAGCTTACATGGGTGAAATCACTGAAATATTAAACCAGTATGTAAATGACCCCACCTACCGCAGCAACAATCTGACCATTGGGGAATTCCAGATTTCCACGGATGGTTCGTATCGAACCACATTGTATGATCTTCCGGGTGATATCACCACGTATGATCGGATCAATACCAGTACAGGAGAAGGGTTTGATCCACAATTTCGTATTGCCTATTTTTATTTCGAGAATGGTCAATACTATGAAATCAATGAAAAAGAAATCAATGGAAAAATATCAGATTATTTTACCGGTGTCTTCTCCACACGATTGGACGTTCCCAACGCCACGAATCGTCTGTTTGTCGAAAAACGGGACAGTATCACTCATGAAACGGTCAATGGCGCAATATTTGCTTTATTTGAACGCAACAAACTGTTTGGACTTGTTAACGATGGAACATTGGATCGTAATGCGTTTGAAGCTGCCATTGAAGCTGCCACTATTGAACCGTATATGAGTGCACAGACCAGTGACCATGAAGGTTTGCCCGATGGAATCAATAGCGGTGTTGCAATATTCAATAATGTCAACGAAGGAGATTATTATCTGATCGAGCTCAGTGCACCGGTTGGTTATGATGTACGCAATGAGGTGATCCCGGTTAAGGTGGATGAAAATGGCGTTCATGTGGATGCATTGGCGGCTGATGATGGGATCACAGTTGCCAAAGGCGTTGGCTTTGTCGTTTCCAGTGTGGAACGGCTTGCTACGGCAGATGATATCGATTCAACGTTGCATGATATCATGGCGACACCCTATGGTTACGATGGTTCAACCATTGATGCTGCATTGACAGGGCAATCGTTACATTTAAGTTATGATGACTCGGATGCGTCCATTAATCTGGATTATGCCGCCAGCATTCCTGGTGGTGCCCGAGTTTTGGTCAATGATCAGGGTGTCATGGAATTAAAGATCCAACAATGCTTGGATCATGATACCAATACCACCTGGGAATTAGACAAACAGGATCTCGATGATACGGATATATCCAATTTATACAGTGGTACGACCATCGTTCGTGTGGAAAATCATTTCACACCGATAACAGTAAAGATCCCATTTGAGAAAACAGTAAAAAGTGATCAACCGATTCCGGGAGATCATACGTTTACGTTCACATTAAGTGGAGGTGATCTTATCCAACCGTTGACAAAGACATTGACCTATCACGGTATGGATTTAACCAATGATGAAATCAGTGATACGACCATACTAACGGATGGTCAAACCATTGAAAACGATCAAACGAGTGGATCCGTTGAGTCACCGATCACGGATGAATTGGCTGGAAGCGATTCATCACAGATCGAAGCATCAATAGAAGGTGATCAATCCGTTGAATCGAATGGAAATGCTGATGATCAAGAACAGTCAGATGTCGAAATAGAGGAATCTGGTGAAACCGTTCCATCTTCCCCAGAAGCAATGGTCCCATCATTGACACCGGAAGATGAGTCGATCGAAAGTACGGACGCTTCGCTTGATGGTCAGCCTGAGTCAGAAAGTGAAACACCATCCCAAAATGATAATGATGGTGAAGCCAATGTGATGGAAGAATCAACAGACCATTCCAATGGTAGTGCAGACAATACTTTGGCAATGGTTGAACCATGGATCATTCATATCAATCCACTTTTGATCAATGGATTGAATCAGGATCTTATAGATAATCCAGTCAATGAAACGTTATCCGATGAATTTGTAGTAACGATCGATTCACCGGGAACTTATACGTATACACTGGTTGAAAATGGTCAAACCAACGTCAACGGATGGCAATATGATGATTCGGTTTATACCATCACGATCACGGTGGAATATGATGAAACGGTTGGTTTAAAGGTAACTGGGCGCACCATCACCAAGAATGGTCAGTCTTATGATGGATCATCCATCGGTTTTACCAATACCTTTGCGTATGGGACTTTAAGTAATACATTGGTTGCGACCAAATATTACAATGATGGAAATCTGGATCCCCGTGGTTTTACCATCGTAATCGATACGCTGGATGATGCTGAAAATACAGTATCGACGGATAGTAAAAAGATCAATGATGTCGATGGTTCAACCACTCTATTGTCCAATGGTTATACCACTCCCGATGTGTATCACTATAAAGTCTATGAACAGATCGACGATACCGATGCATTGATCACATATGACAGTTCGTATTACCTGGTCACGGATACCGTCAAAGCGGATTTGTCTCAAGGCAATGAAAGTCTGTTGAGTATGGATCGAACCATCAAAAAATATGCGAAGGATGGAACCGATTTAGGTGTAGTCTCGACGATCGAATTCTTCAATACGACCCAAGCCGATCTGCATCTTCAATTGCAAAAGCAGATGGAAGGTTACGATATCGCGGCGAATCCGTTTACCTTTGAATTATTAGTCAATGAAAACGGAAATTGGGTGAGTTTAGGAAAGACGGGAAACGATGAGGATGGAAAAATCATTTTTGATTTACCGGGTTATTTCAAGGATGATACTTTAGTTCGATTCATGGTCGAAGAAATCAATGATGGTCGAACCAATGTCATTTATGCCAATCCCATCTATATCGATTGTGATGTTACCTTGGATGATCAACATCATTTAGTGGTTGAAACCACTTATGGCAATGGTGTGGATCCATCTACACCGGATGATGGTCATAACACGGTATTCGTTAATTCGATCAAACCGGAAACACCATCTCAAGATCAAAATAACGATAAGGAAACAGATAGTGATGGAATAAGTTCATGTGATCCATTGGATCATAATTGCGATGGGGTCATTACCTGTGAAGAGGCGTATGGCACTGGATGGATCTGGGATTATACGACCAATACATGTATGGTCGAACCATCCAAACAATCCATTTATCAACTGGTCAATACATCCGATCAATAAAACCAATGGTCAATGCCCGTGTAGCGGGCATTGACCATTTAATTTAATGTTTCACAATGTTTCATAACTTTCAATGCATGTAAAGTGAAAGATACGTGTAAAACAAAACGTATGAGTAAGAAGTTTTGTCATGCATTGAAAGTTTTCTTTTTGTGTATCATGACTGCACTGTCCTCAGTAAGCAACATTACTGCAGTTGCTGCAGAAGAAGATCAAAAAACTGACCACGGGGGGGGGTCCGTGTTTCTTTATCTGTAGTCGACGATAAGACCACTGCAGAGCCTGGTACGACCATTGTTGTCCACGTGGATGCATCATTTGACATCCCGGATGGACACGAAGAAGATACGCTTGCAGTATCCATAGAATCCGATGTTGAAGGATCGATCGCTTCAGTTGATAACGAAGCGTTTGCCATGGTGTCATTGCGTCATGGTCAAACCATCGAAATCGATGGTTAACCCGGAAACGTTGGTTATACCATTACTGAACTTCAAGCCAACCAAAATGGTTATACCACGACAGATAGTGGGAATATCAAAGGAGAAATCCTTCCTTCGAATACCATCACCGTTTCCTTTGAAAATCGAAACCACTATATCCCTGAACTGGATGATGATCCCCAACCCAACCCCAACCCCAACACCGTATACCGGTTATCAATTGGTATTGACGGAAGATAAATAGTGTTCTTTGGTTCAACCACTGGATACGGTAAGAAGATCGAATGGTTTGACCATTTGATCCACATGATCAATCCTGACAACCTTCCTACTTAAACACACCCAAAACGTTTCATGGGGGTTGATCAGATTGGAATAATTTGTATTCGACCAATCGCAAAATTTTAAGAATCGACTAGCTTTGTCGATAAGTCTTGATTTTTTTGAAGGGTTAGGTTAAATTTACTTATAAGGGTTAGAAAGGGAAATTCGATGCGGGGAAAAATTTCTGTAGCTTTAGCTGTTCTTTTATTTTTAAGTACCGGCATATTGCCTACTCGTGCTGAGGAAACTATTTTGAAAGTGATCCAATCAATCTCCACGGTTGTAACTGCAGAAACTAAAGGGGAGCAACATAGTGAATCTGCTGAAATGAACGAAACTCAGGATCCAATCATTGAAGATTCAGAGTCGGATCAGAAACTTGATGAAATTAAAAATGAAACTAAAGAGGAAACGTTGGATGAGAATGTGGCTCAATCAACGGGTGAAGCAGATGGTTCAATAACGGAGTCAGAAGCAGAGTTAAATTCAGCCAATGGGAAGGAACAAGTTGCTCAAACAGAAGGAATGGATTCAACTTCTGATACAAACGTAGTTTTGGATGTAAAGGAACCTATTAATAATTTCGATGATATTTCGACGAATAACCATTCAACGGATACTTCCGATGCTTTTGTTGAACCATTGAACCAATCGGTGGTGTATGTCGATGCTGTAAAGGGTAGTGATGATAATGTAGGAAGCGATGCAGCTCCGCTTAAAACAATTCAAGCGGCAATCAAAAAAGTCGATGGTCCATCGGGTCAGATTGAGTTACTCAGTGATGTTATGTTGAGCAGTTATGTGATCATCGATGGGAAGACCATCACGATTGATGGTGGTAATCATACTGTTTCTCGTGGAGAGAATTTTATTGCCGTTAATGATGGAGGACGTGGTGGCTATAATCCGGCCATGTTCGAAATTGCAAATGGTAGCGTTGTCACGTTTAGCAATATCGTTTTGGATGATCAATATCGCCATGAGGGAACGAAATATCTCGAACAAAGTACCAGTGATAAGAATAATAAAGATTTAGTGCAAGATGCAATCATTGCAATGTATTCTGCGGATGAGCATAATGGTCAAATCATTTTAGATAGTGGTGCGATCATTCAAAACTATGGTGGAATGTCTGCCATACGCGTGACATCGCAAAATGTGGAGCGTGACTATCAAGTTATTATGCGTAGTGGAAGTGAAATTCGCGATACACTGACCTATTCTGCTGAAACTCAGTTACGTGGTTTTGGAGCAATCTGGAGTCAAGGCGGAAAGATCTTGGTTGAAGAAGGCGCAAAAATTTCATCGATTAATGGCACTGCGATTTATTGTGAAGATGGTGCACATGTTGATTTTGGTGGTGAATTGTCGAATTTGGCTTTTTATCCGATGACTTATGGTCGTACCAGTTTGGTTGGACCAACGCTCAACGATGGTTATTTTGCGATTGCGGTTCGTGGTAATAGTGTGTTTAATTTGAATCAATCTGCCCAAATTCATGATATTGATTTACGCAATGGTAATGTTACTGCTCAAGGATCTATAGGGAAGATAAAGTCTACTGTATTATTTTTTGTCACGGATTCTTCTATTGTCAGTGAAGCAGGTTCAGTTATTGAAATGGTAAATAACGGTGGTCTCTTTGACAATAATGGCGGACGTATCACGGTTAACGGTAGCATTCAAAATTGTAAAGGCAGCTCCAATGTATTGTTTCGGATTCGAGGTGCAGAGACCGATGATATCGTATTTACGTTAGCTCCAACCGGTGTTTTGGACAGTTTGAATTCGAGTGATGTCGGTATTTTCTATGTTGGACGTGGTAATGTTGTTGTTCAAGGCGAAATTATAAATTGTGAAAGTAAGGATGCCATCATTTACCTAGAGCATAATCATGCTTGGGCAAATTTATATATCGAAGATGGCGCATACGCGGCGAACAACACGGCTGAATACATTTTTTACTCCAATTTTAAAAACGCCATCGTCATGAATGGTGGAACGATCGAAAACAACAACGGTTTTGCTTTTGGTGTAAAATTTAGTTCAATGAATCTATCTACTAATAGCTTAGATGTTAATGGTGGAATTATTCAAAATAATAATGGTGGCGGGCCGCAAATTCGTTTGCGGGAGGAATCGGTAGGATCAACCATTGATCACGATCGTGTCAAAATACAAAGTGGATCATTAATCGGAAATACGTTTATTTCTTCTGAAAAATTGCATTTTGAATATTCCGTTGATGAAAATTCAGGTGTTTATGCAGTGGGGTTAGCAAACCCAACTATCGTTTCGAATACTTCTACATCATGGATTCAACAATGGGCTTTAAAACATCCAAATTATCCGTTATTTACGGATGTCAGTAACTATGCGTTATGGTTTAGACCATCGACATCGCATTTTACAATCACAATAAAGTCGGATGATATAAAAAATAGTGTGCGTCCTGTTTATGCCTTTTTACTTCCAGTCAACCAAGATGGGACTTCGGTAACGGGAAAGGCGGCTGAGGATGGACATCAATATAATCCAAAAATGGTTGAGTTGCATGAAAGTGGCGAGACGATTTCTGTGTCTTTTGATGGTTTGGATATCAATGGGCAGTATGTACTTGTTTTTGTAACCACCGCGGATTATGTGGTTTCACCAAGTGATATCACCATTTATACTGGAGGTTATCAAGGTGATGCGGACACGACCTATTGTGATATTGGAGATTCTGCCCAGTGTAATGGTGGATTACCCGTTGAGAACTATACTTTAGACGGTTTACCAAGCAAGGCAAAAGTGATCGCACAAGGCAGGGAATTCGATTTTACTACAAAGCAAGAATTGGAATACTATTTAAAGAATTTGTTGACTATCGAGTTTCAAAGTAGTGATGGTACAAAGATCGAAAATGATTCACTCTCCGGTGAATATCGTTCCATTTTAAGTTGGAAGGATGATAACCAAACGATTGAAATTGTTGACATCTCCAGTAGCGATCAAACGGCGCGCAATATTCAACTTGCGTCAGGTGAATTGATTATCCGTCATGTTCAAGATCTCGATGGCGCGACCACTGGCGATGTTTATCACGATGCTTTGACGCAAAGTCCTGATGAAACCACACCACTCAATGAAAGTGTTGTCGTATTAGACGAAAACACAACGATTTATACGAATAATGATCCTCAGTTAAGTTATAACGATTTAACTGGTATTGCATTGATGGATGATGCCTTATTGGAAGGTGACGATAACCGCACACTTCATTTGCAGCAACGAACGATCGATGTCCTTGAATCAAATGGTATTGCAACGGATGGATTACAAATGCACTATGATTTCCATTATCTCGATCTAGTCGATACGCATAATGCGAATGCGTGGGTATCCAGTTCAAAACCTGTCGATGTCTATTTGCCTTATCCACAAGGACTAACGCCTGACATGGATTTCTACGTTCTTCACTTTAAAGATTTGCATCGCGAATACGGTATCGCGGGTGAGGCGGATGTCATTGATGCCATCAACAATAGTGATGTGGAATTTGTGCACTATGATTCCAAGGACAATTGGATTCAATTCTCGATTTCTCAAAGTGGTTTTTCACCATTTTTAATCGTATGGATGTCTGAACCAGGTGATAATACCAACGAACAACCATCTACCCCAGATACAGGAACATGGGATGATGGTGGACCATTCACCAGTGATGAATGTGGTTCAGTGTATGATCGATGGGGAAATTTGATTTATCAAGGTATCTGTGGTGTAACCACAGGATTCCAATTGGTGAATACCAGTGATCATTGATCAGAAGGCAGTTGTTTCATTCGAAACAACTGCCATTCATTGTTTTAACCAGGGGATATCTTGGTTTGACCATTGCATTCTATGGTCAAAACCATTATCATAAAAGCACTCTGAAAGAGGAAGGAGTCATATCAATGCTGAATATCTTATTGATTATCGTTTCGGCATGTCTGATCATATTATCCCTGTTGCAAAGCGGTAAGAGTGATGCTATGAGTGCCTTTACCGGTACCAGTGGCTTGACCCTTTTCAGCAATGTAAAGGAAAGAGGCAGTGAAAAGATCATCTCCAATCTCACCATGGGAATGGGTGTGCTCTTCTTCGTCTTAGTGATTGTCATCAATATGATTGGATAAACCGTAAGCAATTACGGTTTTTTATTGGTTTGACTATAGAATGATTTGATTATGACCACAATAACAAAACAGATGGTATATACCATCATTAATGAAAGCAGACCCTATACCTACAATGCCGATACATTGGCATCTTATTTAAAGATCGACACGATCGAAGATCGTGTCGCACTTTTACAATGTTTGCATGATTTGACCAATGAATATTGCTTGTTTCAAAGCAAAAAGTTGAAGTATGCCACCAATCAGCAACGAAAGGTCGCTATCGGTACATTTACCTATAAAACTGATCGATATGGGTTTATCGATACTGAAGAAGGTACCCACTACTATGTTCGAACCAGCGATATCGACGGGTTGTTCGATCAGGATCAAGTAGTGTATCGAATCAGCAACAAGGTGAATGGAGAGGCCCAAATCATTGCCATCAAGTCGCATACCATCAATACGGTGGTCGGAACTATCTATGTCAAGATTCGCAATGGCAGAAAGACATATATTCCGCTACTAAAACACTATGATCTTCATTTTGAAGTCATAGATCTGGATCACTGTGGTCTCAACCAGGACACCTATGTGATCTTTACCATCACAAACTATGAACCACTGACATTAAAGATCAGTTCGATCATTGGTCCAACCCATGAACCCTTTATGGATTATACGGCCATTGCTGTGGATCATGGAGTATTCCCAACGTATCCAAAGGATGGGGAAATGGAAGCCATGAAGATGGCTTCCATGCCCATCCAGTTGGATACGTTTCGATGTGATCTTCGTGATTTGACCACATTCACCATTGATGGAGATGATGCCAAGGATTTTGATGATGCCTTATCTTTGATCCGTCATGACGATGGATATACCGTGGTCGTATCCATCGCAGATGTAAGTCATTATGTACGCTATGGGACACCATTGGATAAAGCTGCAGATCAAAGGGGGACCAGTATTTATTTACCGGGTATGGTGATACCAATGCTTCCGGAAACATTATCCAATGGTTCATGTTCTTTAAACCCCGGTGAAGATCGTTATGCCATCAGTGTATCGATGGATTATGATAACGAAGGGAATAAACGGGATTCGACCATCCAATTGAGTGTGATCCGATCCAATCATCGCTTGACCTATGGTCAAACCAATGCCTTCTTTGATGATCCCACTTCCTCGACTTTTCCATATGATACGATCGGTGACGATCTATTCACATTATTGGATCTTTCCAAAAAAATCCACAAAATCCGTTATGCGACCAGTGGCATCGAATTTGATTCCAAAGAATTGCAAATCCGTGTGGATCGACAAGGAAACCCGATCGAAATCACGACTCGAAAAGACGGAGCAGCCGAACAATTGATCGAAGATTTCATGATCGAAGCCAATGTCACAGTTGCACAATATCTTCTCGATCACAATATCCCGGGGATCTATCGGATCCATGAAGGCATCGATTCGGATCGATTGATCCAATTCAACGATCTTGCCAGAGAGATTTATATCCCTTTACCCTCGAACTTAGATCTGATGGACTCATTCACTGTGGCGCAATATCTCAAAAGCTGCAAAAACGAACCGGCTTATCCAATCATCAATGCGCGATTACTTAGGACGATGAAAAAAGCACGGTACAGTGAGATCTGCACCCCACATTATGGCCTTGGTCTAACCACCTATTGTCACTTTACTTCCCCGATCCGTCGATATCCAGATCTGTTTGTCCATCGGATGCTGCATTATTATGTATTCCATGATCAAACCATTGACGACCAAGCATCCAGTAATATGATGGATAAAGCATTACATCTATCGGATCGCGAGGTCCGTGCGGTTCAGATCGAACGCGAAGCGATCGATCTGAAATGCTGTGCGTATATGCGTCAATATGTGGGAACCATCATGGATGCAATGGTCGATTCCATTACCAACAGCGGGATGTTTATGACGACCAGTCAACACATCGATGTATTTGTTCCATTTGAATTATCCCCGTATTATTGGTCGACGTATTATCCCTATGTCGAAGCTTGGAGTGACTATGGTCCAACCATTGCTTTGATGGATCACGTCAAGATCCGGATCACATCCATTGATTCAATGAATCATCGGGTGATCGCAACATTGGAACATGGTAAGACCAGCGCATCCAAAACCCGTAAAAAATCCAAATCCAGAAAGAAGGTGAAATCTAATGGGTCAGCTCATCGCCGAAAATCGTAAAGCCCGTTATCACTATTTCATCGAGGATACCTATGAAGCAGGTATCGTATTGACCGGCAGCGAGATCAAAAGTGTGCGTGCCCATAAGGTTTCCCTCAATGAAGCCTATATCACCATAAAAAATGGTCAGGTCAGTATCAAAGAAATGCATATTGCCCAATACAAACAAGCCAATTATCTCAACCATGATGAAACCAGGGTACGCAAGTTACTCTTACATAAAAAAGAAATCAATAAATTATCGGATGCCATTCAAAAAGATGGTTATACCATCGTGCCATTGAAAATGACCATTGAACATGGTTTAGCCAAACTCACCATTGGTGTTGCCAAAGGTAAAAATATGGCGGATAAACGTCAAACCAGTAAAAAAAGAGATATGGATCGAGCTGCAAGAGCAGCGATGAAAGTGAGGGGATGATATGGTCAAACCACAGTATGAATTGGTTGAATCCACACTCAACTACCATGGTATTTTAGTGGATGTCACCACGGATCAAGTCAACTATCCCAATGGTCATACCTATACTCGTGAAAAGATCCATCATTGCAAAGGTGTCTGTATCCTGGCATTAAACCCAGACCACAGTTTCTATGTGGTCAACCAATACCGCCATGGTGTCAACCAAATGGTATGGGAATTACCGGCCGGCAAGGCCGATCATCCCGATCAAACCTTATTACAAGCTGCAAAACGGGAATTGGAAGAAGAGTGTGGTGTCATCGCAAAGCATTGGATCGATATGGGAGAATTTATCCCTAGTGGTGCTTATTTGTCCGAAACCATCCAATGTTATCTGGCATATGGTCTAACCCAAACCCATACCCATTTTGATGACGATGAATTCATTGAAATCGATAAATGGACCATGGATGATGCCATTACGCACATTATGGACAATACCATTACCGATGGTAAGACCATTGCATTGATATTAAAAGTGAATCAATGGTTGAACCAACACACAAACCAAAAAGTGATGAAATCAAAATGATTTCATCATTTTTTTGTCTAAACCATCCAATTCTGGTCGATAAGGAATGGAGCCACACAATTAATGATATATACTAAGATATATACCAAAGGAGGGCTGTATGCTTGCAAAAGTATTTGAGAATGGAAGAAGCCAGGCTGTGCGCTTACCAAAGGAGTGTCGATTTGATTGCAAGGAGGTTATCGTGAAACGAATTGGAGAAATGGTTATCTTAGTGCCAAAAGATAAAATCTGGGAAGTTTTCGAGAAAAGTAACCAACTGGTAACCCAGGATTTCATGGAGGATGACCGGCAGTCCTACACCCAGTGTGAACGGGAGTCGTTTCAATGAACGGGTATATGCTAGATACGAACATTTGTATCTATGCCATTAATCGAAAAATCAAGGGGTTGAATAAAATCTTTCAAACGGTTTGTAAGCAGAGCCGTATATATGTCTCAAGTATTACATTGGCACAATTAGAACATATCGTTTTCAAAAGTTCACGACCAGGACAAAATCAAATCGCGTTAGCGGCATTTCTGGCACCGTTTGAAATTCTTCCGTTTGATGATCGTTGTGCTTTTGCATTTGGACAAATCGCACGTGACTTATATCGTAAAGGAACGCCAATTGGAGTAATGGATATGTTGATCGCGGCACATGCATTAACCGTAAATTCAGTATTGGTTACACATAACACCAGTGAGTTTTCTAGGGTGGATCATCTGATGCTGGAAGATTGGGTCAAGCGGGTAATGGATGAGTCATTCGATACAGAGCGACTGGAAAATAGTTGATGTCTATAGCATATATGCTGAAACCTTATATGCAAGATGCCATATATACCGGTAGGTATACTAAATCGTTTTCAACATGGAGCTCGCCGTTATAAACTAGGTATCTTACCGGAATACGGATATCGTATTTTTCATAAGAACCAAATAAGATCGCTGCATGTCAAGTCTTACAACTCTATCTTGGATTTTTATAATACCGCTATGAAACGAATCATCATGCATGCGGATATCAACCACTGCTACGCACAGATCGAAGAGATGCTCAATCCATCTTTGCGATATATTCCAATGGTCGTTGGCGGTCATGAAGAAAAACGTCATGGTATCGTTTTGGCCAAAAACAATGAATGTCGTGGTCGTGGTATTTCCACTGCTCAATCTTTGATGGAAGCACGCAATGCGTGTGCTGATCTACGGATCGTTTTGCCACATTATGATACCTATATCAATGTGACCAATAAAGTCAAAGCCATCTACGCCCGCTACTCCGATCGGGTAGAAAGCTTTGGCATGGATGAAGCATGGGTGGATCTAAGTGAAACTACACGGATGTATCCGGATACATTAAAACTGGTCAAAACCATCCAAAAACAAGTCATGGATGAATGTGGTTTGACCATATCCATCGGTTTAGCCGATAACAAGATCTATGCCAAACTAGGATCGGATCAATATAAACATCAAGGGTTGATGGTCATCACCAAAGATAACTATAAAGATATCGTCTGGCCGCTACCAGCCAGTGAATTACTCTATGTTGGTTATGCCACGGCACCCAAATTAGCCGCCATGGGGATCCATACCATCGGACAATTGGCGTGTGCCAATGTCAAAATGTTAGTCGATCGATTAGGAAAAATGGGACAAATCATCCATGATTTTGCCAATGGGATCGACCATCAAGAAGTCGCAAAAATCGATGCCCCAACGCCCACGCCTAAAAGCGTGGGCAATGGGTTGACTACGATCCATGATATGACCACATTGGATGATGCTAAATTGATGATCAATATCTTATCTGATTCGGTGGCTTCGCGCATGAAAGTGGCCAACGTGGTAGGCAATACCGTATCTCTGTTTTTCAGAGACAATGCCTTGATGTGGTATCAGATGCAACAGAAACTGGATTATTATACCGACTCCAGTGAAACGATCGCCAATGCTGCTGTGCAGTTATTAAGCCAACGCTATGATTTTAGTAAACCATTGCGTCAGATCACTGTATCCATGGTCACCTATGATAGAACCACCGTCATCCAGAGACTTTCCTTGGATAACCAGTATATCTTGTATAAAGACAAGCAAAGTCATGATGTCGATGTGGTGGTAGATACCATCCGGGATCGGTATGGTTTTACCAGTATTGGAAAGACCAGTGATTTATTGAATAAACCATTTACGGATGAACATATCAAAGATCAGCATGTGGTCTATCCCAGGGGATATTTCAATGGTGGTTAGTCAGAAAGTAAAGATGATCGTCTATAACCATCATGGTCAAACCATTCCATTGAAACTATGGTTGAACCATCATTGGTGTGCCATCGATCAGATTTTGAACATTAACAATCATTCTGCCGAAACCGGTGGTTTTGGCAGAATGTATCTGGTAATGATCGAAGGCAGTCTCCGTCGCTTATATCACATGGATGATCATTGGTGTCTATTGTCGTATCAATATCCCATGGTCCAACCACTTCCAAGCCCTGGGATCATCGCATGATTTTGATGATTTATCGATGAGACAAATGTCCCGTCACCCACCTTTTTCGTATCCCACCCATCTTTTTCGTATCCCACCCATCTTTTGCTTGCAAACCGACGACAAGTCGATTTTAAAAACATATAATCTCCTTGCGGCGCCGAAAAATATAGGAGGAATGAGTATGAAGAATGACATTGTAGTATTCAAAAACGGAGAATTGGAGTTGGAAGTCACGGTAAGTGAAAACCGTGAAAATGTGTGGCTTTCTCAACGTCAGATGGCTGAATTGTTCAATGTGACAGCAGACAACATTGGTCTGCACATCAAAAACATTTTGACGGAGCAGGAATTGGACAGTTCAACAACCGAGGAATCCTCGGTAGTTCAACTCGAAGGGAATAGACGTGTACGACGCACAGTCAAAATCTACAATCTGGACATGATTCTGGCCGTCGGCTATCGTGTTAAATCTCCCAATGGCATTGTTTTCCGCAAATGGGCGACGTCTATCCTGAAAGACTATATGGTCAAAGGCTATGCAGCCAATCAGAAACGTTTGGAGGTCTTGAATAAGACTATCGAAATCCAATCACGGATGCTCGCTTCCACGCTTGAGCTGGAACAAGCTGAGGTACTGGATGTCATCGAAAAGTATGAGCATGCATTAACCCTGCTGGATGACTACGATCACGGCTCGATTCCAAAACCAAAAGGTACGGATTCTATATATCGGCTTTCCTATGAAGAATGTCGCGAATTGATCGATAAAATGCGATTTCAATCCGATGTTTTCGGTGTGGAAAAAGAACCGGGAAAATTGAATGGAATCCTGGCGGCTGTGTATCAGAATGTGTTCGGTCAGGAAGTTTACGATATCTGATTCAGAAAGCCCACGATTTCAATCGTGGGATGAATGAATCCACTTATTGCTTTTACGAAAAAATTTTGTTTGTATTCTTATCGTTAGCCCAAAATCGGAATGGCTATTCATTATGTGAGAAAATATAACCATGATAAGAGATGAGAATGGTTATGTACATAAACACACGCTTATATTTAAGAACCAATTTCATATAATCTTTTGTCCAAAATATCGTCGGAAAGTATTGGTCAATGGAATCGATAAACGGTTAAAAGAAATCCTGATTGAAATATCAGACCAATACGGATTCGATCTCAAAATGATGGAAGTCATGCCCGACCACATCCATTTGTTCATTGAGTTCGATCCAACAATCGCTCTGGACAAAGTTGTCAAAAAGTTAAAAGGCATCAGTGCCCATAAACTGAGAGAGGAGTTTCCCGAATTGGTCAGTAAATTGCCATGCTTATGGACACGTAGTTACTTTGCGTCTTCAGTAGGCTCTATATCCGAAGATGCAGTTAAGAAATACATTGCAAATCAAAAGAATAAATAGAGAGGAGGTTCACCAATGTTGTACACAGTCACGTTAAGATTAGAAACAACGGATGCAGATGATCGTTTCTTTGAACATGTATTTTGGTACGGTAACATCCTATACAACATTGGTGTCACCGAAGTTAGGAAACGCATCAATCGGCTTTTAAAAGACAAAACATACAATCAGAACATGACAGCCTACTATCATTCAAGTGAACGGGAATTGTCGAATACAGATAAGCAGACCTTAAAAGAACTTCGAATCAAATATGGTCTATCCTGCAAAAGCGATCTCGAAAAATATTTAAAAATCGGACGTGCCAAATTTTCAAAATATGTTTCATCCACGATGGAACAAATGATTGCGGCAGACTTATATAAAGCGGTAGAAAAATTTCTCTATGATGATGGGAAATGCATTCACTATAAGAAAAACATGAATCGTCTATCGCTATCCGAGAAAAGCAATAAAAGCGGATTTCGATATCGAGATGGACACATCGAATTTATGGATAAATCATTTAATATTAGAATCCGTCACAATGATACGTTTGCCTTAGAAGCCTTAAGAATCGGAGATATTCGATTCTGTCGATTAAAACGACGTTGGCACAAGCATTCTTATCGCTATTATGTACAGCTTGTCATTGAAGGTGATATGCCAATAAAATCGAACAATCAGCAAAAATCAGGCATCATTGGTATTGATATTGGCACATCCACCATTGCGATTGCATCGGACGATGCATTGCTTTTAAAGGAATTGGATGATGGCATTGAACGCATTGAAAAAGAAATTAAACGATTGAATCGTAAAAATGATCGTCAGCGGCGAGCAAACAATCCAGATAACTATAATGCAGATGGGAGGATTCGTCGTAATAGTAAATATTTCCATCGTAAGTGGGCGAAATCAAAAAGCCAATATCGTACAGAGCATCAAATCAAAAATTTGTATGCAAAGCGACAGTCGCAATTATTGCAATATCAACAAATTTTGGCGAAGAAGATCACCTCATATGGAAATGTCGCATTCATTGAAGATATGGATTTCATAGCCTTGGCCAAACGTGCAAAGAAAACGAAATACACTGAAAATGGAAAAGCCAAGTCAAAAAAACGATATGGTCACTCCATTGGATTGCATGCCCCGGCACAATTAGTATGGTGGATCGAATGGAATCTCACCAAACGTGGTGGCATCTTGTACAAAGTCAATCCGAAATATATTAAGGCATCGCAATACAATCATCTCACAGGTGAATATATACCTGCATCTGTCGACCAACGATGGAAGCAATTGGATGATAAGATCACGGTTCAACGTGATCTATACAGTGCCTATCTATTGCAACATGCTATTAACGAAAAAGAATTAGATCATTATGGTTTGCATCATGATTTTGACCACTTTATGATGATGCACAATCAATTGATTCATCAACTCTATGAGAACTATCAAAGTGGTCATGTCTATCCGTCCTGTATGGGAATCAACAATTCACTTGCTATGCAATTTTAGTCTTAAAAGCCGTGGCGAATGCCACAAAGGGTTTCGACTCAACCCTTGAGTAGTAAATCTACACTGTGGAAAGGGTGTACTATGATGCACCGCTACTTGAATGTTCGTGTATCGCATATGTGTAATATCCGACATCCTCTGACCCGCTGGTCGTTCAATGATTAAGGTTTAAGTTGGCGGTGCATCTTATGCGAGAAAATAAAAAGAACCCCACGATTTCAATCGTGGGAGCAGTCAGCCAAGCATCGAGGAAAAAGCAGCGAATTTGTTGTATTTTTTGATCAAGGATCATCCCTTTGCAGACGGTTGCAAGCGGATCGGTGCGACGATTTTTCTAGAATTTCTCAACAAGAACCATCATTTGATGATCGATGGTCAGCAAATAATTTCCAACAGTGCGTTGGTTGCCATCACTTTGATGATTGCGGAGTCCAGAGCGGAAGAAAAAGATGCAATGGTCAAATTGGTGATGAACTTCCTTTCGAAGCCAAAAGACGTGAAAACAGGAGATTGAACCATAGTTTTGCTATGGTCAAACCATAATTAATGAAGGGATTTATGAGGGATACCCGCTAAGTCTAATAACTTAGCTAAGCAATGCAGTGGTAAGCCGACCACGTTATCGTAATCCCCATCGATATGATCGACTAAATTGACGTCATGATCTTGGATACCATAGGAACCGGCTTTATCCATGGGGCGACCGGAGGCCACATAATCCAATATCGTTTGGTCAGAAAGTTTGTTGAAATAGACGTTGGTCGTAACATAAGCATAATGAGTCGTATCATTGGTTTTGACAACGACACCACTGATCACTTGATGAGTGTTAGCGGAAAGCTGGTGTAATGTACGGATTGCATCGTCTTTATCTTTTGGCTTACCTAAAATGGTTTGATCAATGACGACCATGGTATCGCATGCAATGATCACCCTATTTGGATCACTTATTCGAATGCTATCAGCTTTGCGATAAACGATCAGTTGTAAATTATCCAATATGGAAAGTGAAGGATCGATGGTTTCATCACTATCCGGGATAATGACGTCAAATTGATCGAATAATTGTTTGAGCAGTTGTTTGCGGCGTGGAGATCCCGAAGCCAATATGATTTTTGGTTGGTCCATGGTTCTTATTATAATCAGATTGCAATCATTGTGGATATTCCCTTAACGTGGTACTACTCAAAGTTTCAATGGTATAATCATGGCAATACAGGAGGAATACTTTACATATGACAACTACGGTTAAACCATCCCTTGTCATTCTTGCTGCCGGTATGGGCAGTCGTTATGGTGGTTTGAAACAGATCGATACCGTCGGTGACAATGGTGAGTCCATCATTGATTTCACCATCTATGATGCGATGAAAGCTGGCTTTGGCAAAGTCTATCTGATCATTCGCAGAGAACACGAGCAGGCATTCTGTGACCATCTGGTCGATCGGGTCCGCGCCCATATCCCCGTTGAATTTGTTTATCAGGACATGACGGATTTGCCCGAAGGGTTTGAGGCTCCGAAAGATCGTGAAAAACCTTGGGGTACGACGCATGCATTGTTAGCATGTAAAAACCATGTGCATGAACCGTTTATGTTATGCAATGCCGATGATTTTTATGGACGGGAATCGTTTGAGATCATGGTCAAATTCTTATCTGAGACGGTGAGTGATGACCACTATGGCATGGTCGGTTATCCATTGGTCAATACCATTACTGAACATGGTTCCGTCACCCGTGCTATCTGCCAGATGGAAGATGGAAAATTGAGTGCATTGAAAGAGATTCAAAAAATCGTCAAAGAAGGCGAACATGCAGTCATCGCAGAAGATGGAAAGCATGAAGTGTTGCCCGACGATATGCTATGCTCCATGAATTTCTGGGGCTTTACTCCACATATTTTTGAGCAGTGTGAACCGATATTCGTCGAATTTTTGAAGCAAAACTTGAATGTCAATCCACTCAAGTGCGAACATGTCATTCCGACGGCAGTGGCCGATTTGATTGATGCGGGTCAAACCCGTGTTGAAGTGATGGGCACACCGGCACGTTGGTTTGGAGTGACCTATAAAGAAGACAAACCCTATGTCATGGAACAGATCGCCAATTATAAAAAAGAAGGTCTGTATCCCCATGACTTATGGAAATGAATCATAATCCAGCAATGAAGGAACCGAGTCGACGTGCATACGTCGACTTTTTTAATGAAACCATTACATGGGATGGTGAATATGTGAAAGTGTGGGACATTAAGGTTTCAGGGTGATAACCATAGCGTGATATAATTTAAACCACGTTAAGGAGATTATTGTGCTGGGGTATAACATTTCACTGACACTGGAAAGTTTGCGCACGATATTGCGTGTGGCAATCGATATTATCATTATCTGGTTTTTGGTTTACTACTGTTTGAAGGTGGTTCGAACCAATTCACGGACTTCACAGATCTTCAAAGGGATCATTGTGGTGGTATTGGTCAATGCATTGAGCAAATTCTTTGGTTTGACCACGGTCGCCTGGTTGAGCGACATGTTTATTTCATGGGGCTTTCTGGCGATCATCATCGTCTTTCAGCCCGAGATCCGTACCGTATTGGAACGCCTAGGCAAATCCAATGTTTTTTCACGCATCAATTCACTCAGCGGCAATGAAAAAAACCACGTCGTGGATGTATTGGTCCAAGTCACCGGTTTGCTTTCTCAAAACCAGGTCGGTGCATTGATCACGCTGGAGCAAAGCCAAAGCTTATATGAATATATTGAAAAAGCCACGGCCATCAATGGTACGATCACACCTGAACTGTTAACGTCCATTTTTGTCACCTCAACACCATTACATGATGGTGCCGTGATCATCCAAGGCAATAAGATTGCCTGTGCCGGCGCATATTTCCCAAGCAGCAATGCAGATCTGCCCAATCGTTTTGGTGCACGCCACAGAGCAGCGATCGGGATCAGTGAAGTATCGGATGCCGTATCCATCGTCGTATCCGAAGAAACCGGTGCGATCTCCATTACCGAAGGCGGACGATTATTTGGGGTCAATAAGGCTCAATTACGGGATTATTTGATGCGCGTGATCTGTGGGGAAGAGACCCAGGCCAGTTTGATGGTTTCGCCCAGCAATGAGACCAATGGTGAAACCAATACTGCAGTGGAACAGCAAAGTGAAGCAACACGAACCGGTGTTTTCTCTCGATTAGCCGTACGCAAGCACGATACGACCAAGAAAAACAGAAAACGCAAAAATAAAAAATCCGATAAACCGATGGTTGAAACCACCCCATCTCCAACGATTGAAACCACGATGAAATTACCGCATCATAAAGTGGATCAGATCAAGGGATATGAAACCATTGCATCATCCCATCATGAAGCAAACAAACATGATCATATCAAAACCAATGTGGAACGCAGTACGGATGAGCATGGTACAACCAAGTCAACTTCTACTCCCTATTTCCCAGGAAATTCAGTATCCCCGATGGGTGTCAAATCTGTTGAAACTCCGGGTATGGACCCGCACAATACCACGACACCAACCACTGGTCCAACCCCGGATAAACCACCCGTTGAGACCAAGGATGACAAACGAATCGAAGAATTGCTCGAACGCACGGCATCCATTAATATTTCAGCCCTGATGGGTGACAATTCCATTTCCAGCCAGATGGATGTATTGCGCAATACATCCCTGTCCAACAAGAAAGGGAGCAAGGAGGAATAGACATGGCCGACAAGCAGAACAAAACCAAAGTGTCCATGGATGAGCGGCTGTCCAATTCCACGGCCCGTCTTGCTAATACCTACAGCTGGGTCGAAGAGACCGTCATGCGGGTGGTACGCTGGTTATTCAGCATGATCGACCGCTATATTTTCAATGTCAAACACAGCAAACTGGTCGCTTTTTTGATTGCGGTGGTACTATTCATCTCCGTAAATTATGAATCCACCATTTCATTGTTTGGT
The DNA here is from genome assembly GCA_944327105.1 of uncultured Erysipelotrichaceae bacterium. Taxonomy (GTDB): domain Bacteria; phylum Bacillota_I; class Bacilli_A; order Erysipelotrichales; family Erysipelotrichaceae; genus CALVGN01. The sequence goes on along the minus strand of CALVGN010000026.1, from coordinate 5,677 downwards.
TCACCCATGCTCAATTCCAGAGTGTTGGAAGGTGTGAGCATCAATGCCCAATACAACTATGATGCCTTTGAAGTGACGGGTTTACCAAACAGCGTCGATGTCATCATTTCCGGTGACAGTTCAGATGTGGTTTCTGCCACCAATTCCAGTGGTTATATCGTAGCCGATCTGGAAGGCATGACCGAAGGCACCCATACCGTTCGGTTTGAAGCCGAAGGCTTCCCCGAATCTGTTCGGGTGACCATCGATCCCAGTCAAGCCGTCATTACCATGAAGCCTAAAGCGACCATGAGTTTTGAAGTCGGATATGATTTTGTCAATGTTTCCCGTATGAGTAACATTTATTCTTTAGGTACACCGACTTTTGAGACCCCTACCATCAATGTGCGGGCGTCTCAGGATACCTTAGATTCCATTGCATTTGTCAAAGCATTGATCGATGTCTCGGGTGTAAGCGCGGATTTTGAAACGGAAGCACGGTTAGTGGCGTATGATGCCAATGGGAAACCGGTAGATTGTGAGATCGTTCCAGAAACGATCGGTGTATCGGTACCCGTGGCTTCCCCCAGTAAAACGGTGGCCATCAGTGTGCAGATCAATGGCACATTACCCGATGGTCTGGCCATCCAGGATATTGCATTGGATAACAATACCGTCACGGTCTATGGCAGTGAAAGTGTATTGGATACCATCGAAAATGTTGTTGTGACCGTGGATGCATCCACACTGACCACAGATACCCGTTTATCCCGTCCATTGGTCTTACCCAACGGTGTCAATTCTTCATCCATCAATCAGGTGAATATGGACATCACCTTGGGCAATGCCACGACCCGTGTCATTGAGGGTATCCCATTAAGCTATCGCAACAATACCAATGGCTATAACATCTCATCCGAAGGTTATCAAGCCAATGTGGCGGTGACCATTACCGGAACGGAAGAAAACGTCAATGCGATCACCGCGGAACAGATCAATGCCTATATTGATTTTACGGGTGTAACTCCCGGTATCAATGAAATGCAGATCCATCTGGATACGCCGGAAAATCCGTATGTGACATTTACCACCGATCAGACATCGATCACGGTCAATGTCTTGGATCCCAATGCGGCACAGACTGAAACGGAAGATTTGGAAGGATAAACGATTATGGGTAAGTATTTTGGAACGGACGGCTTTCGTGGAAATGCCAATACCACATTGACCGTTACACAAGCATTAAATGTCGGTATATTCCTAGGCCATCATTACAGTCAAAATGGAAAAGCGCAGATCTTGGTCGGCAAAGATACCCGACTCAGTTCGGATATGTTGGAAAATGCGCTAGCGGCTGGGATCGCTGCTGGCGGTTGTGATGCCGTATTGTGTGGGATTTGTCCCACACCGATGGTGGCTTATCAAGTGCGCCATCATCATTATGCCTGTGGGGCGATGATATCGGCATCCCATAATCCGTATGGGGATAATGGAATCAAGTTATTCAACGGCAATGGGGAAAAGTGTGATCCGAAACTGGAAGAAGCGATCGAAGCGTATTTGGATGGTCAAACCACGGTTGATCTGGCAGTGGATGACAAAATCGGATCGGTGATCAACGATGGATCATTGCTGGATGAATATAAACAATGGTTGTCGGATACTGTACCATTGGATAGGAATGATCTAACCATCGTGATCGATGGGGCCAATGGTTCGGCCACCATGACAGCGGTGGATGTATTGTCTCGAGTCTGTGGTACGGTCATTGCCATCCATGTTGAACCCAATGGGACCAATATCAATACTCAATGTGGATCCACACATCCGGAAAGTTTACAAAAAGCCGTGTTGGCCAACCATGCGGATATGGGTTTTGCATTCGATGGGGATGCGGATCGATTGATGTGTGTGGATCATCTGGGTCGTATGGTCACGGGTGATCATATGCTCTACTTTTTAGGCAAGTATCTGGATCACAAGGGACTACTCAATGACCATTGTGTGGTCTCGACCGTCATGGCCAATCTGGGCTTCTTCCATGCATTGAACGATGCAAATCTGGTTTCGGTGAAAACTGATGTCGGTGATAAATATGTATATGAACAGATGGTCAACCATCACTATGATCTCGGTGGCGAGCAGAGTGGTCATATCATCTTCAGACGGGATGCCACGACGGGTGATGGTTTGCTGACCGCATTGCATGTGCTGCAGGTAGTGACTTCAGCGAACGTCCCATTGGCTACATTGGCCGATGGTGTGACCATTTATCCTCAAGAATTGGTCAACGTCAAAGTAAATAACAAGCATGCAGTCTTGCAGGATCCTCAAGTCAAACAATGGATCGATGACGTCGATCAACGTCTGCAGGGAAGTGGACGGTTATTGGTTCGAGCCAGTGGGACCGAACCGCTGGTTCGAGTCATGGCAGAAGCCAAGACTGAAGAACAATGTCATGCATTGGTCAGTGAGCTTGCCGCAAAAATTCAAGATAAATATGGGATTTGATGGTTTTTACCATCCCATCCCATTTTTTCTTTATAATGAAATATATAGTTTCAGAAAGGTTTTAAAGAGATATGAAACACGTGATCAATATCGTTGAAGATGAACGCGATTTAAATTATTTAGTCAAAGGTTATCTTGAAAAAGAAGGCTATACTTGCCATTGCTACATGACATTCGATGAAGCGGCTGCACATGTGGCGGATGAAAATATTTCATTATGGATCCTCGATATCATGCTGGGAGATAAAAGCGGATTCGATCTGATCGAACTGATCCGTGCCCAATATCCCCATATGCCGGTGATTTTCATGAGTGCCCGTGACAAGGAATTCGATCGGATCATCGGTCTTGAAAAAGGCAGTGATGATTACATCACCAAGCCGTTTTCTCCCAAAGAACTGGTATTGCGGGTCAATAACCTGATCCGACGGGTCTATAAAGAAAATGAAGGAAAATATGAAGTCGATGGTTATATCATTGATGAAACCCAACGCAAGATCCATCGTGGGGATGAAGTCATTGAACTCACCACCAAGGAATTTGAGTTATTGATGCTATTTGTCAAAAATATCGGTCAGGCTTTTTCCAGAGATCAGATTTTAGTTAAAGTCTGGGATGAAAATTATTATGGTTCCGATCGGGTGGTCGATGATACATTACGTCGCTTGAGAAAAAAATGTCCCGATCTGAATATTCAGACCATTTATGGTTACGGTTATCGGTTGGGATGATTGAACCATGAAACGCATCCGGCTGTGGCTGCGGGAGTTTACATTATCTCAGCAGTTGATCTGCATCGTGTTTTTTGTGGTCATCGGGATCGCCATCATCTATCTGTTTCCGGTGACCAGCAATGTCAACGCGTTTGTGGATGATACCATCTACAGTCAATTACGTGGAATCAATCAAGATCTGATCATCCGAGGAGAAAGTGCGGAAGGCAATCTGATCATTGATTCCAATTTTTCCTATGCACGATACAACCCGCAAAGCGGGATCGCAATGGTATATCAAGGCAGTAAAAGTGATATCAGTGTGGAAGTGGTCCAATCCATCGTCTCTCGGATGGTCAATTCCAGTTTTGATGGGTTGAGCATGAAAACCGGTGAAGTTGCAGATAAGTTAAAAGCCGATGGTACGACCATCTACTTCGTTGGTTCCTGTCCCACATTGACCAGCTGTACCATCACCATGGCCTCCAATGCCTATCAGGAAGCCTATAAAGAAGCATTGGTCAATTCCATTATCCTGACCATCTTCTCCATGACGGCCATGATTTTAGTGGCGTTATTCATCTGGATCTCCGGTATCATCCATCCATTGAGTCAAATGCGTAAAGTGGTCAATGCCATCCGTAATGACATGCCGGTGGATAACAAGGAATTGATGTTCAACCGCTATGATGAGATCGGAGATCTGGCCAGTGCCATTGCCCAGATGAAGCAATATATCGATAAGCAGGACCATATCAAAGAAGAGATGATCCAGAATATCTCTCATGATTTGAAAACACCGATCGCGACCATCAAAAGTTATGCCGAGTCCATCAAAGATGGCATCTATCCCTATGGAACATTGGAAGACAGTGTGGACGTGATCGTTGAAGCTGCTGGACGATTGGAAAAGAAAGTCCAGTCGTTGCTGTTATTGAATCGTATCGAATACATCAAGGATGATGCACCCAAGGCGGATACAGTGGATATGGCAGCGATCATCGACAAAGTGGTATCGGAATTCAAAGTGATCCACCCATCTTTATCCTGGAACATGGAATGCGATAATACCTTGTACCATGGTCAAAGCGAGCCGTGGCGCATCGTGATCGAAAACTTAGTGGAAAATGCGACCAGATATGCCAAGATCGGCATCACCATCAAATTAAAGAAAGGCAATCTCTCGGTTGCCAATGATGGTCCACGGATCCCCGAAGAAACATTGCAGACGATATTTAGACCCTATGAAGTGGGCAATAAAGGAAAATTCGGATTGGGTCTATCCATCGTTAAAAAAGTGTGTGATACCTATGGATATAACGTCCATGCTGAAAATCTAAGTGATGGCGTGATTTTTAAGATCGCCCCGGATAATCCCAATCGTAAAGCATTATGGAAGAAAGAGAAACAGCTAGAATCCAAGAATAAGGATGGTAAAACCAAGGCAATCCCATTGATTCATGATAAGGATAATGCGACAGGCGCATCGAGATGATGCGCCTGTCGTGCTTTTTTCTAATCGTCAGTACTATCCCAATACCTGGATTTGCGTGAACCACGGTATTTGATTTTATTTTCTTTTTTAGGATGGTTAAGCGATTGGTGATTGTGGTTGCACATAAATTCAATGATGTTGCCGGTTGGGAAATTGTGATATTGGAAATAAGCGTGCAGCGGTGATATTTGCTAACCATTATTTGATTGGACATGGTGGTGATAATTCTGGTCATTCCCGATAAGGAAGTGCCGAAATTTAAGCAACTGCTTGTACGTTACTACGAAGGGCAAAATACAGAATTGATTGCAGATTTTCTAAAAAATCGATGCTGAAAAAAGATTGATTCATAGAAGTTTATGCTTAGATCGACAAAATGAAAAACTAATCATTTTCAATTTTGTGAGATACAGATCAGTCAAACGCAAATTTTTAACTATATCAAGTGTGCAGTTTAACCCAATATCTGGTTCAAAGAAATATATAAAATTAGCAAATTAGACATATTATGCGGTGCAATTGATATATAATGTATGTAAATAAGATTAAGGAGAGTATTTCAATATGGCAACTAATACGACGACTTTCAGTGTCCGCATGGACAGGGAACTCAAAAATCAATGTGAAACGTTATACAACAAATTGGGTATGAACCTTACAACAGCAATTAATGTTTTCTTGCGTCAGTCGCTTCGCTCGGGTGGTTTTCCTTTTGAAGTTAAATTGGAACAACCTAACAAGGAAACTATTGCTGCCATGTTGGAGGCGGAACAAATTGCACGAGATCCGAGTGTAAAACGTTATTCTGATGTTGAAGAAGCTCTCAGGGAACTGAAAAAATGAAGCGTGATATTGTTTGGACGACAAAGTTCAAAAAAGACTACAAGTTGGCTTTGAAGCGACACATGAACATTGGTCTGCTCGATGATATCATCCGAATCCTCTCGAGGGGCGAAAGGTTGCCAGAAAAAAACAGAGA
>CALVGN010000025.1 GCA_944327105.1 uncultured Erysipelotrichaceae bacterium | reverse complement strand
TATGCGACGCCATAGCCTGCGTTTTCCTTCTCTCCATTGCTCCTCCATATGGCATGAGTATACTGCACTCATATCATTGCTCTGGCACCTGTAACCATCTTAGGGGCCGTTCTCGTTTTACTTCTTTTTTGTTGTCCAAGTGGCTATACTTTATTGTAATTTCTGACTGCCCATTATACCACAACAAGAAACGTCAGGGAACTACAACTGATTCCAAACACATAATACGGGAGGAAATATTATACCGCAACAAGAAACGTCAGAAAAGTGATTTTCAAAGATCAAAGCCGAGTGTGTTTTCTGTGTAATCCTCCCTTGACAAATCTCTTTCCAATTCGATATCCTTTTACATCAATCTTTCAATCAAATGGGTGCGGGTAAAACCATCAAAGAAGGATTGATCAAAAAGTTTAACTTCATCAAAACAGAACGTTTGTTTTTTGATGCCGCCTTCCGGTATGATACGCAAAACAATCTGGTGGAACATGACTATTAGATGATTTTTGATTTTGATAAAAACCTGTTGAAAGCAAAACAGGTACTGTTGGTTGAACCATTATCGATTTCATTGGATATGAATTGTTACGGTTCGGTCTATTTAAGAGCGAATCTATTGCTCTGATGATTTGGTTCTTTGACGTTTATATGGAGATTGGATAGAATTAAGTCATAGGAGACGTGACGAAATGAAAAAGAGGATCTGGATGCTGTGTGCATTGGTCTTGACCAGTGGATGCAGTGTATCGGATGAAGTGGTCACACCATCTTCATCCGTTGAATCAACACCCATGGTCGAACCATCACCATCGGTAGAATCAACGATGCAACCCGCTCGGTTTACTGACGAACAATTGGAACAAGCAATGGAAATCACATATGTGGAATATACAATCGTTGGTACCGGGATCAATTATTGGGTATTGGATCCATTGCCGGATCAGGTGTATGTGATGGTGACACAGGATAAGGAAACGGATGGTTTTACTATTCGCAGCTATTACGATGTGGATGAATCACTGCAGTACAATGATGCATTGATTAGTGATCCGGTGACGTTTTATCCCTTGGATTATTTCAACAAACAGGTCGAAGATGATCCGGATTTTTTGATGTATGGCAATACCGTGATTGGTAAAACCGATGCTTTTGTAGCGGTTGAATCGGTACAGATGGGTGGTTTTGGCATACCGAAGCTGGATGAAACCAATACTGTGGTTTTTGATTATGATCAAGTGGGTGAATTGACTCAAATCCCGCTGGTTACGTTTGATTTGGAAGAAATGGAGGGATATTGATGAAATTGAAACCGATGATTTTAACCATGGGCATCCTGGGGATGTTGGTATTACCACTCCATGCGCTTGATGGTCCCCAGTATGGGGACCAGCCGACCGGTCCCAACTGGAGCGGAAATGATACGACCATGGTCATTGAACCGGTTCAAACCGGTAATGTCGATACCATTGACTATGTACCGATTTATGATGATGATCTGATCACGGTCTACATGATGGCGGATCTATCCGATGATTATGGTTATACCATTGAAACCATGGAGGATGAACCAGTCATTGATATTACATATCAGAATGAGTCGATCGCTAAATTTACCGTAAGGCATACGACTACGGGTGATTCCGCATTTCTTCTTGAAGAAATCGATTATGATGACAACGGAGACAGTATTTACTATGGTTTAGACCACAGTGATCATTGTCTTAATCAAATCCTATTGAGTATCACGAAGTAATATGAGCGATCCATCCACTATCAAATCACATGAATATCTAAAATCCGTAACCATCGGAAAACCTCAATCTGCCAAAGATGGGATCATCATCGTGGATTATGATCCCAATTGGCCGATCGTTTTTGAGTCACTGAAAAAGGATATCGATTACGCATTCAAAGATATCCCACATCAAGTGGAACACGTTGGTTCGACCAGTGTCCCCGGTTTATGTGCCAAACCCATCATCGATATGGTGCTGACCATTTCAAATCCGAAAAAGGAAGATGCATATGTCCCGTTGCTTCAAGGACTTGGCTATCGGCTTCGCATTCGGGAAGATGACTGGTATGACCATCGCATGCTCAAATTAAACCAACCGCAAGTCAATCTGCATGTATTTGGTTTTAATTGTCCTGAAGTCAAGCGGATGCTTGACTTTCGGGATTGGTTAACAACGCATCCAGTCGACATGGCGTTGTATGGTTCAACCAAACGCAGATTGGCTAGCCAATCGTTTGAATATGTACAGGATTATGCGGATGCCAAAAGTGACGTGGTTTCTACCATTTTCTCACACATCGATGCGGGTCAATAGTTTGCAGCTTTTCCCTTTGACCATTTGATCCGTATAAATTATCTGATGGATGATAGCAATGGAGCAGATCCATTCGCTCGATGAAGTGTAATCTAAAAAAATGATTGATTCGAGAACGAAATATCGATTCAAAACAAATCACCGGAATCCAAGGATTCCGGTGATTTGTTTCATATATGTAAATGGTTTATTCAGCGATCAGCTGGCTGTTGAAGGTCGTGCCGTCTTCGTTTTCCACGCTGTAGTATACTTCGTTTTCGTTGGGTTTGAGGTATACGGTGGCTTTCTTGACTTCCTTCACTTTCAAACCGGCAGCTTTGATGGCTTCTTTGACTTGTTTTTCAACGTCGGCGACATTGATTTCATTGCCGTTGGTTTGAACGATGGTTTCGATTTTCATGGGTCCCATTTCCTTTCTTATTTATGGTTTAATCATATGACGATGTGGTGATTTGTCAAATTATTATCTAAGAATAATGATCGGATGGTGGTTTTGACCCTAGTTTTTGCTTAGAATAGGTGTATGGATAAACTCAAGTCAAAGGTAAAAGCTCATCCAAGGATGGTATTGATCATGGCCATAACCATGGTATTGGTGATGATCTTAAATGGGATCACTCCGTATCTGGCGGATGACTTTACATATATGCAAAACAATGGATTGGTGGATATTTTCTATCGGGAATATCAGCAATACATGAACTGGGGCGGGCGTAGCGTGGCCCATATATTGGTCAGACTGATGTTATGTGTGCCAAAATGGGTATTCAATATCATCAATAGTGGTGTGTTTGTCTTGTTTACGTGGTTGATCTATCGCCATATAACCATGGATGATCAAAATGATCATCCATGGTTATATGGATTGATCGTCTCCACGGTGTTTTTGGTCGTACCCTACTTTGGTCAGACCACATTATGGTTGACCGGTTCTTGCAATTATCTGTGGACCTCGACATTGATCTTAGGAATGTTATATCCATTGAGTCGGGTTTTGCATGGTCATACCGTCAAGCATGTATGGATATTGATCCCACTGGGATTGGTTGCGGGATGGAGCAATGAAAACAGTGGTGGGGCAGCTGTGATGATGATCGCTTTGATGTTGATCATTCATTATTTAATGGTTGATCATCATATTCAACCGTATGTGATGACATTGATCCCCGCTGCGATTGGTTTGACCATCATGGTTATGGCTCCAGGCAATTATGTACGGGCAGCGGGGATCGATGTGGATACATCATTGTATGGTTTGATCCATCGTGCGGTGGATTATTTGAATATTTATATTAAAAATCCACAGGTATTGGTGGTGATTGTCGGATATGGGATACTGCTGTTACTTGGCTTAAACCATAAGATAAACAAAGAAAAGATCTGGCTTTCACTTGCATTTATGCTCAGTGGCAGCGCATGTTCCTTGGTGATGGTGATTACACCGGTCGCTATCGGGTTTGATCGCAGTCAGTTTTTTGCAATGAGCCTGTATGTGATGGGTACAGGGATATTGTTACATGGTTTGAACCAAGTATTCACTGGTTTTAAAAATATCACCATTGCTTTATGTGGTCTAACCATGGGGCTCTCTGTTTTTCAATATGGGTATGCACTGGTGGATATCGGGTATTTGTATATCCAGTATCTTCAACGTGGTCAAACCATCGTTTATCAAAAAGCCATGGGCAATGCCAATCCGGTCGTGGGTGAATATAACAGTGAATTCTATGGTCCATACAATCCCAACTATGGATTGTTTGATGTCACCAATAATCACTTGTTGGATACGAATAAAGACTATGCACTCTATTATGGGGTCGATACCATCCGCTCGTGCGATATGACCATGTATGACAATGTGTATGAACAGGGTTCACCCAAATTGATGAACATCCAAAGCTTTGATACCTATATGAATACGGTGGTCAATGAAGATCAATATATGGTCTTTATCATTACATCGGATATGGATCAAAGCTATGGTAGCTTTGATCCATGGTTACCGGAAGGTGTGGATGTATTGACACAACCTTATGTGGTGATGGCATTGAATTTTTATGGTTATGATCAGATCATCAGCGATGAAAAACCAGTGGAAATGTATTTATCGATTTATAATGGGGATCAAGAAATCCCAGTATATTTATCCAGCTATGATGATCCCAATAACAGTGATATCGTTATCGATGATGTGGAATATACCCTCAATAACAGTGGGATCACCATTGTGACGTATGATACGACCATCGGCAAAGTGACCGATGTGGTCAACTTTGACAGTGAACATGGTTTAAACGATGCGGTACGGTATCACTATGAATTGGGATATAACCTGCAATGGGACGATTAGAAAGAAGGATAACTTTATGACACACGATGTATTGATCCAACAGGTCCACACCATGGTGGATCAGAAAATGATTCCCGGTGCTTCTTTGGCACTGATCGAACCCGATGGTTTGACCATGGATTATTATGGTCATTATGGCATGGTTGAACCATATGACACGATGGTCTTGGACCACAAAGCCTTATATGATATGGCATCCTGTTCCAAAGTCATTGGTACGACCACCCGTATGCTTCAGTTATTGGATCAAGGAAAAGTCCATCTCGATGATCCACTTTCCAGTTATATCGCAGATTATCAAGGTGATACGACCATTTACGAAGCCTTGACCCATACGGGTGGATTGGTATCGGATTTTGCAGATAAGCATTCGTTAAACCGTGAGCAATTGAAACAACGTATTTTATCCGCACCGACTGATTATCCCAAAGGGAGCAAAAGTCAATATTCCGATACAGGATTCGTATTATTGGGATGGGTGATTGAAGCGGTGGATGCGATGCCATTGGATGAATCGATCCAGATGCATGTGGTCAAACCATTGCAGTTGCATCATCTTGGGTATCATCCCCAAGATGATGGCTATACCTATATCCCGGAAGAAGTGGTCAATGGCTCACCGATCGTGAAAATGGTCCATGACTACAAAGGAAGAACGTTGTTCCCGGCGGGAAGCGCAGGTATATTTGCCAGCTTGGATGATGTCGTGGTTTTTGTTAAAGCGTATTTGGATCAAGATCCCCGCTTGTTCAGCCATAATATGTTCAAACAGGTCAAAACCATCGAAACGTTTGATCGTGGTCTGGGTTGGGACAAACAATACCATGGTTCCATCCTTTACCACACTGGTTTTACCGGGACCAGTATCATCATGGATATGGATGCCAGAAGGGGCATGGTCTTATTGACCAACCGCATCCATCCTACCCGTGAAGACCATGGATTCCTTCAGGCACGCCGAAATCTCAATGATCTGTGGCTAAACGGATAGGTTTGACAATATTGGTGTAAACATCGTTGTTTTTCAAGTTGTCAAGGCTTGGTGTAGATGCTATCATTGTCCAGCGAGCAAATGCTCCTTGGTCATTCTATCTATGGAGAATGGCCTGTTAAACCGGAAGGAGGATAAGACATGAAGAAGTATGAAGTCATGTACATTATCAATGCCGATGTCGCCGATGACGATCGTAACAAATTGATCGCATCCTTGGGTGAAATCATCACCAATAACGGTGGCAGCATCAATAATGTGGATGAATGGGGTCTGCGTGATTTTGCATATCCGATCGATCATATGACCAAAGGTTATTATGTCGTTTGCAAATTCAATGCCGACAATGCATGCTTGAACGAATTCGATCGTCTGATGGGACTGAACAAGAATGTGGTCCGTCACATGATCACCGTTGATCGTGCATAATCGTCAAGGAGAAGTTCCATGATCAATAAAGTTGTGCTGGTCGGTCGCATCACGCGCGATATCGACCTGCGAAAAACCAACAGCGGATTGTCTGTGGCGCGCTTTACGGTTGCCTGCAACCGGATCGGCTCCCGCAGCAATACGCAACAAAATGGCAATAATAATCAAACTGCAGACTTCATCAACTGTGTTGCCTGGCGTCAAAGTGCCGATTATTTGGCGAATTATGCCGCTAAAGGCAGCATCGTCGGCGTGGAAGGTCGCATCACTACCGGCAGCTATGATGGGGCGGATGGACGGAAAGTCTATACCACCGAAGTCACGGCGGATCGGGTGACCTTGATCGGCGGACGCAATGAAAACGCGAATGCCAATGTCGGCATGGGGACAAACCCGAGTGCCAACAGCTATTCCGTTCCGGGAATGAATCCTTCCCCGGTGAATGCCGTCAGCAATGAGGAATTGAGTCAGTATGCCGATATGCTCAATGGACCGTCGTTGGATATCAGCAGTGACGATTTGCCGTTTTGATTCCAATTTTTAAAAAAGGAGAACGACAATGGCTTACAAGAAACAAAGAGTTGGCCGTAAGAAAGTTTGTTATTTCACCAAGAACAACATCAAGTATATCGACTACAAAGACGTCGAATTACTGAAGAAGTTCATCGCGCCCAATGGCAAGATCATCCCAAGACGTGTGACCGGTACTTGTGCAAAGTATCAGCGCGAATTGGCTGTAGCCATCAAGCGTGCACGTGAAATGGCATTGCTGCCTTACATTGCAGACTAATCAATCAAATCAAATGAAAGCAGAGGATGAACCCCTCTGCTTTTTGATTTCTTCGTTTGACTTCCTTCGGGTGTTGGACTTGCCGGGTAAATCGTTAATTATTGAACAAAAAAGCAGTCATATAAACCGGCAGACAAATAATATCTTTGTCTTTTGAGATGTCTTTGGTATGAATGATGTAGCGGTTGAGTATATGGCTGGAAAATTTTTGATAAAACATGTCAATTGACTTGTGTGTTCTATAGTTTGAAGATTGAGGTCATATGTATAATTTCCGTAAAACTGTTATGTCTGAAATGTATGATTTCCGCAAAACTTTTTAATTTGTTCGATCTTCGAATTATGTTTTCGGTATTTCGATGCATGAAGTTATAAAATATTACGCATGAAAATGAATACCAAAGCACTCAGTTATGGTGCAATGTGTGCAGCCATCATGGGCTTGTTTTATATCTTGAATCTATTTACCGGCGGTTGGGCAGAAGTCATCACCTTGTTCATCGCACCGCTGCCTTTAACGATCTATACCGTCCAATATGGATACAAGAACAGTATCATCGTGTGGATCGCCACGGTATTTATTGGTGTGATCACGGCGGGTATGGTGAATATATTCATGTTATCTGCGGCATTTTTAAGCGGGATTGGTTTGGGGTATTTCATGGCCAAACCATCATCGAAAGTGGTGCGCTATCTATCTGTTGTCATTGTTTTACTGGTGGCGAATATTTTATCCATGGTCGTTTTTGCGTCGATTTTTGGTTATGATCTGATGGCAGAAAGTGAATTTGTGGCAAGCACCGTATTGGAAATGGTACCCTACAGTGGATTTGGTATGGATGAATTGATGGCCATGATGCCAACGGTGATCCTGTTCAGTATCGTTTTAGAAAGTGTATGCTCTGGTTTTGTTAGCTATTACCTGGCGGTGATCGTATTGAATCGATTGCATTTTTATATTCAACCGGTCAAAACCATGAATAAAATGGTCAAACCAGTATTGGGATATCTTGGCATGGGTGGATATATCTTGTTTCTAATGATGGATCATGTTTCTTTGGATCCATCGATGTATGCATTGGTATCCTTGATGGGGATGATCGCTCAATTTGCATTGGCGATCTATGGTGTGACCACACTCAGTCGGTATGGTCGAACCACCAATAAATTATGGATCTCAGTGCTAATGATCATCGTATTGATCTTTTTACCCTCCATTGCATTGTTCATCTTTGCCTGTATCGGATTTCTTGGATGTACCACTACTGTTTTCAATGGGGTTGACCAACAGGGCAAAGATGACAATTCCAGGTAATTGGATTTAAAATAGATGGTATGAAACGAAAGAGTCTGATGACGTTGACCATACTGATCTGTATCATCGAAGCCGGTTTACTGGTCTTTGCATTGATCTATGGTCAGACCATCAACATCATTGCCCTTGTCTTTTTAGTGGCCCAGATCTTATTGCTGGCAATGATTTTCAATCGGATGCATGTGTTTACCAATGCATCTTTATCCTCATTATCCTCCCTGGTTGCCCCCAGTTACAGCCAAGCCTTGAATTACAGTCATACCGGAATATTGTTTTATGATGATTTTTACGTCATCACCTGGATGAGTGATTATTTGTCCGATTTGGGTTATAACTCCCGCATCGGTCATAAGTTATTGGAATGGTTACCAGAGATCGATGAGTTGATCAAAGGAGACAGTGACGCAGTCACGGTCAACCTGGACGAACATTACTATCGCATCAGTAAAAGCGAGGATTCCCAAGTCTTGTTTTTCAGTGATACCACCGAATCACTGATCAATGCCAAAGCCGCTCATGATGGTAGTGTCGTTGTGGGGATGATCAACCTGGATAATTTTGATGAATCCACCCGATTTGAAGATGAATCCATGGCAGCTACCATAAACGGTACGATCCGCACGCAGATCATCAACTGGTGCAAATCACATCATTTCGTGGTCAAACGCATTCGCAATGACCGCTATTATCTGGTCGCCACCCGTGCGGATTATGAAGCCATGGCCACCAATGATCGCTTTTCCATTTTAAAAACAGTGCGGGATCAGGCATTGGAACTGGAAGTTACCATTACCCTATCCATGGCATTTGCTTTTGGTGGTACCGATGTGATGGCATTGGATGATGCGTTGGTTTCAGCCATGGACCTTGCCCAGCAACGAGGTGGCGACCAAGTCGCCATCAAACAGATGGGCAAGGATGTTGTCTTTTATGGTGGCAACAGTGAAGCCAGTGAAAAACGCAGTCGCGTCCGTGCCCGGGTCATGGCCCATGCCTTGCGGGATATGATCGCCCGATGCCGCAATGTGATCATCGTCGGTCATAAAGAAGCGGATTTTGATTGCATCGGCAGTGCACTGGGATTGGCCAGTATCGTACAATCCATGAACAAACCCGTTTCGATCGTGACCAAAACCGGCGGGATCGAGGGAAAGCTGAAAGCGTTCATGGATGAAAACAGTGAATATCTGGAATCACATTTTGAATTCATCAGTGAATCGCAAGGACTCAATGAATTGGATGATTCGACCATTGTAGTGATGATCGATCACTCTTCGATCAACCAATCCAATGCACTCAATGTGGTCAAATCCGCTAAACAGGTCGTGATCATCGACCACCATCGCCGTCCGGAAGACTTAGTGATCAAACCGGTGATGGTCTATATCGAATCCGGTTGTTCATCCGCCAGTGAATTGATTTGCGAATTCTTCAGTTACATGGGCCACCATGTCAAGGTGGATTCGTTGATCGCAACATTGATGTATACCGGGATCGTCGTCGATACCCAGCGCTTCAAAAACCGGACCGGCCAGCGCACGTTTGATGCAGCCAGTAAATTATTGGATCTAAGAGCCGACAGTTCTTTGGTCGATCAGATTTTAAAAGACAGTTATGAACAGTTTGAGGCCAAGACCAATCTTTATCATCAGGCCAAACCGATCTTACCAGGATATTATCTGGTTACCATCGATTCGATCGTATCTCGTTCGTTTATGAGCCAGATCGCCGATGGATTATTGGATATCGATGATGCCAAAGCCAGTTTTGTCATGGCCAAACTCGATGATAAGACCATCGGCATCTCTGCCCGCAGTGGTGGTAAAGTCAACGTCCAACGCATCATGGAAACGTTAAAAGGCGGTGGACATCGAACGGCCGCTGCAGCGCAACGCAATGATGTGGATATGAAGACATTGACCAATGAATTGGTTCGTGCCATCGAAGTAAGAATTCAGGAGGAAAGCGAAGAATGAAAGTGATTCTCTTACAAGACGTCAGTAAAGTCGGCAAAAAAGATGCTGTCGTTGACGTGTCTGACGGATATGCCCGTAACTTTTTGGTTGCACGCGGGTTAGCCGTACCTTTTACCGACGGTGCAAAAAAAGTATTGGAAAAGCAACAGGCCGATCGCGCTGCCAAGCAAGAAGAGCTAAAAGAAAAAGCACTGGAAGTGCAAAAAAAATTAGAAAACATCAAATTGGTCTTTCATGAAAAAGTAGGCAGTGAAGGGCGGATGTGTTCGACCATTTCCACCAAGCATGTGGTGGAAACACTGCGCAATCAATACGATATCAGTGTGGATAAAAAGAAATTCGAGGAAAAAACCCCCATTTCAGCATTTGGTATCACCAAATACCATGTGGAATTATTCAAAGGGGTCATTGGTGAGATCACCGTTCAGGTATTACCAAAAGAAACCAAATGATCCCATGGTCCAACCATGATACAAAGGAGGCGATCGTTTGCAGATTCCGGCAAGTTATGAAACCGAAATGGCCTTATTGGGCAATATGATGGTGGATGTTCAATCCGCCACTTTTGCCTTGCAAAGCGGATTGAATGAATCCGATTTCCATCTTCCGGCCAATAAAACCTTGTTCAAAGCCATCCAAACCATCCATAGTGCCCACCAGGTCATCGATGCCTCATTAGTGATCGATACCCTGCGTGAACACAATGAACTCAATAATATCGGTGGTGTGGACTATGTCTATCGTTGTTGCGATTGTGCGATCAGTTCCACCAATACCCAATCCTATATAGAGATCCTGCAGGAAAAAAGACAATTGCGTGCATTGATCGAAACCTGTCAGAAGATCAGCAATGATGCCATGAGCGGCAATGTGGACGATGCAGCCCAATTTTTATCATTAAGCGAAGAAGCCGTTTTGGGTGTGACGCGTAACCGTAAAAGTGGCGATTTTCAAAGTTCGACCACCGTCGTGAATGAAGTGATCGAAAAGATTTCCGCAATGAGCGAAAACAAAAGCAGCATCACGGGAATCAAGTCATTATATAAAGATCTCGATCGCACCTTGCACGGGTTTCAACGAGGCGATCTGATCATTTTGGCAGCACGTCCATCCATGGGCAAGACCGCGGTAGCGGTGGATATCGCTGCCAATATGGCCATGAATGGATCCAAGGTGGCTTTCTTTTCCCTGGAAATGCCGGCCGCTCAATTGATGCAGCGTATTTTGTCATATAAGTCCGGTGTGCCCAATGATCACATCCGCAACGGGTATTTGAACAATCAGGAATGGAACGCATTGAGTGAAGCCGCAGCCAACTTGAAAAACTGTGCATTATATTTTGATGATTCACCGGCGATCACCGTGGCGGAAATGGCGGTCAAATGCCGTAAATTGCGAAATGATGACGGATTGGATGCCATCATGGTCGACTATATCCAGCTGATCAAAGGCAATGGCCGCTATACCGACAACCGTCAGCAGGAAGTTTCCGATATTTCTCGAAATCTGAAGGCGCTGGCGCGTGAGCTCAATGTCCCGATCATTGCGTTGAGTCAGCTGAGCCGTAATGTGGAAGGGCGTGAAGACAAGCATCCGATGATGAGTGATCTGCGTGAATCCGGGGCATTGGAACAGGACGCGGACGTGATCATGCTGCTGTATCGTGAGGCCTATTACAACAAGGAAGCCAAGGAAAAGGCAGAAGCCAGTGGCGGAAATGAAGTGATCGAAATCAACATTGCCAAGCATCGAAATGGTGCGACCAGACGCATCAATCTTGCATTTAATGGCAATGTCTCGGGGGTATATAACCTTGAAACAAGCGGAGCGAGTGCGTGATGAAGAAGCAATGGTTGGGAATCAGTATTTGCTTTGTGTTGGCACTGGGTATTACCATTGGGATGAATTGGAAAACGTTGTTTCGACCCCAGCCGCTTTCTGCGGGTGAATTCAACGTCAATTCCGTGGTGGCCCAACAGGTACAAGGCCAGCGGCAAAATGCAGCCAATAATTACAAGGTACTGATCGATGGACAATTGATCGGTTATTTAAGCAGTATGGAGCCAGCCAATCAACTGCTGGATCAAATCTATACGCAACGCTATCAACAAGATTTTCCCAATAGCGAAATCGTTTTTGGCAATCGCATTTCCATCACGGCTGAACCGAGTTTTCTCATTTACGAAAACAAGGATGAACAGATCATCGCCCAGATCGAAGCGGTCGATGAATATATGTTATCGACCACAGCAGTGGATTTCAGTGATGCCAACGGCACCTATGCCACCATTTATGTTTCCAATACCGATATGTACGAACAGGCATTGGTGGACTATCTGGCTCTGTTTGTCGGCAGTGAAGATCTGGAAATCATTAGCCATGGTGGAACCACAGCAACGTTGAGCGAATATGGGGAGCGGGACATTTCCATTGAGATCGAGCAAACCATTTCCTTGCGCCCCAGTTATGCCAAAGCCGAAGAAATCTTCACGCGCTATGATCAAGTGTATTACTATCTCAAATACGGGACACTCTCCGAATTGGAATATACCGAAGTGCAGCCGTATGAATCCATTTACGCCTTAGCCAGTCGCTATGCATTGGATGCGGAACGGTTGCGGATCATCAATTCGGAAACCATTCGTGATGTGGACCAGGTACTGCCGGTTGGGACCACTTTATGTGTGACGTGGTTGCAATCTCCCATTGATGTGACCGTCACCAAGGAAACGTTGACACAAGAAATCGTTTATCCGGATTCACCGATCTATGTGGAAGATGAAACCATTCGTCTGGGTGAATCGGTAGTCCAACAGGAAGAAGTCAATGGATCACGAAATGTCTTGCGACGGGAAACTTGGGTCAATGGCATGGTCGCGGAGGCTGAAGAAGTTTCTTCGCAGACCACGATCCTGCCGCAGCAAGCCATTATTCGTCAAGGTTCCCGAGAGATCCCATCCGTAGGGACGGGTACGTGGCGATGGCCGGTGGATGTTCCCCGGATCACGTCTCGGGTAGCTTGGGATCCGGTCGTTCCGGGATATTCTGGACATAATGGAACAGATATTCAGAATTATTATGATCGTTATGGACCCATCTATGCGGTGGATAATGGTGTCGTGGAATATGTCGGATATGATTCCATTCGTGGGAATTGGTGTTTGATCAATCATAATAATGGAGTGAAGAGTCAATATAACCATATGAACCAGGCACCGTTTGTCGAAGTGGGACAGGTGGTTCAAAAAGGGGATGTCATTGGTCAGATCGGTACCACTGGTAAAACCACCGGACCGCATGTCCATCTGGGTGTATGGATCAATGATGTGGCAGGCAATGCCTGTGATGGATTTCTGGATTGTAGCGGATTGGATTGGTAAAACCATAAAAGTGGGTGAAGTGTTTCACCCACTTTTTACAGTTTGGTTGATACAATAATGCATATGAGAATCATCAACGCCGGCAGTGGATCGAAAGGAAATTGTACCATCGTATCCAGTGGGGATACCCATATCATGATCGATTGCGGGATCGGGATCAGCAGGATACGCCGGTTGTGCCAAGAATATGGTATCGACCATCTGGATGGATTGGTATTGACCCATCGGCATAGTGATCACACGCGTTTTCTTTCGTATTTTATGGATACGACCATCTATACGATGGATCCAGATCTTCCCCATCAGGTCATGGTGGAATCCATGAAAACCTACGATATCCATGGTATGACCATGATCCCATTTTGGTTAAGCCATGATGCACCCTATACTTTTGGCATCAAATTGATGGATTTAACTGAATCCATCATGATGATCAGCGATACCGGCTATGTGCCTTCCCCTGTTTTGAAATTGGGATATGATGCCACATATTTAATGGTGGAATGCAACCATGATATTCAAATGTTGCTCGATACCAACCGACCCTATCCCTTAAAAGCACGGATATTGGGAGATGAAGGCCATTTGAACAATGAAGATGGGGCAAAAGCCATTGCAATGATGGTTGGACCACATACCACAACGATCATGGCGGCGCATATTTCCCAACAAGCCAATGATCCCAATAAGGTGATGGATGTGCTAAGCCGTGAATTAAAACCATTGAATCGCGATGATCTGACCATCGTTACATTGGATCAGAATCAATCCACGTGTAAAGGAGAAGTATGAAACGAATCTGGAAAATACTGATTGTTGCATTGGTGATCACCAATCTCACCTGTATCGGCGGCATCATTTATCTTTTATATCAATTCCAACATCAATCCCCACAGGTATTGACCAATACCATTCACAGTACCACCACTGAATTTTATAGTGATGTGACCAGTACAGTGGATAAAGTCGCCAGCAGTGTGGTCGCCATTGAAAGTGAAAATCGGATCACTTCTTCCACCGGTTCAGGTGTGATCATTGAAAGTGATGATCAAACCATTTATATCGTGACCAATGCCCATGTGATCGAAAATGGTGAAACCATAACCGTCACGTTTGCCAATGGTCAGCGTGTGGCTGCCACTTTAGTGGGCAGCGACACGCTTTGTGATCTGGCGTTATTGTCGGTAATGGTCGATTTTGAAGTCAATCCCATTGCTTTGGGTGATTCTTCCTTGGTCCACCAAGGTGAATTTGTGGTTGCGATCGGTTCACCATTGGGTCTGGATTATCAGGGTTCGACCAGTTTTGGGATCATATCCGGAACCAATCGCACCATATCTGTCGATTTGGATGATGATGGTCAAACCGACTGGGATATGGTGACATTGCAAACGGATGCGGCGATCAATGTGGGGAATTCCGGTGGTGCATTGGTCAATCTCAATGGTGAATTGATCGGGATCACCTCCATGCGGCTTTCCAGTGCCTCCGGCACCAATGTGGAAGGGATGGGATTTGCCATTCCGGTCAATGAGATGATCCCCATTGTGGAACAGTTGAAAGACCATGGTTATGTGATCCGACCATCGTTAGGCATTTCCGGTATCCAAGTTTCGCAATTGACGGTCTATCAGAAAAATTATTTAGGTGTACCGTTGAATCAAAATGAAGGCATATTGATCGTATCGATCAACACTGACGGAGCTGCAGCAAAAGCCGGGATCGCGATCGGAGATATCATCACATCCATCGATGGGTCGACCATTTCCACCTTTAAAGATTTCAGAACCATCCTGTATTCCCATGCCCCGCAGGATGTGATCCGTGTCACGGTTTTGCATATGGGTGAATTGATCGATCATACGGTAACATTGGAGTGATCATGATCACATTGATTTGTATCGGAAAGATCAAGGATAAGCATCTGAGCGCATTGATCGATGATTACACCAAACGCATCCAGGGATTTGATCGCAAATTTTCGATTTGTGAATTACCTTCAGCATTGGTCAAGGATGAAGATGATCCATTTCAAATCGAAAAAGCCATGAAAACAGAAGGTTCAGCCATTTTAAAAACCATTGATGCCGATGCATTGGTGGTTATATTGGATCTTCATGGTTCATCTTATCCAAGTGAAGCGATGGTGGAGTGGATCGAAAAAGCCAATCATTCGTATAACGGTAAATTGACCATCGTCATTGCTGGCAGTTATGGGTATGATCCATCGGTGATCAAACGGGCAGATATACGGTGGAAATTGAGTGATAATACGTTTTTACATACCATGGTCCGTTTATTGGCTGTGGAACAGATTTATCGAGGATTGATGATCAAAAATCATCGGCGGTATCATAAATAGTATGGATTTGAAATGTTTGAGTGTGGTTTTACCAAAGGATATTGATGAATTGATCCAGCAGGGATGCTTTGAAAAAGCATCCCTGCTGGTAAAGGATCGATTGGTTGAAACCAACGATCCTTTGCTCATGGATCGTTTGGAGTTTGCGTTATTGCAGATGGATCAGATCGTCAAGGATTATCCGTTAAGCAAAGAAATGGCATTTGAAAAATGTGCGATGATCGATGGTTTTACCATGGAAGAAATGGATCGATTGATCCAGGCAAATCATATCGATGCCCGTTTGATCGAAGGAAAGATGATGTTTCGTCATAATATCGTCAATGGGATCGTCAAATGTGCACCCGGATATGCACATCGATGTCCATCGATGTGCATGGATCAGGATCTAACGGATATGATCATGACCATGATCAATGATGGAAAGGACCATAAACGATTTACAGTACGGCAATGGGTGGATCTATATCGTGTGGATCAACCGGTCAGTATCTGGTTTCCGTTGCCGTTATTAAACGATGGTCAGACCAATTTATCCATTGGTCATAGTACATTGCCCATCGTTTCCATTGGAAATGGGTTTGGTAACAACAATCATGCCTTGGTTCAAACCAATGATCATACGTTCGATCGTGTTGAGCTGAGTTATTCCATTGAGATCCATCGCTTTTATGGTTCAACTGCAGATAATGGGGAATATGGTCAAAATGATCTGAATGAATGTCCACCCCAGATCGTTTTTAAGGAACCATTGAATGGATTGGTTCATGCATTATGTGGTTCGATCACGTCTGATCTGGTCAAATCACGGATCATCTATGATTACATCACCACCCATTTTACGTATCAATTCCAGCCTTCGTATATCACAATCGATTCCCTGTTGGATAAGATGTTATCCACGCATAAAGGGGATTGTGGGATGTATGCATTATTGATGGTGACCATGTGTCGTATCGCCGGTATACCGGCGCGATTTGAAAGTGGGATATATGTGTATCCCGATGGTTGGACCATTCATGATTGGATGGCCTATTACATTCAGGGAAAAGGATGGATCCATTGTGATCCGCAGATGGGAAGTGAAGCATATATGCATGGTCGAGCCATGGAACATGCATTCTTTTATGATCATATCGATGCGTATCATATTATTTATAACCATTCATTTATGGATGATTTCAAACCGAGTGTACCGTGTTTAAGGATCGATCCCTACGATAATCAATTACCGGAAGTCCAAAGCCAGTTTGCTTCACTGGATTCAACCATCGTACCCCGTGGTTTTACCATTGATACCATGGTCTAACCATACGAAAACTTATCAAACTTTTATGCAACAAACCCTTCAATAGTGTGCTACCATGTAAGGGTATACAAGGAGGAACATTTCAGTATGAAACAAGTCAAGGTTACCGTGATCGATCCGGTGGGCTTACATGCTCGTCCGGCTACCGTTGCCGTCAATGCTGCTAGCAAATTCAAATGTGAGGTCAAAGTTGCTTACAACGGCCGCAGCGTCAACATGAAATCCATTATGGGTGTTATGAGTCTGGGTATCCCGACCAATTCCGAAATCGAAATCAGCTGCGATGGTGAAGATGAAGACGATGCAGTGAAAACGATCGAAGAAGTTTTGCGTACTCAAAAAGTTATCGGTTAATCGCGATCGTACACGTTTTAAAAAGACAAAAGAGCTGTTATCTGGCTCTTTTTCTTATTCCTATTTTCCTGTAAAATCTTAACGCCATGAATAAATCCCGCGATATATTGACCAATAAAAAAACGTGGATCTGGATCGTGCTCGAAGCGATCCTTTTCGGCATGTTTGTGTATAGTTTCAACCAGTATTATTTTGTTCAGATCGATGCGGTGAATCAATATCCGTTTCGTGAAACCGTGGCATTGATGAGTGCATTGATCAGCCTTGGTTTGACCATGGTATTGATGCTGCTCCATCTGCTTTTCGCTTTGAAAGCACACCAATTCAAAGGGTGGCTGTTATGTATCGTTTTCATGCTCGCCATTGCGTTATTGTTGGTGGATCCATTATTGAATCTCGTGGATGTCTTTTCAACATGGTTGTTCCATCTGCTCCCGGATCATCTGATGGAAGCCATTGCATCTTGGTTGGAACCATTGAGCCGTTGGTTGAAAGCATTATAAAAACGTGAAATGAAGCATTCAAAAAGATCGCGATCATCGCGATCTTTTTTGAATGCATGATTTACTGATCGTAATGTTGGGCTCTATAATTGAGCAACGCCACGTGCATACGTCTGGACCACGGAATAATCATCCGCCAATACCACGATATCGGCATCATAACCCACCGCCAGTTTACCTTTGCGATCATCCACTTTCAGATAACTTGCCGGGTTGAGCGTGCAGGCATTCAATGCGACATCGAAGGGAACCATGGCATATTCAACTAAGTTGCGTAAAGCTTCATTGACACGCAATGTACTGCCGGCCAATCCCTGGGTGGCACAGACATGAGCGGTTCCATCTTCCCAGATCTCGGTCTCATTGCCGCCAAACATAAAGTGTGTACCGGCCGGTAATCCTTTGGCTAACAGGGAATCGGTGACGATGATACCTTTGTCTTTGCCTTTGCAGGTAAAGAAGGTATTCAATGCAGCCCAGGAGACGTGGTGACCATCACAGATGATCTCACTGTACATGTCTTTGCAACGCAAAGCGATGTTCAACAAACCACCGCTTCCACCACGGTGGGAATACATGGACATCCCATTGTTGGTATGGGTGATACCACGGGCACCATTGGCGATGGCAACCAATGCCGTGTTGTAATCAATACCGGAGTGACCGATGGATACGTTGACACCATGGGTGGCACAGTATTTGGTCAACACCATATCATCATCGTGTTCGCAAGCCATGGTGATGATCTTGATCAGACCATTGGCATCATGCTGATACTGTTCGAATTCTTCGATGGTCCCTTTGACGATGTATTGTTCAGGTTGGGCACCTTTTTTGACCATATCCAGGTATGGTCCTTCAAAGTGGATACCTAAGATTTCTGCGCCTTCATAGCCTTCGTCAACGACTTTGGCAACGTTGGAAACCGCGCCGCTTAATACCTCGTGGCTTTGAGTGATCGTGGTGGGGCAGATACCAGTGACACCTTCACTGGTGATGTTTTTCATCCAACGGCGTAAGCCTTCTTCATTGGCATCATTGGTGTCAAAACCATAGGCACCATGGGTGTGGACGTCGATAAAACCAGGGACGATGCGCTTGTCACCATAGTCTTTGTCGACGGGTTTGCTGCCGTAGGCATAGGCGGCGGTGATTTTGGAATCGGTGATTTCAAGTTGCATCGGGGTGAACTGGCTACCGATGTAAACTCGGTTGGATTGAATGATCATGATTGAATAAATCCTCCTGTTTCTTGGTAAAACCATTGTACAACTTAATTGAAAGAAGTGGGTGAAAACACTTACAGGATGGTTAAACCAGTGGAATTATGGTTTAACCATGGGAATATTGATAAATGGATGACAATTTTAAATCAAACTTTATAATTTATCCCATGAAAACAAGGATTTATCAGGATGGTGTTACCATTGGTTTGACCATGGTGTATTTACTGGTGATGGATGCCATGATCAAGATCGTGGTCAATATCCCGGTATTTGAACGCTATTCGGTGATATTCAATATCTGTTTTGTATTGACCATTGCCTTTTTGATGGCAATGGTCAATATCAAACATAAATACTGGATCAGTATATTTCTTGGTTTGACCATGGGCATCTATGGGTTTGCCCAGATTGCGCATTATCAGGTGTTTTCGACGTTTTTTTCGTTATCGAAGATCTCGATGCTTTCGGAATTGATCGCGGTATCGACTGGTGCTGCCACCGTGATGAACTTTACCAGTTTCCAAATGGTTATACCATGTGTGATCTTATTGTTCTTATTATGGTTGAACCATCGTTTCTTACCGATCAATCCCCATATCCATCATTCCAGGAAAGTCATGATTTCCTGGATGAGTGCGTTGGTGTGCATGATCGGTGGATGTGGTTTTACCATCGCTTCCTATCCCGATTATCCCGTTCATGTGCGAAGCTATGAATATTTATATGAACGCTTGTACAATAAAACGTTATCCGTGCGATATTTTGGGATCTATTCGTATTTGGGTAAAGATTTTTACAATACGTTTATATCTGGTAATCAAGGCACAGAAGAAATGGTCCAGGATTATTTATCCACCAATGGATACCATGGTCAAACCAATGCATATACCGGTCTTTTTGAAGGCAAGAATCTCATATTGATCTTGGCGGAAAGTTTTTCTGCTTATTCCTTGGATCCAACCATTACACCTAATTTGTATCAAATGAGTCAAAAAGGGATCTATTTTGCCAACCACTATGCCCCCTTGTTTGATGCCAATACAGCGGATAGTGAGTTCATTGCATTGACCGGTGCGATGCCCAGTACCGAAGGCAGTACCACCCCGAATCATTATTTTTCCAATACCTATGACAATGGTTTGGCTCATTTTTTCAAAGATGAAGGCTATACGCCGTTATCGTTTCATTCCTGGAATCGTTCGTTTTACCATCGAGACGTCTTGCATCCTTCCTATGGTTTTGACCATTATTATGCCAATGAATCATTGGATCTGACCACCTTTGATGGATGGACCAGTGCCTATAACTGGCCATTGGATACGGAATTGTTCGATCAAGCCTATCAATTGACAGATACGAGTCAACCATTCATGGACTTTATTATTTCGGCGACTAGTCATATGCCGTATCAAAAAAACCGGAAAGAGTTAAGTGAAGAAATATCTTATATGGAATCGGTGTTACCAGAAAATACCAACAGTGAGATCTTGGTCTATGATGCGGCGTTGCATAATCTGGATAAAGCGATTGGCAACTTAATAAATGCATTGCAAGATGATGGGGTATTGGAGGATACGGTGATCGTGGTATTTGGGGATCACTATCCGTATGGGATGAGTGAACAAGGCCAATCCATTTATTTTGATGGAAAAACCAAATATGAAAAGTATCGCACGCCCTGGCTGATTTATACACCGGGATTGGAAGCTAGAACCATAACTCGAACCACGTCGACCTTTGATATCTATCCGACATTGGCGAATTTATTTGGATTCGATATCGATGATCAACTGGTATTCGGGGTCGATGCATTGGATGATTCCACCCAAGGAATCGTGTATTTTCCAGATTATTCGTGGTTGGATGATCATGCTTATTATGATGCATCCAGCGCAACCACGGTATTATTGGATGATACATATGATGATACGACCATCGCTCGATTATGTGAGCAAAGCCTGACCGCCTTACAGGTCGGTCAGGCGGCGCTTGCAGTGGATGAATTTGAATTGAAAAAGGAGTAAACCATGGAAAAGATCAAGCAGAAGATCAATGAGAAGGTGGTATTGACCATCTTATTGATTTTAGTGGCATTGCAACCGGTATTTGATCTGGATTATCTGATCGGGGATATGTTGGATGGTATGGGTATCCCCAGAGTATCGACCATATTACGGTTCATCATCATTCCATTGTTGGTCTTGACCACATTTATTCTGGATCGACGTAAAAAAACCACCATGATCGTTGGTGGGATGTATGGGGTGGTCTTGACCATCTATTTTGTGTTGCATTGCATCAATGCCATCGATTTATTTCCAAAGTTATACATGCCAAGCAATTACTACTTCAGTGTATTTCAGGAACTGACGTATGTGTTGACCTTGGTTTTACCATTTGCAGTGGTGTATTGCTTTTATAAACTGGAATTGAAAGAATCGATGGTCAAGACCGTGACCACCGTGATTTCCTTGACCACCGCTTTACCGATCTTTATCGGAGATATCGTTCCCTTTGGATTGAGTACGTATGTGGGATATACCAAAGGAAACTTCATCCAATGGTTCATCCAGATCTTTGATGAATCGCATGAGATCCCCAAGTATTACACCAGTAAGTTCTTCTTTGCCGAAGGCAATACCATTGGTATCTTGATGTTTATGGTCTTACCATTGCTTTATTATTACTTCCATAAAACAAGCAATGGTAAAACCAAGGTCGGGTATGGTTTATTGATCTTAGTGCATAGTTTATCCATGATGATCTTAGGTACCCGTGTGGCGACGTATGGTGCGGTATTGATCCCGCTCGTGTATTTATTGATGGTACTTGTCATGACCATCTTCAAAAAAGAACATTGGAACTGGATCATTCTGGTTTATACCATCGCGACGACATTGATCTTTGGATTGATCTTACCGTATTCACCGGCTGTGAAGAATCAACAGATCGATGCCAAAAACGATCTGGCATTGGCCAATAACGGTGCTGCCCAAATGGGCAAACAGGAGCTGGCCGGCATGCGGGTATCGGTGGTCAAAGAAAGCGATCCGGCATACATTCATATGTTTGAAGAATATGGTATCCGTGCCCGTTACGCGCAATCCATTAGCAAGGAATACTACTTGGATTATTATGACTATCGCATCGATCCGTATTTTTGGGTAGAGATGATATTGGTACGACCATTGGAAGAGCGGATCGGTGGTCGTAACATCGAGAAACTGTTCTTCAACTACAAATGGAATGATGGAAGGATCGAATTACCGATCAATCCGGATAATCCGGAAGAGACCCAGACGATCTATTTTAATGGGTGTAACTTCTCCTCCCCCTGTTTGACCACGTATAATCGGGCAATGGGATTGGGTTATTCCACGTTCATGAATGGTTCGATCGTCCTTGAACAGGATTTCATCCAACAGGCTTATACCTTTGGTCCAATCGGCGTTATTTTGGTATGTGGACCATGGATCGCACTCACGCTGGCGTGTGTGGTGATGTTATTGCGTAAATTCAAAGAGCATTTCAATTTGGAAAACGGAGTTTATGCGTTAAGCATCGCACTGGGTTTTGGCAGTGGATACATGAGCGGTCATGTACTGGATCAGTTTATTACATCGTTATTTATGGCAATGATCATGGCCATGTTATTGCGAAGAATGGGAGCACGTCATGAATGATATACCCATTTTGACGGTCTGTATCCCGTGTTATAATGCCCAAAATACTATTGGTCAAACCATTGAATCCCTGGTGGATCAGCAACCACAGTTGAAATTATTGATCATTGATGATGGTTCCAGTGATAACAGTGGTCCAACCATCGATGCCTATGCTTCGAAGTATCCTAATATCCGTGTGATCCATCAAGAAAACCGCGGCATTGCCGCGGTGAGAAATCGTTTTTTGAATGAAGTGGATACCCCATATATCGGTTTTTTGGATGCGGATGATCAAGCCACGGATGATTACAGTCATCTGTTCCATGATGCATTAAAATCCAAACCACAGATGGTTTGTGCCAGTTTCAACTGGATCACATCCAAAAAGACCATCGTGTACCACGATGGTCCGTATGAATATGGCAAAGACATGCTGATCCATCTGTTCAATACATTATGGAATAAAGTATATGATCTACAATTCATCAACGATCACGGTATCCATTTTCCCGATGGGAATCGATATGAAGATACATATTTTTTATGTACACTGGCTCCATTGTTAACCAACGTGGTATTCATTAATGAATGTGTGGTCAATTACATCCAGACCCATGGTTCCATCACTCATACCAATAATGAACACGTCAAAAACATGATCGATGTCTTTCAGGGAATCAGTGATTGGTATGATGCCCATGGTTTGACCAAGGAATACCATGATGAATTGGAATACATGCATATCCGTTTCTTTTTAGGATCGTCCTTTTTACGTTCCACCCGCATCGATGATAAAAAAGATCGCAAAGCTACATTAAAGTTAGGATGGGATCTATTGAATCATAAATATCCAAACTGGCATCACAATAAATATTTGAAAAGTGAACCGGGTTTGAAGAACAAATACTTCAGAATGGTCTATTCCTGGAATTACTATGGTTTTGCCATGTTGTTTCGTTGGTTGAAAAAAGATGAGATATAGATACAAAGGTAAATTTTTAGTGATTAACAGATTCGTTATCATGAATTATAGATTGAGTCACCTATGACTAAACTGGAACGGTATAAACGATGGATAATCTTGAATAGCATTAAACGGCACCGACTGATGGTAGTCGGTGCCGTTTACTTTTCGTGATTGACGTCACTGAAGAAGCGATTGCGTCTTATTGATTTTGGGATAATTCCCCGTCTTTCATATGGATGATCGTAGTGGCATGTTGTGCAACGATGTGGTCATGCGTCACCAAAAATAATCCCGTATGATGATTGGTATGCAAGTCCGTGAGTAATGTCATCAAGTCATCCCGACTTTGACTGTCCAATGCGCCTGTTGGCTCATCCATCATCAAGATCTGTGGTGAAATCATTAACGCTCTGGCGATTGCAACGCGTTGCTTTTCACCACCACTGAGTTTAGCCACCTTCATTTTCATCAGTGGATCGATGTGGAGCAATTTCAGTAACTCCAATGCACGGAGTTTATCCTTTTTGGCCAACATGATATTTTCAAGTACGGTTGCATAGGGAAGCAATGCGTAATTTTGAACGACGACACCAATGGATTTAGCGCGCAATTGATCGGCTGCGCTATTGTTATTGATCAATTGCCCATCGATTGTATATTCCCCTTCTTCATATGGGAGCAAACCACATAAGATGTTGAGCAATGTGGATTTTCCGCATCCGCTCGGTCCCTGAATCGCAATAAAATCGCGTTCACTCATGGAGAAGTTAATGTCTTTCAGGATAGGGATTCTTTTTTTATCGCGAGTGTAATATTTGGATAAATGGTTACAACATAATTGCATTTTAATCACTCTCCTTAGCACGTACGTCCATAGCCAGTTTGTTCCCTCGATAGATTTGAGTCATGATCAGGAATATGGTGGTTTCGATCAATAGTAATCCGCTGGTTAAAATCATCGTGATAAATGGTGCTTCTTTGATCGGGATATCCGTAAGCGGAGTAAATAGACCAACTGCAATGATCACTGCGATCAAATCGATGATCAGACAACTGATATATAACGGCAGATAAATATAAGTTTTGCGTTTGGAGACCAATGTGCAGATCACGATGTAATTGCGATTGGTTTGGATCAACAGATTCACCAGTACAAATATCCCAGCGATTGCCAGTAAAATAATCGGAATAGAAGTGTTGGCCGAAAAGTGCCAGGCGTCTTTGAGTAATGCCATAACGGTGTATGGTTGAATGTTTTTGTACAGAATGCTAGCCTCACCTTTTAAGTCCAGTTGCGCATAGAAATTTTCAAATGTGTTTTGAATATCTGCAAGTATTGTTTGCTGTTGTTCATCGCTATATTGGTTGCTAATTAATATATCCAGTGTGTCTCGATTCGGATAAAGAACCATTTCATTGCCTTCTGATTTCGGTTCAAGATATCCATCGATTAAGATAACTGAAGTACGATCAAAATCTACAACATATCTGCCATCATACTCTGAAGCAACAATGGTGTTAGTGCCGCATTTTGGACCTAATCGACTGCCTTCTTTTCCTTTATATCCTTGAGGTGCTTCTAATACGCATGGAATTGGTCCAATAGTAAAGGAAGGGTCGAATTCACGTTTATAATAATCGACATCCATGACAAATATCTCTTCAGTGGATGAATAAGATATATATTGCATGATGATGTCGAAATCATATTTGATAGTCTGGTACAAATCACTCAGATTTTGAGCATTCAAGCGATAATAATATCCCTGATCCTCGTAACTTAATTTTGGGTGTACTTGATAATGCGTGTATTGCTCGCTGGAAGGGAGCAACCAAGCGGTACCGTAAGTGTTAAGAATAGCAATGAGTTCATAATTCTGAACAAGCATTAACGCTAATAGAGGAACAAGAAACAACAAACGGAATAGATAATGGTTGAAATTATGAATCAAAAGCCGTTTAGTCATATTTTGACCTTTCAAGTAGGTTGGTTATATAAGCATGGCGGAGATGATAATGTAATAGTGTGTACGACAATAGCGTTACTGCGATTATAATCATCAACGGGATTAGTGGTAAAGTTAACAAAGAAGAACGGAGTTCTGGAATCAAAAGCAACTTCATTTCGAATAGCATGACAAGCAAAATGGAAGTGCCCCAGGTGAGTACTAATTGATTAAATAAATGCAGTGTGTATCGTTGAACGGTTTGGCAAACAGAAGTGCCAAGTAGGCGATAAATGGCGATTTCACGGTATTGTTCTTTGAATTCAGTTCGAATGGAAATTATGATTAAAAGTGTCAGTGCAATAGCAAATAGAACCTGTTTTACAACAAAATATGCATCAATAACGTTTGTTGGGTCATATTTGTAAGAGTTATTTCCTAGTGGAACGTTTGAGTAAATGTCACAATTAGCGTCGCCATCTTGAGCTACCAATTCATTCGCGAATAGATTCGAAAACGAAATCTGAGATAAATTCCAAATCCCATTAGAATAACCGGGGTTGACCTCAATTGATTTTTTTATAGCACTATATGATGAATCTATATTAGTTGATAAAACTAAAAATGGTGGTTCCCAGTTATAGTTTTTTGTAAAAACACCGATATTTTTTCTGTTAAATTTAGCGGCAATGATATATGAGTCGTAATTTGCATTAGCGTAATCTACGACTTCTTGAAACGAATGGAAATCGAACAGCACATCTAACCGAGAATTAAAATAGACTTGCTCCTCTATGAAACCGTTAGATTCGAGAGTACGATAACGAGCCAATACTGGACCCAATAGTGAGTAATTAAGGGAAGTCCAGATGATAATCAAACTAATCACGATAAATGGTTTTACATGTTTCATAACATAATTTTAAATTAATGAATATGCCAGAAGAAAGACTGGCTTTCATCTGGCACATTGTAGTTATTTGTATCGATATCCTTCAACCTGGGGTTGACGATTCCCCGTAGTATGTGAACGATCAACCTTAGACAAATTTTGACCAGTTGAACTCCACCCACTATAGGCTCTGATAAAAATATCGTAACAGTCTTCACCGGGTGGGCAATTTTGGTCGATACATTCTAGAGCAGAAAATTGATGTTCTGTCGTCGATATTGGTGAGGGAACAATCGATGTGACGTTTAGACGTCCAGGAACGCTGTTATCGGAAAATCCGGATACTTTACCAATCGCATATCGTGGGCTGGTATCCAGTGCTCCAATCGAAAGAATTCCCATTCCAGTTACGAGAAGGAAACTGAGGGTTGAAATTACTTTTGATTTCATACTTACCTCCTATCGAAAGTAATTTATATAAATTTGGAGTACGTGCTTCTCGAAATTTTAAGGATTAATCGATTACGTCCTAACTATACTACCTCTACAGTATTTCGATATGTTAAATTTTTCCGAAATATCGATTGTTAGGTAATTTTAATTTCGTTGAATATATCAATAAGTTTCTTGAAACTGAACTTTGTTTTGTGCTTACAGAATAACATAAAATAAGAAAAGTACAGATAAAGAGCCATTATTCTTGAGGGGTGATTTCGGAAAAGTTTGTGATTTAGTCAACATAATTTTCGGTACTATTTAGACATGGAAAAACTGGAATACAAATCGATTTTGCTATCCTTCGATGGTAAAAAGGAAATTTTAAGATTTTACTTAAATTATCGACGACAATTCATAGATAATGAAACGCAATCATCATATGCAAAAGATCTGGGTGTTAGTTTAACGGTCTACAGTGCAATAGAGACAGGAAGCAGAGGAGTCTACGATAGTGAATTTAATGCTTTTTTGATACGAAGGAATCTATCCTTTACACAATCGAACGAGTTAATAGAAAGTGTTTATCATAAGTTAATTGATATCATTGATGAATTTATGAAGACGCTTGGTGATATTGACGAACGCAGCATTCTTCAAATATCTTCTGATGATTTAAGGGATGGGTTGACGTTTCCTCTTTGGCTAATAGGAAGACTATTGTACTGTGCTTATATCAGTAACGATTACGTTGCACTTAACAATTATTTAGATATTATCAATTTTTGGAATTTTGATTTAACATTGAAACGTTTTATATATTTAGTGTGTCAATTGAAGTCGATTCCAGAGTCTAATGATAAACATGATTCAATGCTCGACTCCGCTCCGTTTGGAACGGTAATGCCATTGCGAACTTTTACTGGTATCGATTCGTTGTTTTTCGTATATAAGGCATTGAATAAACCGTATGAATTAAAGCTTGAGGATTATTATTTCGCAGAGTCGAATATTATGATGCTTCACAGATTTCAGCTTGATAAAGTTTCTGCAATCTGTGAGTGTTATGTGACATATGTTCTTGGTGCCTGGCTTGATTCAAAATATTCTTATGATGTATTTGGGGCCGCTAGTTCCAACATTAAAAATACTTTGTTTTATAATTCTGTATTCGTTCCAGTTGCCTTGAAATATGCTTTTTTATCCGGAAACTATGAATATATTGATAAGGTTCCACGAAATGCGAGTTCAACACTGTTAAAATACGCTTATTTTCGTGTGACAAATGATAGTCGAGTAAAAGATTTTATCAGGCAATTAATTCATGGGGATAATAAATTTGTACAAGCTATTGAAAAATGGAATCGGTCATATTTACTGGGTTATAGCGTCGAAGTAGTAAAAAAAATACCTGATCGTTTAAATCAACGTGTATTCCTAAAGTTCATGAAAATTATGTGCGATCGACATGAAGATGTAGAATTATGGAATCATCTGTGGATCGAAGCAGCACCATTGATCTATCAGGAACTCGGAGACAAATTTGATTAAGCATTCATCCGTTGGATATAAGCCAGAGCACATTTGACACCATCCAACGCACTGGAAATGATCCCACCGGCATATCCAGCACCTTCACCACACGGATATAAACCGTTTAAAGATACAGATTGAAGTGAGTTTGGATCACGTAAAACACGGATCGGAGAAGAGCTTTTGGATTCGATGGCCACCATGATGGCATCATCATGGATATAACCATGCATTTTCTTATCAAAGGTGGTTAAAGCATGACGGACGTGGCTACACCAAGTTTGACCGAATAGATATTCCAGATGAATTGGCGTGACATTAAACGGATAAGTCGAAGAAAAATCGGATAAATAAACAGTGCCATTATAAAATTCTTTGACTCTGATCCCAGGGGCCGTATAGTCATTGTCACCCAATGCATACGCTTTCTTTTCCAATGCATTTAGATAATCAAAACCAGCTAATGGATGGTTTGAACCATATTCATCTTTAGATAATTGGACCAATAAAGCCGCATTGGCATATTGCCCATCTCGTTTGCTGTTGCTCATACCATTGGTGACAATGGTTTGACCAATAGCATTGGAAGCCATGATCATCCCACCAGGACACATGCAAAAGGTGTAGATGCCGATCCCGTTATCGCTGGCCGCCAGATGATAACTGGCGGCAGGTAATAACGGATGATCGGCATAGTGGTGATACATGATTCGATCAATAAATGCCTGTGGATGTTCGATCCGTACACCAATGGCGGTATCTTTTTGTGTGATGGTCACACCATGATCCAATAACATTTGATATAAATCGCGATTGGAATGACCGGTACATAAAAAGACAGTATCGGTTTTTATGGTTGCATCATTAATGGTAATACTGTGGAGTTGACCATTTACGATATGGATATCTTTCAATTCACTGTCAAAATAAACTGCTCCACCTAAATCCATGATCATTTGACGTAACCGGGGAATGATCAAGCGCAGTTGGTCTGTACCCAAATGCGGTAATGCATCATAGATGATGGAAGAGGGGGCGCCGGCATCCACAAATTGCTTTAAAATCCAGGGAATGCGTTCATCTTTGATCCGGCAGGTCAGTTTTCCATCGGAAAATGTACCGGCGCCCCCTTCGCCATACTGCACATTGCTTTTTGGATTCAATATTTTGGTGGATAAGAAAGTATCCATACTTTGAATCCGTTTTTCCATGACTTCTCCCATTTCAAAAACAAGGGGTTTGCATCCGGCTTTGGCTAAAACCAAAGCGGCAAAAATGCCGCTCGGTCCAAAGCCGATGACGACGGGGCGATTATTCTTGGTTTTAACCATGGGAATATGGAATGGTTTAACCACATATTCACTGACATCGACCAGTCGAAGAAAACGTTGGGCTTTCTTGACGTTGGCTATGACAGAATAACTGTATTTCAACCCATTGCGTGCATCCAGTGATCGACGAATGAGTGAAAAATCCAGTATATCGGATTCATTGCATTTCAGTTTTTTTGCGATCTCTCTTTTGGTTAGTGTTTGAGTGAGATTGCATTTGATTTGATGGATCAATAATTGCATGGTGGTATCATTCTACACTACTGGTCCACCATTTTTCAGTATGGTTTCAACCAATGATCCAAACGGTTTGGGACTGGTATGTTTTCCGTTCATTTATACCGATGGTTCAACCAAACCCTGCTATACTTTTGTCTATGGAAATCAAGGAACGCATTGAACAACTGGTCAAGATCCTCAATCAGGCCAATCGCGAATATTATGAAAACGACAATCCAACATTGTCGGACAATGAATACGATGCTTTGATGGACGAACTGATCCATTTGGAAAATGATCATCCAGAGTATGTTCTGGATGATACACCCACCAAAAAAGTTGGTTTTACCACCGCAAATCAATCTACATTTGCCAAAGTTACCCATAAAAATAAAATGATGTCTTTGGGGGATGTATTCAGCCAAGAAGAATTACGATCATGGGTGGAAAAGATCACGGATGAATATGGTCCAATCGAATTTTCAGTGGAATGTAAGATCGATGGTTTGGCCATGTCATTATGGTACAACCATGGAAAATTCATCCAAGCCGTCACCCGTGGTGACGGCACGGTCGGGGAAGACGTCAGTGTCAATGTTGCCACCATTGCCTCCATTCCCAAAACCATTGCCTATATGGATGAATTGGAAGTGCGTGGTGAAGTGTATATGCCAAAACTGGCTTTGGCATCCTTGAATACCACGCGAAGCGCTCAAGGTTTGCCCAAGTTTGCCAACTGCCGCAATGCGGCAGCAGGCAGTATACGGCTTCAGGATGCCAATGAAGTCAGCAAACGAGGGTTGGAAGGATTCTGGTATCACGTCCCGATGGCTTCATCCATGGGGATCAAAACGCATCTGGAATCATTAGAATGGATCCATTCACTTGGTTTTACCACCAATTCCATGAATATCAAAGCGTATAGTTTTGAACAAATCTGGAAACGGATCGAGGAATTAACGGAATTAAGAGACCAATTGCCCTATGATATCGATGGTGTGGTCATTAAAGTCAATGATCTTTCCATCCAGCAGCAACTTGGTTTTACCATTAAAGTCCCGCGTTGGGCCATCGCGTATAAATTTCCAGCTCAACAAGTGCAAACCACCGTCAAAGATATTTTCTGTACGGTCGGAAGAACCGGTAAAGTGACGCCCAATGCGGCACTTCAACCGGTTCAATTGGCCGGGAGCACAGTTTCTTTTGCCACATTGCACAATGAGGATATGATCCATTTGAAAGATATCCGGGTAAATGATCAAGTCATGGTGCGAAAAGCGGGAGATATCATTCCGGAAGTGGTCTGTTCATTGCCAAAGTACCGTGATCATACCAGTACACCCTATGTATTCCCGACTCATTGTCCAGTATGTGGGATGCCATTGCATCGCTTTGAAGATGAAGCGGCCCATTATTGTGTCAATGCAGATTGCCCGGCACGGGTAGTCGCATCCATCGCTCATTTTGCAAGCCGTGATGCGATGAATATCGAAGGGTTAGGTGAAAAACGGGTGGAGCAGTTCCATCAGGAGGGCTTGTTGAATACCCTATCCGATATTTATTTATTGGATCAGAAAAAAGAAGAACTCATCCACTTGGATAAATTCGGGGCCAAGAGCACCGATAAGCTTTTATCAGCGATCGAACATTCAAAATCCAATTCTCTTGAAAAACTGTTGTTTGGTTTAGGTATCCGACAGGTCGGTGCCAAACAAGCACGCGCATTGGCACTTCATTTTAAAACAATGGATGCATTGATGAAAGCCACGCGAGAAGAGCTCAATGCACTCAACGATGTGGGAGAAATCACAGCGGATGCTATTTGTACATTCTTTGAAGATGATCAAAATCAACGATTGATCGAATCACTAAAACAAGCGGGGTTGAATATGGTTTATACCGGAGTGACGGTGGAATCATCACCGTTTACTGGTTTGACCATCGTGCTGACTGGATCATTGCAATATTATGATCGTAACAGTGCAACGGAACTGTTACAGACATTAGGTGCTAAAGTCACTTCCAGTGTTTCAAAAAGCACGGATTTGGTGATCTATGGTCAATCGGCGGGAAGCAAATTGACCAAAGCCAATAATTTAGGCATTCGAGCCATGAGTGAAGATGAATTCATGGAGATGGTCGAACCCTATCGTTAGCATGGTTTGACCATGGTGTAGAATAATACCGTTTGAAAAGAAAGGAAATTCAATGGAACAGATCGATTTCAAAGCCTTGGCCCATCAATTGATGTTCGAGTTAAGCGATGCGGAAGTCAGGGATATTGAAAATGAATTCAATACTTTATTGAAACAGATGGATCTGATGAACGCCATCGATACCGATGGCGTTGAACCCCAGGTCTATTGTTTCGATGATGAAACCACCTTCATCCGTGATGATCAGGTGAGCAATGTATTTACCCAACAGCAGGCATTGGCCAACGCACCCAAGGTGCGGGATGGCCATTTTGTCGTACCGAAGGTGGTGAAATAATGTTTGAACACTATAAAAATGGTGATCCCAAAACCAATTATGAAAAGGCAAACCAATCCTGTCATGATTCCCAGGACAAATACAATGACGTGGTCACCTTCGTGGACTATGATCATCCCTTGATCCAAGAAGCATTGCACCATCAAGATGGTCCACTGGCAGCGATCCCCATTGCGTTGAAAGACAATGTCAATACCAAGGATCTGAAAACCACAGCATGCTGTCATATCTTGGATAACTATATTCCCCAATACAATGCCACGATCGTGGAAAAACTGATCAATGCCGGTGCATTGATCATGGTCAAATCCAGCA
The DNA here is from genome assembly GCA_944327105.1 of uncultured Erysipelotrichaceae bacterium. Classification (GTDB taxonomy): domain Bacteria; phylum Bacillota_I; class Bacilli_A; order Erysipelotrichales; family Erysipelotrichaceae; genus CALVGN01. The sequence continues at coordinate 38,059 of CALVGN010000025.1, read as the reverse complement.
TGGATGAGTTAGCCATGGGTGGGACCAATTTGACTGCTAGTACCGGACCGGTGGCGAATCCGTATGATCGTACCCGAATATCCGGTGGTTCTTCCGGTGGTTCGGCGGCATTGGTGGCCAGTGGTGCCGTCGCGATGGCCATCGGTACCGATACCGGTGACAGTATCCGTAAACCTGCAGCGTATTGCGGCGTGGTCGGTTTTAAACCGACCTATGGCCGCATTAGCCGCTACGGGATCATTCCATATTCTTCATCACTGGATCATGTGGGTGTATTTACGACCAGTGTAAAAGATGCAGCGATCAGTTTAGAAGTGTTGGCTGGTCGGGATGATCGGGATATGACCAGTATCAATGAAAAACCAGAACCCTATGCGGATTTGTTAAACAGTGATCTGCATGGTAAAACCATCGGTATCATTGGTAATGTGATCGACAGTATCGATAATGAAAATATCTTGGATCAATTCAATGCATTGGTAGACAAATTGAAAGCCAATGGTGCGACCATCCAAACTGTTTACTATGATGAAGCCCTATTGAAAACCCTCTTACCTTCCTATTATTTGATCGCCAATTGTGAAGCCAGTGCTAACCATTCCAATTTAGATGGTTTACGTTTTGGTGTGCGCATGGATGGGGATGATCCAACCAATGTGATGATCAACTCCCGTACCCACGGATTGGGACCATTGATCCGTAAACGTTTTGTCATCGGCTCTTATGGTCTATTTGAAGCCAATCAGGAAAAATTGTTCAAAAAAGCCCAACGCATCCGTCGTCTATTGGTCAATGCCACAATGGACTTATTCAAACACGTCGATGGATTACTGGCACCGGCTGCCCCAACTATTGCGCCAAAGATGGATACCGATTCCGCTGATCAATTGTCCGATCAGTATTTGATCGCCGATAACTGGTTGATTTTAGGTAATTTCACCGGATCTCCCAGCATCACCGTTCCGCTTGGTTATGATCATGGCTGCCCCATTGCCACCAATATCATGACCAAACCCTTTAGCGATCAATTGTGTTTGGATCTGGCCAGTGCCATTGAACAGGCCAGTGGTTTTGAACCGATGAAAGGAGATCGTTGATGGAATACGATGTCGTGATCGGTCTGGAGATCCATTGTGAACTCAAGACCCAAAGCAAAATGTTTTCTGCAAGCCCGGTCAACTTCGGCGCGCCGGCCAACAGCTGTGTCAATGAAGTCGACCTTGGTCATCCCGGCTATATGCCCTGTGTCAACCGGGAAGCGATCCGCATGGCTATCATGGCCTGTTCTGCCTTGCATTTGACCATCGATCCATTGGTCAAATTCGATCGAAAGAATTATTACTATGCGGATCTGCCGAAAGGCTTCCAGATCACCCAACAGTTCCATCCAATCGGACGCAATGGGTATATTCTGATCAAAAAAAGCGATGGTTCGACCAAAAAGGTGAGGATCAATCGCATCCATATGGAAGAAGATACCGCCAAGCAATTCCATTTATCCGATGCGACACTGATCGACTTCAACCGTGCCGGTACGCCATTGATCGAAATCGTATCGGAACCCGATATGGAAAACGGTGCCGAAGCTGCCAGTTATGTCGAAAATTTACGCCAGACACTTTTATATTTGGGCGTGTCGGACGTCAAGATGGAAGAAGGATCGTTGCGTTGTGATGTCAACGTTTCCCTAAAACCCAAAGGATCGAATGTATTTGGCGTCAAAAATGAGATCAAAAACCTCAATTCCATTTCCAATGTGGAAAAGGCCATCGATTATGAGATCGCCCGCCAAAAGGATATTTTGGATAATGGCGGGGTGATCGAACAAGCCACACGGCGTTTTGATGAAGCCACCAAAACCACCGTGTTGATGCGTAAAAAAGAAGGCAACGTGGATTACAAGTTTTTCCCGGAACCCAATATTTTCCCGATCCGCTTGGATCAAACATGGATCGATGCGATCGTGAATAACTTACCGGAATTGCCGGATGCTAAAAAAGCACGGTTTGTCGACCAATATGGTCTAAGTGATTACGATGCGGATGTATTGGTGGCTAATATGGGCTTATGTGCGTGCTTTGAAGCATTGGCCAATGGTTGTACCAATAAAAAAATGGCCGCCAACTGGATGATTTCCGATGTATTGGCCTATGCCAATAAAAACGATATCGATCTGACAAGTCTCAAGGATAAGATGGATGGTTTGGCCAAATTGATCAATATGGTCGATACCAAGGAAATCTCCAACAAGCAAGCGAAACAATTGTTTGAAGATGTCTTAAATGGTCAGGACGCTGAAAAACTGGCTAAAGCCAAAGGAATGAAGCAGATGAGTGATCCAAGTGCGATCCAAGGATGGATCGATGCCGTATTGGATGCCAATCCGCAATCCATTTCCGACTATGCCGGTGGAAAAGATCGTGCGTTAGGTTATTTGGTCGGTCAGGTGATGAAACTATCCAAAGGTCAAGCCAATCCAGGTCTGGCCAATAAAATGATGGTAGAATCATTGAAACAGCGCATTGGTTAAAACCACGATTGTGTGGTACAGTAATGCACACAGGAAATAAAGAAATATGACCCAAAGAAAACAAGTGAACCGGACCCCGGCCAAGAAAGTGGTCCGTAATGGTAAAAAAAGAAAGATCGATCGTGCGAGTTTGATCATCATCATTGGTGTGATCGTTTTCGCCATCCCCTGTATCATCGTTGGTTATGAACTGATCCATGCTCAATTGGGTACGCATTCTCCGGTGATCGGATCACGCTTTGACAATGATTTGGATCCACAAATCACTAATGATCAGATCAATTCCATTGAATCCGCTGTTTCGAGTCTTAGTGGTGTGGAAGAGGCGACGGTGGAATTACGAACCGCAACGTTGCGGGTTTACCTGGATGTCGATGATTCAACCAGCGCCGAAGGCGCAACATCCTTGGCTGAACAAGCCTACAGCAGTGTTGGATCCGTGTTGGATATGAATACCTATTTTTCCCAGAATAACGGGATGAAGATGTATGATCTGGAGATCCATGTGTATAACGATCTGGATCTTGCGGACAGTGACAATTATGTGTATGTGATCCTTAACAAGAGCTCATCCATGGAAGAACCACGGGTACAGACAGTTTCTGAACCATTGGATGCTGAATTGGCCCAATCACTGGCAGATGGTACGTATAACCAAGAACCCAGTGAAAATAGCGTCAATGAAGATGGTACAGTCACGGTAGGTGGTAGTGAAGAAGTCATCGAACCAACGGATGAAGAAACCGAGGGTGAAACGGAATAGAAGGATACTGAAATTCCCGGATGTGAATCCGGGAATTTTTAGTATCCTTATGGTATGACCATAAAAAAGAATGATGTATATACCGTGACGTGTATCGATTATAACGAGATGGGCTATGGTTTGACCAAAGTCGATGGATTTGTTTTTTTTATTCCGGGTTTGATCAAAGACGAGGTGGCGAAAATCAAAGTGCTCAAGGTATTGAAACACTATGGTTTTGGTAAAATCGAATCATTGGTCCAACCATCGCCATACCGTGTTGACCCACCATGTGGTGTTTATCACAAGTGTGGTGGATGCCAATTGATGCATATGGATTATCCCCATCAATTGGCATTCAAGAAACATCATGTGCACCAATGTTTCCAAAACATTGCACATCTGGATGTACCAATAAATGATGTGGTTGAAAATCCAAGTCCGTTTCATTATCGCAATAAAGTCCAGTTGCCACTTCTCTATCAAAACGATCATTGGACGTATGGTTTTTACCGCCCCCATTCCCATGATTTGATCAACTTTGATTCATGTATGATCCAGCATGGTTTTGCCAATGCATTTTTACCTAAACTGATGACTGCGCTGGATCAAACCCAGATTAAGGATGGATTCAAACATGTCGTATTGAAGATGTTTGAACAGGACATCATGCTGGTATTAGTCGTTAAAAAGGATTTGGATGATGGCTTGATCCAACCGATTACGGATCTAGTCAAAACCAATGGGATCACCAGTTTTTATCTGAATATCCATCCAGACGAATCCAATGTGGTTTTATCATTGGATAACCGATTGGTCTATGGTAAAACCAGTATCCAGGCAAGTTGTCTTGGCTTATCCTATGACATCAGTGTGAATTCGTTTTATCAGGTCAATACCAAACAAATGGAGCGATTATATTCGATTGCCTATGGTTATGCCAGTGTCAATAGAGATGAAACGATATTGGATCTATATTGCGGTACCGGTACCATTGGATTGGGAATTGCTGAGAAAGTCAAATCATTGATCGGTGTGGATGTGGTGGCCTCTAGCATTGATAATGCAAAAAGCAATGCATTGCACAATGGTATCACCAATGCATTCTTTTATTGCATGGACGCTGGTGAAGCAGCTACTTATTTTGTTAAACAAGGAATATATTTTGATTGCATATTCGTGGATCCGCCTCGAAAAGGGTGTGATGGTACAACCATTGATGCGTTGGTCAAGCTCAACCCCAAACGAATCGTATATATATCCTGCAATCCAAGTACCTTAGCTAGAGATTGTGCATTACTTAAGGAATATTACACAGTAGAAATGGTTCAACCAGTGGATATGTTTTCGCAGACGTATCATTGTGAATGTGTCGTGAAGCTGAAGAGGAAGGAAAAATGGATAATAGAAAGCGAATGGGAAAAATAAAGATAGGGAGATATTTCCTGTCGCTCCAAATCTTTCCGAGATAAGTGAGGCTTATTTGAAATTTCTCCAAGAGATATCAAATACAGTGAAAAATTGCCAAGTGTTGGCCTGAGTATACAATAGTGCAACGGGTCATTTAAAAAATTCTGTGGAAAACGAATGTTTCTTTGATGGATAAGTTGACAGGCCAAAAATTCTCTTGAAAATTTTCTATGCAATCTTCTGTTGAATAAGAACATCAACTTTATAATCGGTTATTACATGTCAGTGGTCGATTTACTAAAGAAAAAACCGGACATTGACGTTCTAAAACCATATATGGAAGCGAAGTTCCCCTTAAAATCGCAGGATATTTAAGGGAAAATGACGATTATTAAGGAAATTAGTTCGCTCTGTAATAACAGATATTTTTTCCTTTTCCTTCTCGTATCAATTCGCCGGATGCAACCAGTTTACGAAGTGCGCCTTCAATGGAGCTGATGCTTAAAGAAGGACATAGTTCACGGATGTCTTGTTTCTTAAAACGCCCAATTTTATTCTTTGTAGCTCGTCGTACTGTTTCTATAGCTGACAGTTTTGTTTCAATTAAAGCAAAGCGCTCTTCGAAGTCATGGTATGCCGCAAGGACAGTGCCGAGCAGATATTTTATAAACGGAACAGGGTCGTCTGTTCCATTATGCCATCCAAGCTGCGCTTGCCTGAGCGCATCGTAATACAAATCTTTGTTCTTTGCGATTTTTGTCTCCAGGGAAATATATTTTCCAACATAGAATCCATTTTGGTAGAGCAGAAGCGTTGTCAGCAGGCGACTCATTCTGCCATTACCGTCATTAAACGGATGGATGCATAGGAAATCGTGGATGAAAACCGGAATGATAATCAGTGGCTCGACTTCCATATTGCCAATGACACGATTGTATTCCGCGCAGATTTTGTCGAGTGCTTCTGGTGTTTCAAAGGGTGCGAGCGGTGTAAATAGATTCTCCACATGACCGTCCGGGAAGGTGGCGTTGATATAGTTTTGAACGTTTTTTGTTCTGCCTGCCATAGGATTGTTCATATGACTGTAGAGAATTTTATGAAGTTGCAGGATGTAGTTCTGTGTGATCGGAATAGCATCAAAGCTCTTATGGATGATATTTAGTACATCGCGATAACCAGCGATTTCCATTTCATTTCGATTTCGTGGGGTTGTTTTCTCCTGCACAAGCTGTTTGATTCGTGTACTTGTGGTCACAATGCCTTCTATGGCATTAGAGGCGTCCGTACTCTGTATCTTGGCGATTTCAATAAGTTTTTCCAATTCATCCGAGCGTTGCTTCAAATAAAGTTCCTGTTTGCCGACTTGTTTATAGATTGCGGCTATTAGACCGAGAATATTAGAATCCCACTTCATATTTTTCATTTCGGAATAATTGAATGCTCTCATAAACCCACCTTAGAATCTTTTCCCTTAAATTATATCTGATTTTAAGGGGAAAACCGAGTGATTAAGGGAATATGTTTCTATTGTGTTACTGACTTCATTAATGTACTACGTTAACAACTATATGAATCACTTTTCTGCTATTTAAATATTATTTACGAATTCTTCTCCCACTAACTAAAGGCAAAAATAAAACTGTTGTAGAGTATTCTCTGGCTGGATACCTGAATCCGATTGGTGTAGCGGAATGGAGAAATCAAATTGCCAGGTCATTGCCGGAGGAGCTGCGAAGCAGTCTTCCGTCCATTGAAGAAATTGAAAAAGAGTTAGAAAAAGAGTGCAATGTCTCGTTACACTATTCCTTTAAGGAAGGCGAATCAGGGTGATGGAGCCAAAAAGAGCGAGGTCATAGCACTTTGATCGATACCAATGTGACGGAACCGAACAATATTACAAACCTCCGGTAATTGAGATTTTCAGTGACAGAATCATGATGACATCTTATGGTGGATTTATTCCCGGACAAAGTATCGATGATTTCTTCGGCTGCAGCAGTATGCCCAGAAATAGGGAACTGATGCGCGTATTCAAGGATGTCGGCTTAGTGGAACAACTTGGCTCAGGCATGAGCAGGATATTGAAGGCATATCCTATAAAGTCAATTTAAAGTAGCTGAGCACTTTATTAAGGTGGTATTTCCGATTGAAAATACACAGGAAATGCCGATCATTGCCAATGGCAATGAAAATGGCAATATAAATGGCGATATAAATTGCAATATAAATGGCGACGTAGATAAAGTATTTTAGTTATTAAGGGCAAAACCAATAGTTTAAGGGAATACATCTTTATTGTGCTATGGTTGAAATGATAAACGGAAGCATTGCTGTATGAATTGAGTTGCAAATCTGCTACGAACATGTCGCATAATAGGAGTGGTTTGAGGTAACGAATGGGATTCTCAAAACGATATGTTAAATTTTAATAGTGATCTGGTATGGGTAATTATATTGATGAATTAAATTCGAAGGCTGAAACGCTATCACTCGAGGATGACGAGTATGAGGGCAACCTACTTGAAATAGCCAAACTTTTCAAAGATTTTGGTAATGCTTTAACTTTGTTTCTTACACAATATGGATTTTGTAATGAGCAACTGGATAACCGGGGCCGAATCAATTATATTCGTACTCAATTTAGCAAGCATGATATGAAAGTCCCACGTGGTCTTGGTTCATGGTTTGAATCAGGTAAGAAAATCGAACGTAAAACAGCTTATCAGTTCTGCTTTGCGCTTGAGCTGTCTGTTGAGTTGACCAATACTTTTTTTGCTACAGTAATGTTTGAACGAGGAATAGATTGCCATGTGATTGAAGAAGCAGTTTATTGTTTTGCGTTGAAAAATCATTATTCATATCAGCAGGCTATCGAATGGATCAATCAAATACCTCAAGTAAAAAAGTCAGTATTTATTCCAAATCGTGATGTTCTTTATACCAAAACGATTTTGGAGTATATCAATTCGATCGATAAGCCAGAAGATTTGATTCATTATATAACTGACCACATTAGTGATTTTACGTATAATAATGCAACCGCTATTTCCTTTATTCAGAAGTTATGGCAACAAATCGTTGGTGATCATGGTCTTGCCAATCAGGAAGGGCAATTGATTGCGCGAAAAATACCGGATTTAAGATCAAATTTGATTTCTGTATCCACTAATGAGCTGACAGAAAACAAATATGATCCGGATGTTCCAGTTACAGCAAATTCAAACGCTTCGACTTGGACAATCTTCGCTCAGATCATCGGATTGGATTACTTTCAGGAGGATATCGTTGCACGTCGGTATGATCGTTCTTTGTCCCCGATACTCCAAAAGAACGTCTTAATGCCGTTGAATGCAAGTTATTGTTTTCCAAATCAACATGCAATTGATCGTTTGTTTCGAGGAGAAATAGCAAGTAATGAATTGGTTCGGAAGATGTTGATCTTTCTTGTCTTTTATACTTATTGGGTTAAAAAGATCATTTCTGCTGAAGACGTGGATTATCCAGCAAATTATAAGGACAGTGAGCGCTGTCTGTATACGATCAACAAATATTTAACCGATGCGGGTTATGCAGAATTATATGCTGGCAATCCGTATGATTGGTTGTTCAAATGGGCATTGAATGACCGGCATCCGTTGATGGCGTTTCGGTATTATATGGGAGAAGTATTTGCACAGAACCCACTGTAGACAGTGGTAAAACCATATTTATCTTTTTGATGTTTATAATGTGCCTGAAACGTGGAGGATAGAACGGAGCATCGCTTGGACCATCGTGTGGCTTTGAAAAATGGAACCAGACTTGATTTCTCAAACAACCAAGGTGAATGTTTGAGCTTTTATATTGAAAGTGAGATTTCCCGCGGCGGTTCGAGTATTCTTTACGAAGCGATTCGCTATAGCATCAATAATGTCAAGCTACGGTACCGCATTAAAGAATTCTATCCGTTTAGAATGGCGATCGTACGTGATAACAATCAAACTTTAATTGTTGCGACAACAGATCAGACAGTTTTTTTACAGGAAAAAAGGAAAGTCAAACAGGACTTTACGTTGACAAATGCTTTGTTCTATTCGGGTTCAAATTATGCGCATTTGGTAAATCAGTTGGATTTATTTGAAACCAACAATACGCTCTATACGGTTTGCAGTTATTCTTCAAAAAAAACTTTAGCCAGTTATCATCCGCAAACGTTGAAGGAATGTATCCATTTGACGATATTGTGCGCATATGCGCTATCGAGAATTCACGCGCATGGATATCTTTATCTCGATCTAAAACCAGATAACATTTTACTGGTTGAAGGATTTGATACTCAAATTTTACTTTGTGATTTTGATTCGCTGATGCCGATCAATTCAAAACGAAGGTCTAAGGATAATCCTTCGGATTTTCGCTTTGCCTATACAAAAGGATTTGCGCCGGTCGAACAGGAAACGGGTCAGATTGACCGTCTTGGGGTGCACTCGGATGTGTTTAGCGTGGGTGCATTGCTATTCTACTTACTTTTTAGACGCACACCCCTGGCTTTTGAGTGTCAGATGGATTCGATTTTTGACCGTGATGCAATTTTGTATCCGTTGGATTATTGCGATGATCGATTCTATGATGCCTTAACTGATTTCTTTCATCACACGATTGCTGCTTATTTTGCTGATCGTTACTCGTCAACGGAAGATGTGCTAAGGGAGTTAAATCACTTAGAAAAATATGCAGACCCCCAAATCCCTAGAGTGTTTTCGACAAATATTGTTGAGCCCCGATATGTATTTGGCAGACAAAATGAGCTCGATCAGCTGCGTAAACTGCTTAATCAAACAAATACCCATGGCGTATGTGTATCCGGAATGGGCGGAATCGGTAAAAGTACATTGGTACGATATTATTTAACGAAACATCGCTCGGATTTTGACTGCATTTTATATCTGCATTACCGTGGCAGCATCGATAAGACTATTGCCGATGGGACACAAATTTCAATTAATGGAATAGATGGATATGATGCTTTGGATGATTCAGGTACTGCGTTGACAAGAAAGAAGACATTGCTTCGCAAATTGCTTGCGGATCAACGTGCATTGATTGTCATTGATGATTTTGATGGATCATTGAATGAGTTGGATTGGTTAATTCATACGAATATCCAACTTATCTTGATATCACGAAAAAATATCGAATCGAATGCATTCATTCGCCTTCCTATTTTGCCTATTGATGATTTGCGCTCGTTGAGGGCTGTATTTGAAGCAAATCTTGGGAAGCCGATCCAATCCGATGAAATCGAGGATTTCACTCGAATCGTTTGTCAATGTCAGTCGCATACCTTGTTGATCGAGTTGATCGCAAAGCTTATTGCCAATGCGCATATTAGTGTTCATGAGGCAGCCGAGTCGATCGGCCGTTCTTCATTGAGTGAGATTGCTGCGGAAAAAGTGACATACGAAAAAGATGAGCAGATCATGCGAGTCAAAATTGCTGAAATCTTGGATACACTGTTTCAATTTTTAAATTTAACGCAGAAGCAACGTGCTGTTTTAGCGACCGTATGCAGCGTATGTCAAATGGGGATCGATATCCGGGATGTGCAGGCGATCAATCAATTGGAAACTAAAGATGATATCAACGATTTGATTTTAGACGGGTGGTTAGAAATTGATGAAGATATGGTGCAGATGCATCGGTTGATTCAGGAAGCAATGCTTCGCCAGATGAGCCAACTTTGCCATTGTGTATCAGAGAAAGTGTATCATTATTTTGCAAATGAATTGTCTCGTTTTAGGTCGTCCCCACTGAAACAGGACGCAGAGCAATCATTGTCCCCGGTTGATCAATACCGAATTCAAACCTTTGGAAAGGAAAAATTAAAACAATATTTGATTGAAACGGTTCTGGGTATATTGGATCGATTAAGACGGTATGGTTTAACCATAAGTGATGATAACTACTTTAATTTAATCTATCAGGTGCTGATGGTTTTACCACAGGATCGTATTGATTCGATTCTTGAACTCGGACAATTCGCCATCTCGCATTTCCAACCTTCTACAGCAATGGATTATCGCTGTTTGATGGAAATATATCGATTAATGGTCCTGACCAAATTGGATTTGGATTCTAACAATGAAGCTGTGGAATGGCTCAACCAGGCGAAACACGTCAGTCAACAAAGCAATGATTGTTTTTGCGTAGCTTTATATTGGGATATTTATGGGCATTATCAGGATGCGTTGCTGAATGGTCATTATGATACACAAACAGCGCAGGAGCATCAAATCCTGTTGAAATTGATTCAAGCAATCAATCATGTTCGAGAATTAACCAGATCATATATTTCGACTGATCGATTATGTCTTTACATCAATAATACGCTATCGCAAATCACCATCATGATGCGTTCCGGTGATATGGACGAATACGTCTTAAAAGATTTGATCAACGAATGCCAACAGCTGATCGACATTTATCTTCAGCCGGATTGCTATGAAGCCATGCATTTTCTGTTGGTCTGTGGGTGGTATCAAGCTTTGATTGATTGGGACCCTCTTCGTACCAGGCAATGTATCGATAAAGCAGCCAAGGTTGGCAAAGCGATACTGGAAGGTGATCGCGCTTATATCGATACTATCATGATTCCATCGGCAAATATGTTAATGGAAGCAAATGATGCAGATGGTGCGCTTCAATGGCTCATGGAGGCGTTAAATCGTGCGTTGTCGTATCGGAATAATCTCTCCTTTTTCCTTTTGGCTCAGCAACTGAGAGACTATTCACTTCAGGTGATGGAGTACTGCACGGATCGATTAAAGGCTTTTACTCAATTGAAACAACGGATCAATGCATACAATCGGTGTACGGAAGATCCTAATTTTAAGATTGATTTGATTGATACATTGCGAAAACCAGAATAATGAATCGTCAGATTAAACTATGGTCATGAAACGAAAGGACATGACTATGAAAAAATTGTTTGTATTGCTCAGCGGGTTGCTGATCGCGATCAGCAGCGGCTGTGCTTCTACGCCTTCTAATCAATCCAGTACGACTGTGGTTGAAACCAATGAAGCAACACCGGTTGTTGTGGAGGCATCAGTGGATGAACTTGATCGTAGTACTAAGATTGAACCAACTGTGCTATATGATCAGGATGGAATCAAGATCACGGCTAACGAACTGGTGTATGGCAACTATGGTGTGGATTTGATGCTCACGTTTGAAAACAGCAGTGAGATTCCGGTGAATTTTGTTGCAGGTTCGATTGGATACAGTGTCAATTCGGTAAATGGATACATGGTTGAGGATGGGTATGTCAATGTAGATGTAGAACCGGATAAAGTAGCCAATGAAGCTATGAATTTTTCTTATGACAATCTGATGCTTTATGGCATTTACACGATCAAACAGATACAAGTGGGATTTGATATCTCGGATGAAGATTACAATTCTATCTATACTGGTCCGATTCAAATTTCAACCAGTGCGGATGACGGGGTGATTGAAACCAAAGGATATGTGGAAAATATCCAAAGTGCAGGTATCCAGAATAAATATGGTTATACCATCGATTATGTCAATAATCAGACTGTTATGGAAATCAATGGGGTAACTATTCAATCCGAAGTAATCATAACCAATCCCGATGGTAAAAAAGGACTCACACTGGAAGCGGTAAATACCACGGATCAACCGGTTAAGGTATCGTTACGTAATATCTATTTCAATGATGTGTGTGCTCATGATGGTACATGGACAACCACGACAGTCAATCCGGGAAAAGTCGGGGTATTGACCATGACACTGGACAACGTCGTTAATGAATTGCTATTGCCTTACTATGGTTTGACCAATAATCCTTCAACCATTACCGTAACTGTTGGTACGGAGAATATGGATTATGATGAAACCGGTCCCACCGGTGATCTGATCATTACCAATCCCAATGGTGATACCAGTTATGACGGTGATGGAACCATTGTATATAGTGATGATGCTATTGATCTGATCTACAAAGGAATGGTCAATGAAGACGATATTCTTGAAAGCACTCATTTGATGTTTTTGGTCAACAATAAAAGTGGTGAAACCATCCATACTTCGGTTGATTATGATTCCTTGTCCATTAACGGTTATATGATGGATACCGTCTTTGGTAGTGTTGAAGTGAAACCAGGATTGTTTGGAATCATGGAATTCTCGGTTGATGGTGAAGATCTTAGTGCCAACGGCATCAGTCCAGATACCATCAGCAATGTTGAATTCAGATTTGACTATGACGGGGATACCTATGAATTGAATGATCAGACCATCACGATGGATCTGAGTGAATAGCAATAAATATTTAAGGTAGCAAATGAGTGGGTGAAAACGGGGTTATCCCGTTTTCACTGTTCAATTCTCGATAAAAGTTTGGTTTATGAAATATGTTGCAAATCTTTAAACTGTACATCAGTTAGACGATGTTTGGTGCTATATAATGTGATTAACGGACATAGACAAGCTTTATGCTCTATAATCAATTTAATTAGGACTAAGTATTAAAGGGGTATCTTCAAATGGCCAATATAAAAATCATTAGTAATCCATATCAAAAGAAGACTTGCTTTCAGTCGTGGGACGATTTTACCAAGGAGTGGAAAGATATTAATGCGCTTAATAATCCTAATAGTCGATTGGTCAGTCGATTGCTAATGACTTCTTTTTTTCCTTTTGTCGTTAAAGAAATCGTTGATATCATCATTGATGATTATTATATTGCGGATGAAATGATTACTATCACATTTGAAGGCACAAAAGACGAGTATGATGAGATTGCGGAGTTCTGTGCAGAGGAAATATATCAAGATAAAATCAATTTAGTTAAATCAGATAAGTACCTGGAGAATGCGCGAGATATACTTCCGGATATAATTGCGGTTTTTAATAAAATTGATTCAACAGTGCGTGAATGTATCACGGATAAAGAATTCCTAGAAAATGATTTTCAGAAATTTTTGGACGCGACCAATGATGTAGTCCCGATTTGTATTATGGGCAATTATAGCTCTGGAAAATCAACTTTCATAAATGCAATGATAGGATATGAATTGTTGCCAACAAGTGATGAACCAACAACGGCTAAGATTTATAAGATTGCACGTTCACAGTTTATTGATCGAGGTAAAATTCATTTCTTGTATTCGGATAAATCGGTATCAATTCGTTTAATGGGCAAGACATACGAGATTAAGAGTGAATTGAACGGTGATGATGCTTTATTATGTGAACTTCATAATGTTCTGAGTAAAGCAAGTGGTACTTCGATTCCAGTTCGTATACGGGGTTGCATTGATGTGATCAACAATTGGGCCAATAAAGATGTGGGTCTATTGGTGTCAGATGTAATAAGTATCGAAACTCCTTTTGATGAAGATGGAATCTGGGGATTGGTGTCAAATAAATTTGTCATTTTTGATACCCCAGGATCAAATTCTGTTTCAAATTTGAATCATAAAGATGTTCTTCAGAAAGCAATGGAGAATCTTTCGAATGGGTTGGCGATGTTTGTTTCTGAACGCGATTCACTCGATAGCACTGATAATAATGATTTATACGAATCGATTAACAATATGGCTGAGTTAGACAATCGATTCACTATGATTATTGTTAACAAAGCAGATACGGCAAATCTGAATAAAGAATTCACCGATGCCGATCGAACAAAAATTTTAAATCAGGCAATACCAAGCAAAATGTATGCTGGAGGGATTTACTTTGTTTCATCGATTATGGGGCTTGGTTATAAAAATGAAGGCAGATTTTTAGATGATCATAATGCCGAAATTTTTGCTGACCAATATGATAAATACACGAATCCGGGCAATCGTTTTTACAAGAGGCTTTATCGTTATGACATTTTGCCCGAACAGATCAAACATCGAAATGATCAGATAAACGAAGATAATCCGCATCCCTTATATGCAAACAGTGGATTGTACAGTGTTGAACGAGCTGTAATGAATTTTGCAAACAAATATTCGTCGTATAACAAATGTGAACAAGCAAAACAAATACTGAATCGTATTGTAGAAACCGTATTAAATACTATACAGATTGCAAAAGATACAAGGGAAAAATACAGACTCCATATAATAGAACAACTTGAATCAGATAAAGCCAGGCTGATTGATGACTTGAATGACCTAAGTGCAACTCTGAAAGAAAAGTATATTAATGAGTATGATAGCGCCATGAAAAGTACGTATTCATTGAATGATTACATGATTGATAAGATATATCTTCAGGAAACAGAGGACTTGGCTCGTCGTGTCAATGCTCATGAATCGAAAATTGATTCGAAAACTCAGGAAATCGACGAGAATAAAAATCTACTTCAGAGAAATGCGATGCAAAATCTGAAAAGCTTATTCAAAGAGTTTGATTTAGAAAAGCTTTCAAAGCTTGCTGACGACTTTAAAGGAGACTTCGAATTGTTGCAGTCATCCAAACAATCTTTGAAAGATGCAAAGGCTATTGTAGAAAAGGATACATCAGCAGATGTAATCGAACGTGTAAAAGCTGATTTTGTCATGAAGGGTGAGAAAATTCAGAAGATATTAGCGCAGGCTTCTTCAGACTACTGGTTTTCGAAGCAATCTGAATTTAAGAAAGAATTGCAACAACGTATCTCTCAAACTTCCTTTTTGACTGACGAAAAAAGAGAAAAGTTGGTTGATATTATTGAAAGATTTGAGTCCAACTCGCTTGAAGCAAAAGCAAACTTGATATTTAAAGAGGACGACTTCCTTAAACGATTTTTAAAAATTGTGGCGAAGTTGGATTTGAATAAATTATCCCAACGTTTTAATGATGCGCTAAATAATCAAATTGATGAGTATTACAACACTTATAAAAATTCGGATGAAAAGGTTTTTACAGATTGGTCTGATTCCTTATTGGGCTTGATTGAAGAAAATATCATTGAATACAGTGATGCTTTGAAAAATCAACAAATTATTATCAATGAGGAAACCAAAAGAATCACGGACCTTGAATTTAGAAGAAATATTTTGAATATGTACATCGATTCGATTGTAACCGAAATGAATTGGAAGCAAGATAATGCAAAAGTGGAAGGC
This sequence comes from uncultured Erysipelotrichaceae bacterium, assembly GCA_944327105.1. Lineage (GTDB taxonomy): Bacteria > Bacillota_I > Bacilli_A > Erysipelotrichales > Erysipelotrichaceae > CALVGN01. The sequence goes on along the minus strand of CALVGN010000025.1, from coordinate 22,266 downwards.
TAAATTTAATATGGGAATTAAAGATAAAATCCGGGAAATAGGCGGTCAAGCCGCCGATGTGGTGTCCAAGCTTTCTTCATTAAGTCCAGAACAGATTAGTAGAGTTATGGTTCAGCGTGAGATGTATCTGAATGAGATACCTGATCCTTCTGACCAATCTGCGGATGAATTTACAAAGCGTTTAATTGCCGCGGCAGGCGTGGAAATTTATCAAGCATACTTAAGTCAGTTAAAAGACATATATTCCCCCGTTGAGTCCTCATATGAGTATAGCGGTCGTCCTTTTGATTCCAAACACAATGTCAGGTTTCTGAATATCACAAAGTGGGTTGTTGATAAAAACGAAAATAGCCTAGAGAAATTGGTTAATGTTTATCAAGTTCTAAAAAGCGAGGAATGCAATATTGCACTTGTTTTTCATAGGACACAGAAATTAACAAACGTTTATTTGGCGGTAATCAATACAAAAAATGCTGATAATAACAACGATGTTGAAAATTATAAAAAGCGTATCATCGGGGCAATTCGTGGGAATTTCCCTGGAGCAGAATGGGATTTAAATTATGGTGGCGGTTTTATTCCAGGCCTGAATATTGAAAAATCTTACTCTGTAGCAATAGCTTCAAATATACCTGCCGAAAAATCGGAAAAATTTAATGTTCAGACAATTGAAAAATTGTTAGATGGAGTTGTCCCGGATTCGCCGGAAGAAGAATATTTGTTGATTTTACTTGCAACGCCGATTTTGGATGTTGAGTCCCAAAAATTGAATCTATCGCAATACTATTCTGGATTGTATCCATATTCCAATTGGACCACTAATTATCAGTACAATGAGCAAAGCGGTACAAGTTCGTCCGCAACTGTATCTGTGAATATTGGCGCTGGTGCTGGATTACAAGGCGGTAACAACTTAAATATGACTACTTCCGAGGGCTCAACTGATTCAGTTAATTATTCACAATCACAAAATATTGGAAGAAGTGTTACTGATAATATTAATCAAACTGTAAGTGAATCGAGTACGGATTCATTTAATTCTTCTATGGCTTTTAATGAGACACAAGGTCAAAGTGTTTCGCAATCCTTATCTCAAAGTCAAACAATCAGTTTTGGTGAAACGGCAACTGTTGCATATAGTCAAGATCAGTCTTTTAATGTCGGGGTTAACGCAAGTGCGAATTTGCCAAAGGTTAATGCTGGTATTAATGTTGGTTATTCAAATTCTGGAGGATCATCTTATTCAGAAGGTATATCCAGTTCTGTGTCTGACTCAATGGCGTCTTCTAGTTCAGAAAGTATTAGTTCAAGTCAAGGAACAACGCGGAGCAGTTCAATTGGCAAGGCAATCGCTACGACAGTTGGAACGTCAGCTGGTAGGGCTATCGTTTCTAGTGTTGCCAATACTGTCTCAAATGGTCTTGGAAAAGCTATAACCAATTCAAGTGCGATGACCGTCGGAACAAACAGAGGAGTTAATTTTGGAGTTAACTTCGGTGCTGGCTTTGCGAGGAGTTCGAATGTAACCGCAACTATTGGCAAAAGTGAAGGCATTACACAAAATTTTATAAACTTTAATATCAAACATGCACTTGATCTTCTTACTAAACAAATGGAGCGTTTTGATGAAAGCGCAGCTTTAGGTATGTGGGATTTTGCTGCATATGTAATTAGTGAAGATCATAATATTGCGAGTAACGTTGCACATTCTTATCTTGCGTTGACACAAGGGAACGAATCCTATTTATCGACTGGTTCTGTAAACGTTTGGCGAGGCGATTTAGAGGAGTCTGAGGAATCGGCAAAGGAGATATGTAAATATTTGTTCGAATTGCGTCATCCAATATTCGGGTTGAGTCCGAATATCGTTACAGAAGATTCAACTTATTTTGTGTATCCTTCTGTTGTTCGAGCAACAACGTCTTTGTCTGGCCATGAACTCGCATACTCTTTGAATTTTCCAAAAAAATCTGTAGTGGGATTGCCGGTAATCGAATGCGCGGAATTTGGCAGAAATATTATTTGTTACAACACTGCGAATGACCAAGAGCGCACCATTCATCTAGGTCATATATTCCACATGAATCATACTGAATCGACTGATGTAGATATATCTTTAGATTCTTTAGATTCGCATGCATTTATTACGGGAAGTACCGGATCCGGCAAGAGTAATACGATATATAAAATATTATTAGAGGCACATGCGCACAATATTCCTTTTTTGGTAATCGAACCGGCTAAGGGGGAATATAAGCGACTTTTTGGACAATATACGGACGTTTCCGTTTTTGGAACAAATCCAAAATTAACACCTTTGTTGCGAATCAATCCTTTCAGTTTTCCGAGTGAAATTCATGTTTTGGAGCATTTGGATCGTATTGTTGAAATATTTAATGTGTGTTGGCCAATGTATGCTGCAATGCCTGCTGTTTTGAAAAATGCCATCGAACAATCATATAAGAATTGTGGATGGGATTTGCTTACTTCAACTAACTCATTAAGTGAAACGCTTTTCCCTACATTTATTGATGTGGCTAGAAATATTAAATTGATTATTGAATCCAGCGAGTACGACGTAGAGAACAAGGGCGCATATAAGGGTTCGTTACTTACTCGTCTGACTTCATTGACTACAGGGATTAACGGATTGATTTTTGGCTCGGACGAAATAAGTGATGCAGATTTGTTTGATTGCAATGTAATTGTCGATTTAAGCAGAGTGGGCTCTAATGAAACTAAATCGCTTATCATGGGATTGCTTGTATTAAAATTACAAGAATATCGAATCGCGAAAACCAATGGAATGAATGTGAGTCTACATCATCTTACGGTACTTGAAGAAGCGCATAATTTGCTTCGTCGTGTTGATTTTAGTGCTAATTTAGATGGTGGAAATTTAGCAGGCAAAAGTGTTGAGATGTTGTCCAACTCGATTGCTGAAATGCGTACTTATGGCGAAGGTTTTATCATTACAGATCAAGCTCCGGGATTACTTGATTTATCGGTGATTCGAAATACAAATACCAAAATAATACTAAGGCTTCCGGATCTTGATGATCGTTTACTTGTTGGGAAATCTGCCAATTTAAATGATGATCAAATTCAAGAACTCGCTAAGTTACCACGCGGCGTTGCAGCCATTTATCAAAATGACTGGATTCTTCCGGTTTTGTGCAGTGTTGATAAAGCTAATATTGCCGATGAATCGGAATATTCATACACTCCCGATGAAGAGGTAACTTTGAATATTGGAGACGATAATGTTATTTCCAGTCTGGCAGAGAAAATAGCAAATTATGGTTTTAATCGATTGAATGAAAATGTCGATTTGATTGACATGAAACAGAAAGTGTTGAAAGCCAATATTTCAGATGTTATCAAGAAAGATTACCTTAATCTTATTTTTAACTCGGAGGGTTCCTATACTGAAAAACTTAAGCATTTGCTTTATGAGACCTTCAATGCGGAGGCTGCTTTTGAATTGGCAAAGCAATCTCAAACATTCGATTCGTGGAATGAATCCTTCAGAAAATCTTTATTCCCATCCTTGGAGAAATTCTCTAAACAAGACACGGATTTGCTAGTGGCGTTGTTATTAAGTGAACAAAGTAGACGCAATCATAATTATGAAAACCTGTATCTTTATTATGTTGAAAGATTTTTTCTGAATGAAAGGGTGATGTAGTAATGATAGCAATGGATAAATTTAAAACTGACCAAAATGAAATTGCACAAAATAGGCTAACAATCTTGGAATTACAACCGCGAACGGATGTGAATATTAAAAAGGCCGATCAGATTCTTGAAAATAAAATTAACGAAAGGAAAGATACTCATTATGTTCCTTTTAAGGACAGATTGGATAGAACCCCTGTAAATTCCGAGAAAGGTGAATGGACTGCAGGACGCGGATGTTCAAAATTTAATCCATCGGAATTTACTGTTGAAGGAAGAGAGGCTATAAAGAAGTTGAGTGAATTTGGTCTTGTTGGAATTGATTATGGCGAAGCTGAGCCTGACTTTTCAAAATGCTCGATTGCTACAGTAGAAATAGATAGTATGTCATCCGAAAGATATGGCTTTGGGAATAATTTTCATCAAGCAGACACTAAATTGGCAGAAAAATTCAATCAGGAACAGAAAGATGGAAGAGCGGATTGGACATCCCATGAGGTGCGAGACCTACGTAGAGAAAACAGGTGGATATGGCATGAGATGTGTGATATGCGAACAATGAACCTTGTCCCGGAAGAAATACATTCATTTTTTACACATAGCGGGGGGTGCGCTGAATGTAGGGCGCGTGATAACAAATCAGTTGAAAAAGGAAGTGTTTTTGATGAATAAAGATTTAAATATTTGGGGAAGAGAATTTGAATTACCAATAACTGTCGAATGCTATGAAGGCGAAGAGATAACTGAAAAGCAAATAAATGCTTTAAATCAAATTAATTCATTGGAATCGAAGCTCAATGCCGTGTTATGTGATGTAAGAAATTATGTTTTTCTAAATAGTAACGGTTATTTACAAAACTCGAGTATTTCCAATATTTTTAAGTATGTTATTCCTCAGTCTATTTTTATTCAACATAATTCAAATCACAGCGTATTCGCGGTTATGTGTGATTTTAAGTTTGATATAGAACATGGATTGTCAATTATATTTGAAGATGGAGAATTTAAAAGAGTTGGATCTCAAGATGAGGTCTTGTAATTAAAAGCAATAATAAGCATTAATAGCTTTTGTCAATAAAACTAAAAAAGGAAAATGTGTATTTATCGGTGCATTTAAAATCGTAATTTACTAACCGGTTGGAAGCAATCTTTATTATCTTACCTGAATTATTCATGAAGCAATAAATCTTAGTGATTTCAGGTGTGATTATTATTTTTGGGCCATTTTTTATATTTTGCTGGCAGTCAACGACCAATAAAAGACGAAAAAAGAGCCAGCGTAAGTCTGCCACGGTTAATTTTGATCAATCACTCATAGCTGTAGCACAGTATTCCAGTAATTTAAGAAATTATTTTGATACCTAACGGTGGCAATGTCATGGTGGATGTACTTGAGAAGATCTGCCTAAACATGGATTGCAACGTTGGAGACATCATGGAGATTTATCCTGATCCGGTTGACAGTACAAAAAAAGGCGCACATAGAAGCGTAAAGTATCATGGGAAGGACTAATGACATGGAACGGGTAACCGCCAATTACAGTTTTATAGATTTGTTTGCCGGTGCCGGCGGCCTGTCGGAAGGATTTCTTCAAGCAGGGTTCAAGCCAGTTGCACATGTGGAGATGAATGAATTTGCAGCCAAGACTCTTGAAACAAGAAGTGCATATTACTATCTAAAGGGTACAAATAATCTGACTCCGTATAAGAAATACTTGTCCGGAAAAATCGGCCGTGACGAGTTCATGAAGTATATTCCTGCTTCAATCACCAAAACAATCATCAATGAAACAATGTCCGAAGAGACACTACCTGCTATCTTTAAAATCATTGATGGGATTATGAAAATCAGAGGCATCTCGACGATTGACGTAATCGTTGGCGGACCACCCTGCCAGGCCTACTCACTTGTCGGAAGGGCACAGAGCAGTCATATGGAAGTTCCCATGGAAGATGATCCGAGGAACTATCTTTATAAACTGTATGCACGGTTCTTAAAACGCTATCAACCTCGAATGTTTGTCTTTGAAAATGTAACTGGAATTGAATCAGCCAATGGCGGAACTACATGGAAGAATATCCAAAAATATCTGAAGCGTGTTGGTTATGAAATTGAATGCCGTGAGCAGAATGCTCACACTTTTGGCGTCCTTCAGAACCGACGCCGAATGATTATTGTTGGCTGGCTGAAGCAGAGCGGGTTGAAATATCCGGACTTCATTGAGCTTAATGCGAATGCGGTAGTAAATGATCTCTTTGATGATTTACCAAAGCTTCATCCGGGGGAGAGTTCCGATAAATATGCCAAGTCGAAAGCAAGTAGATATGTATTGGATTATGGCATCAGAACGAAGGATGATGTTCTGACGCTTCATAATTGCAGGCCAAACCAGGACCGAGATATTCAGATTTACAAAAGAGCTATAGAACTGTGGAATGATGGACATCAACGGCTTAACTATAATGACTTGCCTGAAGAATTGAAAACGCATAAGAATCGACATTCATTTGTTGACAGATTCAAAGTTGTTGAGGGTGATGAGAAGTGCTGTCATACAATCCTTGCCCACCTTTCAAAGGATGGCCATTATTTCATTCATCCAGATATAGAGCAAAATCGTTCTATTACTGTACGCGAAGCTGCAAGAATACAGTCCTTCCCCGATAGTTATTTCTTCGAGGGGCCGAGAACATCCCAGTTCGTTCAAATCGGGAACGCAGTACCTCCAATGATGGCTAAAGGAATAGCAATGGGGATTTTTGAACAGCTGTATAAGGGAGACACTGATGGAAAGTAACCTGCTTCTTGAGCAATATAGCAGATACAAGAAAATGGAATTGGAAGCTTCTCCTTTTCATTTCCTGCTGGATGCTAACATTGAATTGAACCCTCATCAGATCAATGCTTTTTGTGTTGCCATTCAGGCATTGAAAACAGGAGGAATAGTTCTGGCTGATGAAGTTGGCCTTGGTAAAACAATTGAGGCAGGTCTCGTATTAAAGTATGTTCTTGAGTCAGGCGCGAAAAGGGTTTTGATTGCACTGCCCGCATCCCTGCGGAAACAGTGGGAACTGGAACTTGAGGAAAAATTCAATCTGGAATCTGTCATTCTGGATCGGATTACCGTCGAAAAAGAAAGCAGAGAATGGAGAAGCCGGCTGACTGATACCAGCAAGGTGCGGATCGTACTGACATCCTATGATTATTCATCAAAGCTGATGAAAAGATTCCCTGAAGTAAAATGGGATTTCATCATCATTGATGAGGCGCATAATCTCCGGAATGTTTTCCACGGAACCAAGAGAGCGAAAAACCTTTATGAGCTTTCAAAAGGAATTCCCAAAATACTGCTGACGGCGACGCCGCTCCAGAATTCACTGACAGATCTTCACGGATTGATTTCTTTCATTGATCCCCGGATCTTTGGAAGTGAGAAGGTATTCAACAAGCGTTATATCGAGCGAGAGGATTATTCGGATCTCAAGAGAGAACTGACCCCTGTCCTCTACCGAACTCTTCGCCGGGATGTGGCGAAGTATATGAACTTCAAGAAAAGAATCTGCAAGACAGTCGATTTTGCTCTGTCAACAGATGAAATAGAGCTATATCAAAGGGTAAATGATTTCTTGAAGCGGGATATCCTTTACTCTATTCCGACATCCAATCGAAGCCTGATTATCCTTGTAATCAGAAAGCTCCTCGCATCCTCTAGCTTCGCATTGATCGAGACATTCGAGGTACTGAAAGCCAGACTGGAAAAGCTGTATGAAGGGAGCAAATCTGCAAATGCTCAGGAAGGATTTGATTTGTTCTGGAGCTTTGTTGAAGACGAGATTGATGAATCCGGCTTTGAGGAAACTGAGGATGAAGATACGGTTATCCAGAAGAAGTACATCCAAGCTGAACTTGACGAAGTAAACACCATCATAGATGTTGCAAAGAGAATCAAGACCAATGCAAAGGTGGTCGCATTAAAGGCTGCGATAGACATAGCCTTTGAAGCGCAACAGAAGCAAGGCATTTCGCAGAAGGTTGTCGTTTTCACAGAATCCAAACGCACACAGAAATATATTGTCGAAGAACTGCGGAAATACGGATATGACGAAGAAGACATACTGCTTTTCAACGGCGACTTCGACGATGCCATGACAAAAAAAATATACAGGACATGGCAGGTTAAAAACTTTGGAAATGCCAATTATGGACGCAGCGTCGAGTACAAGCACGCGATTGTAGATTACTTCCGTAGCAATGCGAAAATCCTGATCTGTACGGACGCGGGATCAGAGGGCTTGAACCTTCAGTTCTGCAACACGGTTATCAATTATGACCTGCCCTGGAACCCCATGAAGATTGAGCAGCGGATTGGCCGTTGCCACCGTTATGGACAGGAACATGATGTCGTTGCCATAAACCTGCTGAACACCCAGAATGCAGCGGATCAGCGCGTGTATGATATCCTAGCAAAAAAGTTTGAACTGTTCGAGGGCGTGTTCGGCGCATCCGATATTGCCCTGGGTGCCTTGGAATCCGGAACCAGTTTTGAAAAAATGGTGCTGCAGATTTATCAGACCTGTGATACTACGGCAGAGTTCAAGAAGGCATTTGACAAGCTGGATAGGAAACTCAACGCAAAACGTGACAAGAAAGCGCGTGAGCTGAGAACGCTTCTGCTGACTGAAAGCAGTGGTGCGAAGGAGCAGGCGCTTGACAGTACGAAGAATGATATTGCCCGGTATTTGAGCGAGGTAGAATACTGGAACGGTTTCGGTGAACCGGAAGTTGACGGCAATCTGCATTACTGGAAGGTAGACAAGTGGGGAGAACAGGTTCTTGGCTCACATGGAATTCTGTTTGTCGGAGCATTCTGCAATTCAGTGAAGCTGCTGTTTCCGGTCATTCTCCTTTGTGATGAACAAGGAAACTATGTGGACTTTGACGAGGCTGATCTGATACCGGCCCTGGAAAAGATTGACGATATGGATGTCCGTTATTTCAAACCGACAGCGGACGAAATAGAGCTGTATCAAAAGATCTATGACAGGCTGACTTCCGAAATGCTGAAACGATACCAGGATCAAACAGAACCTGTCAAAGCATATAACCGCAGAAAGATTGAGAACTGGGAAAGAATCCAGATGGAGCAGCTGATAGCGTCTTATCAGGAAATGGATGCTGAAATCAGAGCACTGAAGGAACAGGAAAGCGCCTCGGACAATTTCTATGAAAAGATAGATATCCGGAAAAAGATTACGGAGAAATCGAAAGCGCTTGAGAAGCTGCAGGAGTCCTTTCACGAAAAAGGGACTGGGTTCAAGACCGAAGGCGAAAGGGAAATCGAGGAATTCAACAGACAGTTTGATATTAATCCGATACTGCTGGTTAATATCGTCCTGAAATTCTAGGAGAGAGATATCTATGCAAAAGACAGGAAAGCGTGAATTGACGTGGGTTGGGAAATATGATGAGGCGTCAGTCGAACCAAGGATTTTGCTTTAAGACAAAGAAAAATCATACGGTGATCTCCAGAGTGAAAATATGCTTATTCATGGAGATAATTTGATTGTGCTTCAAGCGCTTCAACAAGATTTTAGTGGAAGAATTAAGTGCATATATATCGGCCCTCCTTTCAATACAGGTCAGGCTTTTGAAAACTATGAGGACGGCATAGAACATTCAATTTGGTTGAACTTAATGAGACAACGTGCTAAATTGCTCCATTCTCTTTTATCTGAAGATGGAACAATGTTTGTGCATATTGATGATAACGAGATGCCCTACCTTATAGCCCTTCTCGATGAAATCTTTGGAAGGCACAATAGAATCGCTGTTATTACATTCAAACAAGCATCGGCGACGGGTCATAAAGCTATCAATCAGGGAATAGTCAGCGTAACAAGCTTTATCATTATCTATGCAAAAGATAAAGCGCAATGGCGTCCAAATCATATTTATACCAACCGTGGAGAACGGGACAAAAGATACGGAAACTATATTATAAACCGTGAAGCTCCATGTGAAGAGTGGCGGTTTACTACGCTTACGGAAGCTTATGCTCAACATTTAGGAGTAAGCGTAAAAGAAGCAAGAAAACGAATCAAGGACGAACCAACGGACTTGGATGACTTTGTTATGGCTAATTGTAATTCGGTGATCCAATTCGTTAATCCCGACTATAAAAATGTTGGAGAAGAAACACGGAGATATATCGATTTATCAAGAGAAGATCCTCAAAAATATTTGTACAGAAAAGAGAAGGGCTTTCTGACTTTATATTGATAGGCGGGAAAAGGATTTTTTTCTATGCAAACAAGCTAAAACTGATTGATGGTGTTTATGTTACAGGAAAGCCTTTGACAAGTTTATGGGATGATATCCTTTCTAATAATATTCACAATGAGGGTGGTGTTGATTTTCCGAAAGGAAAGAAACCGGAAGCTCTAATAAAGCGTTGCATAGAACTCTCTACAGAGCCGGGGGATTATGTTCTTGACAGTTTTCTCGGCTCAGGAACTGCTATAGCTGTTGCTCAGAAAATGAGGCGTAGATGGATCGGTATCGAAATGGGGGAACAAGCATATACACACTGTAAGGTGAGATTAGATTTGGTGATTAATGGAGAGCAGGGTGGAATAAGCAAAGCTGTTAATTGGCAAGGCGGCGGTGGATACCATTTCTATGAATTGGCACCAAGCCTTCTGATTAAGAATAACAAGTTGCCTGTTTACCAAATTAATCCTGCCTACACTTACGAAATGCTCTGTGAGGCTATTTGTAAGATCGAAGGATTTCATTATAAACCGCAGGATGTGTTTCATGGACATTCATCTGAAAAGCGTTATATACACATTACCATGGAGTTTATTAACGCAGCATATGTGAAATCCTTGGCTGCGAGACTTGCCGAAGGTCAGTCTTTGCTGATTTACGGCATTAAAGTACAGTCAGATATGGTATTGCCTGCAAACATAGAGGTTAAGAATATTCCGAAGGATCTGCTTGAAAAGTGTGATTTTGAAAGCGAGGTGCGGTAAATGTCTGAGACAGTAAGCAAGATCAAATATGCAATGAGCCTCAGAACTCCGCAGGAAGAGGCACTCTCTTATCTCGATGCTATCAGCACACATTGCGATTATAAAAAAGACAGCAAAGACACTGTTGAGGCCGTCGCGACGGAATACTGTGAGAAGCAGAGGAAGATCAATGCGAAGTTTGATTTCCCTTCGTTTTGTTACGCCATGGCGACCGGTATCGGGAAAACCCGGCTCATGGGAGCCTGTATCTATTATCTGTACAAGACTAAAGGATACAAGCATTTCTTTATCCTGACACCGGGCAACACAATCTACGACAAGCTCCGTAAGGAAACGAATCCAAACCATCCGAAGTATATTTTCAAGGGTCTGGAAGCCGAAATGGGACGGCCGAAAGTATATGACGGGGAGAATTACGACACTTATCCATTGAAGTTTGAGCAGATGACCCTGAAGATCGAGAGAACTTCAGAAATCCAGCTGTTCATCTTCGACATAGGGAAGATTTTTAACAGCAAGACAGATACACAGTTCAACTTCCATAAATTCAAGGAGACGCTGGGGGCATCTTTCGCTGATGTACTGGCTCAGTTTGATGATCTGGTCATCTGCATGGATGAAGCGCACCGCTATTATGCGCCGGCATCCATGAAAGCCATCAATTACTTGAAGCCTGTTCTCGGACTGGAGTTTACTGCAACGCCGAAGAGCACATCAAATGTTATCTACGCATATGATCTTGCCCACGGTGCCGTTGAGGGATATCTGAAGATTCCTGTTGTAATGGGACGTTCCAATACTGCTGGGTACAGCCAGGAAGATATTGAGGAAATGAAAATCCGTGATGGTCTCACCCTGCATGAGCATCGTAAGACTGTATTGCGGGAATATTGCAATGAAAACGATCTGGACTATGTAAAGCCTATCGTGCTGATTGCCCGCAAGGACACGGAACATGCTAAGAAAGTACGCGCTCTGATCGACAGTGACAGTTTCCAGAATGGTAAATATAAAGGGAAAGTCATCGAGATTCATTCAAAGCAGACCGGGGAGGAATCAGAAGAGAATATCCGTCTTCTTCTGTCTTTTGAGAGTGCGTCAAACCCTGTCGAGACTGTACTGCACGTATATAAGCTGAAGGAAGGATGGGACGTAAATAACCTGTTTACGATCATCCCCTTGAACGCTGCAAAAAGTGACATTCTCGCCATGCAGACGATTGGTCGTGGGCTGAGATTGCCGTTTGGTGAGCAGACTGGTAACGAGGATTTAGATTCATTGGATATTGTCGCTCACGATCATTACAGAGAACTGGTGGATGAAATAAAGAACAGTGATATTTTCCGCTACCGCGATTTGGATTCATCCACTGTTGAACCATCGGAATCAGTGGACGTATCTGCGGGGGTAGACGATGGACAGTTATCGCTGTTTGACTTTGCTATTTCAGCCTCCGGTGTAAAAACCTTTGTTGAGGTGTTTAATCCGAAGACACAGCTTGAGATTTACAAGGAATATCTGAAGAATTTCGTGGCTGTTCAGAAAAAAGACAAGAAAGATGATCCGGGACAGCTGACACTGTTTGATATTCAGCCGGATGTGATGCCCGCTGGAAGCACTGAGACGGCGGCACCCGCCACTTCAAAACCGGAAGGTAAAGCTGAGAAACAGCCGCTTTCCAAAGAAGAATTCGTAAAAGCCGTAACGAAATACTCTGCAAAAGCTATTTCCGTTCCGAAAATTCTGGTGCAGACAACATCGGAAGTGAAGTTTAACCGTTTTGAGGTAAAGCGTACTATTCCTGATTTTGAAGTTGCCATGGCAAAGATTGAACGATTTGATGCGATCAGCCAGCAGCTCCTTACGCTGGTGAATGCGCAGATTCTTGAAGTGAACGATGCCATGAACACGCTTGCCTGTATGCTGCTGGACGCCATCAGCGAGCTTTCCTACGACGATGCCGACTTCGTGATTAACGTTGTTGAACAGTACCTTGCCAAGATACCTGGAGATGAGGAAAACAAGCGTCGTATTGTCCGTCGGTATGCAACACTGATTGTAACGGACATCAGAAAGCAGATTTATGAGCATATGGATCGGAAAACACAGGATATCCATATCATTCAGAAAGATCTTATCCTGTTCCGCCGGTTTGTAAAGAATGTAAAGGAGGACGGAAAAGTCAGGTTTGAGAAGCCGTTCACGGATAAGGGCAACATCAAGAAGTATCTCTTTACCGGGTATAAGAAATCATATTATCCGACAAATGCGTTTGACAATGATACCGAGCTCAGTTTTCAATAATCCTTGAGGAAGATCCGGATGTTATCCGCTGGATCAAGCCGTCGCTGAATCAGCTTGGTCTATTTTGGAAAGCGGGCCAGCAGTATAATCCGGACTTCCTGGTTGAGACGACAGCAGGGAAATACATGGTTGAGGTCAAGGCTTTGAACGAGGTGACTTCTGATGAGGTTGTTTCCAAGGCGCGGGAAGGAATCAATTGGTGCAGATTTGCTTCCACGGCAGACCCCGATCAAAAGAAATGGGAATACAAGCTTGTTTCCGATAACAACATTCATCCCGGAAACACCTGCAAATATACGCTCGGTACGGCTCATGCCGTGAAGGAGGACGAATAATGGCTGACAGGTTTAAGTATTCAGAAGTCAGACAGAAAATCATTGACGCCATAAGAACTGATCTCATCGGCCCAAGAGAAGCTGAGGAGGTTCTGGAAGAGAATCCTCGTTATGCTTATCTGGTTGGAATGCTTGATATACAGAGCGACGATGAAGATTATTCCGGTGCCGGTGAGCAGGAAGTTGATGCCGACATGGCTTTTGAAGACGGAGAAGATTTTACTGCCGGAGAGGATGATGACAACGAGCCGATTTCGACGACACATTTCAAGCTACCGTCTTCTATCGGTATCAGTTTCTATGTGCAGAGCAATCTGCCGGGTATCAACCTAGACGTGTCCTGGGGCGACTATTCAAAATCTTCAGAGAAATACACGGGAAAAGACGAAAAAGAACACAGTCGTGCAATCTATACCCGCATCCCGATGGCGGAGACGATTCATGTCAACTTTGCTGATTTCGGACGTACAAAGGAATATCAGCTTGTCTGCGATTCCAATGTTCATGTGCATGTATCGCGGATTGCATTGAAAGGCGGTTACTCTCTTGTTACAGCCTATGTCGTAAACAAAAGAAAGAATCCGGCAAGCAGTGTAGAAGCCGTTATGTTTCAGGTGGAGTTGAAAGCATATGACGAAGATGGGTCTGCTGCTTTTGTTGCGGAGCATATCTGCCGAAAAATCCTTGCGGCAGATGAATTCTACTTTGAACAACGTCCTATCTTGGGACGCGGCAGAGGCTGCGCTGCGGTATGGGATACACCAGTTGACGGAAGAACTACATCTGTCCGATCTGCATTCATACCGGAATATGAATTCCCTGGCGTGAGTGCTGCCCTTGATGGTTTCGACCGATACTTTTTCTCGACGTTTACCATGTCGGCAAAAGCCAAAAAGGAAGATACCATCGGGAAACTGAACACGCTTGCCGAGTCCTATGAGAACTGGATCAACAACACCCTTGTCGACAATCCAAGGATGAAGGATGCAGATTTCAAGGGGAAAATCGGCAATGTCGTAGTTGATCGTTGCATGGACGCTTTGAGGCGTATCCGGGAGGGTATCCATATCATTGAGTCAGATGATACTTCATTTGAAGCATTCTGCTTCATGAACCGTGTTATCTTTCTTCAGAACAGCATAAAGAACTACGCAAAGAAACACGGAGCCGGCATCGAGTGCAGTTTTCAGGATTTTATCAATCCGAAGAACCCGGACAATAATTTTGGCTGGCGGCCATTCCAGATTGCTTTTATTCTGATGAACCTGGCAGGGATTGTTGACCCGACACATGAAGATCGGGAAATTGTCGATCTTCTCTATTTCCCGACCGGTGGCGGTAAAACAGAAGCATATCTTGGACTTATAGCTTTTGCCATAGCTAACAGAAGGCTCAGGGCAACTGACAGTGGTGAATACAACCTGGATGGTGGCGTCACGGTTATGCTCAGGTACACACTGCGCCTCCTTACTACGCAGCAGCGTGACCGTATCACGAAAATGGTTGTAGCGGCGGAAATGATCAGACGCCAGGCATATCCGCGTTTTGGAAAGGAATCGATCAGTATCGGTTTCTGGGTTGGAGGCGGGGTAACACCTAACAAGTTTGATGAGTTCATTGAAAAGGCGGATGCGCCGCAGGCAGCAAGAAGTGCGCGGAATCATGTTTACAAACAGCTGCTGAGCTGTCCGTTCTGTGGTAAACCGCTGAAAGAAGAAAACTTCAATATTGACACAGACAGAAAGTCGATTGAAATCTTCTGCTCTGACAAGGACTGCCAGTTCTACAGATACAGAAATGACAGAATCCCGATTCCTGTTTATCTTGTAGACGAAGAGATATATGGCAAATGCCCGACAATTATCCTGTCTACCGTAGATAAATTTGCCAGACTTCCTTGGGATGTGAATACAAATGCCATATTCGGAAGAGTTGACCGCAAGTGCAGCCGCGATGGGTATGTAGCCATTGGTGCGGATCATGGAAGGCATAACAAAACAAGTTCTCTGCCAGCGTCTAAGCTGGAAAGAATACGTCCGTTCCTGCCGCCGGAACTGATTATACAGGATGAGCTGCATCTCATTACCGGTCCGCTTGGTACAGTTTATGGTGCTTACGAGACCATTATTGAGGATATGTGCATCCACGATGGTATCAAGCCTAAATATGTGGTTTCAACGGCAACGATAAAGAATGCGGAAGCACAGACAAAGTGCCTGTATGCCAGAAAGAAAACAACGCAGTTCCCGCCAAACGGGTTTGAAATTGGAGACAGCTTTTTCATCAGGGAGATTCCTGTAGATACAGATCCTTTCCGGAAATATGTAGGTGTCTGTGCACCGGGACAATCCGTAAAGACTGCATTGCTGCGTGTATATTCCATTATTCTGCAGGAGGCTTATACATTATCACTCCAGGATGAATACGGGGATGTGATTGATCCCTATTACTCACTTGTGGGCTATTTCAACAGTATTCGCGAGCTTGGCGGTGCTGTGCGTCTTCTCCAGGACGACATTCCGAAGAGAATTTACAGGATAAAGAACAAATACGGCATGGAGAAGCAGCGGTATTTGAATCATAATGTGGAGATCACTTCCCGTATGTCCTCATACAAAATACCTGAGAAGCTGAACCAGCTGGAAACAACCTGCAAGTCGAAAGACTGTCTGGATACAGCTATTGCCACAAACATGATCGCAGTCGGTATGGATGTTGATCGTCTTGGACTTATGGTTGTAACCGGACAACCAAAACAGAACTCTGAATATATCCAGGCAACAAGCCGTATTGGCCGTGCTTTTCCTGGGCTGGTTGTGACGCTTTACAATGCGTACCGCCCGCGCGACCTGTCGCACTATGAAAACTTCACAGGGTATCACTCTCAGCTTTACAGATTTGTTGAGGGAACGACTGCAACACCGTTCTCGGCAAGAGCAAGGGATCGCGTCCTTCATGCGTTGATTATATCTGCTATCCGACTGAAATTCCCGGCCATGGCAAACAATCCCGATGCTGCCGCGATTGGAACACTGACGGCAGAAGAGATTGCAACTGTAAAGGCGTTGATTCTTGACAGGCTCAATATCATCAAGCCTTCAGCACGGACAGATGCGGAGGATGAGATCGACAGATTCATTGACTGGTGGAAGCTTCGCGCAGCCCAGACCAAACCGTTACGCTATTATGTGGTCGGTACAGAACGGTATAACCGGTTGATGAATCCTTATGACAAGCCGCATGAGGAAGATGAGAAGGCTACTTTGCAGTCCATGCGGGAAGTCGAAAGCTCTGTAAATATGTTCTATTACACGGAGGAATAACATGGCTTTTGATAATAATAAACTCGGAGAGCTTCGTCCGAATCAGATCATTACAACGTTTGGCCCTGGCTCCGTTGTGGATGCAGTCAAGGATTCTGTAACGATTCTTGATATTTCCTACTGGAAGCACAAGGGAAAAAAGATAATCGACGGAAGACTGGCATCATATCTGGGAGTGGATTGCTTCTATATGCCTCGCACAAGCTTTTCAGGAGACATTCCGGTTGTAACGTTCCCTTACTGGCATGTATGCTCGAATCTCAAGTGTGGCAGGCTGTTTGATGCAAGTCAGAATTTCGACCTGGACAGATATCTGAAATACGGTGTGACCTGTCCTGAATGTCATCGTCCTGCATATCCTTCTCGATTCATTACGATATGTGAAGACGGGCATATGTCCGACTTTCCCTGGAAGTGGTGGGTGCATAGAGGTGAAACGGACTGCAAAGGCACGCTCAAAATGTATTCAACAGGAAATACATCTACGCTTGCTGACATGTGGGTTGAGTGTTCCTGCGGCGCAAAGAGGAGCATGAGCGGCGCTACCCAGAGAGATAATTTTGATGGAGTGAAATGCACAGGACATCATCCGTTCAGGCCGAGCGTCAAGAATCAGAAATGTGCAAAGCCGGTTATTCCCTCACAGCGCGGCGCCTCGAATGTTTACTTTGCAGTAAGCAGAAGCGCTATTTCTATTCCGCCTTGGATTAACCCTCTTTATAATCTGATCGACGAACACCTTCGCGATTTTGAGCTGGCAAAGCAGCTCATGGGTGATGCGGGAATAACAAAGATCTATGAGATGTATTTCTCTGCATTTCCAAGAAATGAATTTGATGAGGCACTCCAACGCCGCATGAATAACATTAAGGAATACACAGAAATCAAGCAGATGGAATATAACGCAATCACTCATTTTGATGATCCGTTATATGAATCCAACAAGAAGCATTTCAAAGCGGAGGAGGACGCTCTGCCAGAATATCTGAAAAAGTATTTCAGCAGGATAATCCGTGTTACAAGATTAAGGGAAGTCAGAGTACTGCTGGGCTTTACCAGAGTGGATGCCCCTGATCCGGATGCAGACGAACAGCCGAATATTGTTAAACTCAGTAAAGGAAAACAAGAGAGATGGCTCCCGGCGGCAGAGGTCAATGGAGAAGGTATATTCATTGAATTTAATAAAGCCGCGTTAAAGAAATGGCTGGCCACTGATACGGTCAAGGCTATTTCTCAGAAATATGAGGATTCCTATCAGGAATTCTGTAATTCAAAAGGCTGGACAGTAACGGTAAAACGAGACGCAGTATACGTTCTCATGCATACCTTTGCCCATCTGATGATAAAACAGATGTCGATGTCCTCCGGTTACTCGTCATCAGCGATTCGAGAAAGGATTTATTTTGGTGATACCATGGCCGGCATTCTGCTTTATACCGGAAGCTCTGATCAGGAAGGATCGCTTGGAGGCCTGGTGGAACTGGGAACTATCGAACAGATGACAAGCCTGATGAGAGATGCTTTTCAGGAAGCGCTTGTTTGCACCAATGATCCGGAATGCATGAGCACTCTTCCGGCTGGAAAGAATTCAAATGGTGCAGCCTGTCACTCCTGCTGCATGATATCCGAGACCGCTTGTGAGAACGGGAACAGAATGCTGGATCGTGGCCTGGTGGTTCCTATCCCTGGGCGGGAAGCATGTTCATATTTCAAGGAGCTGGTAAGTGATCTATGTCAGGTGGAAGTATAAACAAAGAAATCCTTTTTAACACTGTTAAAAGCGATATGGCAAACGGGACAGCCAACGCTGTTCCTATGATAAAAAAGGGCTTCCCTGAATTGTCGAATCCGGAATGTGCAGAGCTGGTATCGATCCTCGAAAATGCAATAACTTCCGGAGATGCGGACAAGGTGTCCTTAGTTGTAACTGCACCGCCATCATTTTCGATTAACGCAAGAACAACCATGAATGTTGTGCAGTCTATGATCAATGGCGCAGAAAGGAACATCCTGATTACAGGATACTCCTTGTCCTCGTATTTTTCTGAACTGGTCGATACCATCATTCAGAAGAGCCAGCGGGGCGTGTTCGTAAAATTCTTTGTCAATGACCTGGACAAGCAGCCGGATTTTGATAAGGTTCTACGTTACAAAGGCCGGTTTTTGAAGGTATATAACTATCACCAGGATGAAGATAAAATGGCAGCCCTGCACGCGAAAGTAATCTCGGTAGACCAGCGGCAGACATTGATTACTTCAGCAAATCTGTCCTATCATGGCCAGCAGGGCAATATCGAACTGGGAACGCTGATTGAGTCAAAGCAGATCGCCAGGCAGATCGAAGACGTTTTTACTAAGTTGACGTTCTCAAAAGTATTCAGCGAAGTATGACCTGGCGATAATCGGGAGATGGAAATAATGGCTGATAGTTTGAGCCCGGAAAAGCGGAGCTGGAACATGTCCCGCATAAAAGGGAAAGATACTTCCATAGAAATCCAGGTACGAATGTATTTGTTCAGCCAGGGCTTTCGATACAGGAAAAGTGTCACGTCTCTACTAGGGAAGCCGGATATCGTTTTGCCAAAGTATCATGCAGTCATCTTTGTGCATGGGTGTTTCTGGCATCGTCATCCTAGATGCAAATATGCCTATACGCCTAAAACAAGAATTGAATTCTGGCAGGAAAAATTTGATAAGAATGTTCAGAACGATTCGCTGCATAGAGAAGAGCTGACCGCCGCAGGCTGGAGGGTATTTGTTGTATGGGAATGCCAGCTGCGGGGCATCAGAAAGAACTTACCTTACGTTCTTTAGCTGATAATCTGAAAGACTATAGTGCTTGAAAGCAAAGGTGTTATGACCGCTGAGGGGAACATATGAGTATAGTGATAGAAAAAATACGCTTGCAGAACTACAAACGATTTCTTGACTATACTGTCATTCCAAATCCCGGAATCAATATTCTTATTGGCGATAATGAGGTTGGGAAGAGCAGTATTCTTGAAGCTATTGATATCGTTGCAAGCGGTAACCTGCGCAGAATTGAAGCGATCGGCATTGATAAGCTTCTTAATATTGAGGCCGTAAAACAGTTCGGCATGGGTGTACGAAACATTGAGAACCTTCCAATCATGCGGATAGAGCTGTATCTTGCCGGCCAGTTCGATCATACGATGAATGGTAAAAACAATACAGATAGACGAATATGTGACGGAGTTCGACTTGTTTGTGAGCCTAATATCGACTATGCAGCGGAGATCAGAGCCGCACTTGAAGCAAACTCGGATTACTTCCCTTATGACTATTATTCGGTAAGGTTCTCTACCTTTGCGGATGAGCCTTATACGGGGTATAAAAAGAAACTACGCAGCATAATAATCGATAGCGCCAGGATGAGTACAGAATTTGCCACAAGTGATTTCGTCCGGAGAATGTATCTCCAGTATACAGAATCCAATGAAAAGGAACGTATTATCCATAAGAGCCAGTATCGGCAAATGAGGACAACCTTTCAGATGGAGAGCTTACAAGGATTGAATGGAAGGGTGCCGGGTGAAAAAAACTATAAATTCGGACTGAAAAGTGGGTCTTCTATGGACTTGGAAAGCGACCTGATGATCTATGAAGATGAAATCGGCATAGACAGCAAAGGCACGGGGAAACAGGTCTTTATAAAAACTGATTTCGCATTGGAACGTTCAGGGGAGAATGTGGATGTTATTCTGATCGAAGAACCAGAGAATCACTTAAGTCCTGTCAACCTCCGGAGACTTGTTCAGCGTGTAGCTTCTGCAAAAGAGGGACAGCTTTTTGTTACAACACATAGCAGCATGATCAGCACGCGGCTTGAAATCAACAACCTGCTCATTATGTATCAAGAGTCTGCTAAAAGTCCGATTATGCTGAGTGATCTTAGTGAAGATACGGCAAGGTATTTTGCCAAGACACCACCAGCGAGCATAGTAGAGTACGTTCTTGCTCGTAAGGCACTTCTGGTGGAAGGCCCCGCAGAATACATGCTGATGGAAAAATTCTATCAAGCATGTACAGGGGCTACGCCGGAGGAAGATGAAGTACATGTCATTGATGTACGTGGCCTAAGCTTTAAGAGGTATCTTGAAATATCGAAACTGACAGGGAGCAAGGTCGCTGTTATTACTGATAATGACAGTGATTATCAGAAGAATTGTATTGAAAAGTACGCTGGGTTTGCCGGAAACAGAAACATAAGGGTGTTCTTCGATAATGATAACACAATGAGAACGTTCGAGATTGTTCTGGAGGCATGTAACAAAGCTGTATGTTTTGAATTATTCGGACAGGATGCAGTTGCGTTTATGCTGAACAATAAGACGGAGGCCGCTTTCAGATTATTGATGAAAGACAAAGCATTGACTGTACCGGATTATATAAAGAGGGCAATCGCGTGGATAAGACAGTAATGTTTGCCGCTGCTGGCTCCGGTAAAACAACTCATATCGTAAATTCACTCTCCCGTGATAAGCGTTCCCTGGTGATTACTTATACGATTGCTAATTACGAGAACCTATATCAGAAGATCCTTCATAAGTTCGAAGGAGACTGGCCGGAGAATATTGTTCTGATGCGGTATTTCTCATTTTTGTACAGTTTCTGTTATAAGCCGTTCTTATCCGATGAAATAAAGGCGCGGGGAATCATTTATCAGGAAAATCAGAATCGTTATGCCCGGCAGACCGATAGAGCGTATTTTATAACAAACAATGGTTATCTATACAGCAACCGGCTCTCATTTATACTCGAAGCAAAAAATGTAATCGGTGATATACAAGATCGCATAGTCAGATACTTTGATGAATTTATCGTGGATGAAGTCCAAGATATTGCCGGTAGAGATTTCAACCTTCTGGAAAAATTGATGGAAACAAACGTGAGTCAGCTTTTTGTGGGAGATTTTTATCAGCATACGTTTGATACCAGCCGGGATGGAAATGTCAATGGAAAGCTATTTGAGTCTAAGGCGAATTACGAAAAACGGTTTACCGATAAAGGCTTTATCTGTGACAATACATCATTGATAAACAGCTGGAGATGTAGCCCGACTGTATGCCGATATATAACCGATAATCTAGGGATAGAGATACACTCAAACAGGACTGAAGATGATGATACAAGTATACTGCTGGTGCATGATCCAAGACAAATACAACATATAATTGCTGATCCCAGAATAGTAAAACTCCATTATCAAAAAGGAGCATCCTTTGGCTTCAACCACTTCAACTGGGGTGAAACGAAAGGTGAGGACCAGCATAATGATGTATGTGTCTATTTGAATAAGACGACTGCGAAGGCATATGCATCGGGGGAGCTTTTGTCACTGAAGCCAGCAACTCGTAACAAATTATACGTTGCTATTACCCGAGCACATGGAAATGTATATTTTGTATATGAATAAAAACAAATATATTAAAGGTGACATTATATGAGCCTTCGTGAATAGGAATGGGTATCAATACTTCAGAGACAACCTCCCCTGGCCACGACAAGGCAATTCCAGTCGATAACAGGAACAGGTAATGTAGATTAGGTCGAAGAGGTTGGCTAGGTTT
>CALVGN010000024.1 GCA_944327105.1 uncultured Erysipelotrichaceae bacterium | reverse complement strand
TTTACTTATTAGTATTACGGCAGATTTGGGAAGGACAGGTGTTGTGACTAAGGAAATTGCCGATCATGGGGCATACATCAATCAGCATCTTACCTGTATTCGACTGAATAAAGAAATGCTCAATCCGTTGTATGTTGCGTTTTTCATGGAAAGTCCGGCAGGAAAAGAACAGTTCGCATCAAAAAATCAAAGTGCTGTAAAGGCAGGACTTAACTTCAATTCCCTCAAATCTTTGCGATTGCTTGTGCCTCCAATGGACGAACAAAATGCATTTGTTGGGATCGTTCATCAGATCGACAAATCAAAATTTAATAGTTACGTTGTTTAAAGTATTAGAAAATATATGTAGGTATATAGAAGGAAGTGAAGCTGCACGTGACAAACTTTGATTATTTTAAAAAAGAGCGTAAATTCGATAGTTTTATCGATATTGCGATCGTCGCAGAAAAGACATATAAAGTCGATAGTAATACTTGTATTATTAATTGTCGAAGAGCCATGGAAGCAGCCATTAAATGGATGTTTTCGGTTGATTATGAATTGAAAGTACCATATAAAGATAATCTACATACATTGATGAATTGCGATGCATTTCGGCAGATTATTGGAGATGATTTATGGCGAAGATTAGAATTTATTCGCCGTTACGGAAATGAAGCAGCTCATACTAGTGGCGAAAAGGCTAAAGATATTGCAGAAATTTGTTTAAAAAATCTTTTTTACTTTATCGATTGGATCACATATTGTTATGGAGAAGAATATGAGGAGAGAGAATTCGATGCATCTCTTCTAGAAGTAGAAGATCAATCAATAGTTCCACAAGTCAATTTCGATATTGATTTGAATGCGTTAATTGAAGAAAATAAAAGTCTAAAAGAACAGCTAAGTAACCGTAGGGAACAACAACAGAATTCATACGTTGCTAAGCCTTTAGATTTATCAGAGTTTAAAACACGTAAGTTATATATTGACGCAATGCTTCTCGATGCTGGATGGGTAGAAGATAGAGATTGGATAAATGAAGTAGAACTACCAGGTATGCCCAACAAATCGGAAGTGGGATATGCAGACTATGTGTTATATGATGATGCGCATAAACCATTAGCTGTTATTGAAGCAAAACGTACATGTGTAGATGTTTCCAAAGGCAGACAGCAAGCAAATTTATATGCCGATATCTTAGAAAATCAATCTGGACGACGTCCAGTAATTTTTCTTACAAATGGATTTGAAACGAGAATAATTGATAATCATTATCCGGAAAGAAAAGTGTCTTCGATTTATTCTAAACGAGATTTAGAAAAGTACTTTAATTTAATTGGATCTAGAGGTGCTCTGAAATTTATTAATATAAACAAACAGATTGCAGGTAGATATTACCAAGAAGAGGCAATCCGAGCCGTTTGTGAAGATTTCAGTCAAAGGAACAGAAGAAAAGCATTACTCGTTATGGCAACCGGTTCAGGAAAAACAAGAACCGTGATTGGTCTTGTAGACGTACTTTTAAATGAAGGTTGGATTAGTAATATATTGTTTTTGGCTGACAGGAATTCTTTAGTTACACAAGCAAAAAGAAACTTTGTGAATTTACTTCCAAACTTGTCGGCTACGAATTTGGTGGATGATAAAACTAATTATAATTCACACATTGTTTTCTCTACATATCAAACGATGATTGGATGTATTGATACAGTTAAAGAAGATAATAAAAAACTTTATACCTGTGGTCATTTTGATCTTATAATCTGCGATGAAGTGCATCGGTCTATATACAATAAGTATAAAGATATTTTCACTTATTTTGACGCTCCCATTGTAGGACTTACAGCTACTCCGAAGGATGATATTGATAAGAACACATATGATCTTTTTGACCTGGAAAATGGTGTTCCTACGTATGGTTATGATCTCGCGCAAGCGGTAAAAGACGGTTACTTAGTTGATTTTCTTTCGGTTGAAACAGATTTAAAGTTTATAACTGAGGGAATTGCGTACGATCAGTTATCGGAGGAAGAAAAAAAAGTATATGAAGATACATTTACAGACGAAAATGGGGATGTACCTGAATATATTGATTCTTCAGCATTGAACGCATGGGTGTTCAATGAAGATACAATAAGAAAAGTATTAAAGATTCTATTTCGCTATGGTATTACCGTTGATTATGGTCGAAAAATAGGAAAGACGATTATCTTTGCAAAGAATCACAAACATGCTGAAACAATACTTGAAGTCTTTAATAAAGAATATCCTGAATTGAATGGTTATGCAGAAGTGATTGATAATAAAATCAACTACGTTCAAAGTTTAATCGATGACTTTTCAGAGTCGAATAAGCTGCCACAGATTGCTATTTCTGTAGATATGTTAGATACGGGAATCGATGTTCCTGAAGTGGTTAATCTTGTTTTCTTTAAAAAGGTAATGAGTAAGGCAAAATTCTGGCAAATGATCGGAAGAGGAACTAGATTGTGTCCTGGATTATTGGATGGAAATGATAAAAAAGAATTTTTTATTTTCGATTTCTGTGGAAACTTTGAGTTTTTCAGATTAAATAAAGGTAAAGCATCGGTAAATGCGATGGCGATACATAGTGCAATATTCAATTTGAAATTTCAGATTGCATACAAATTACAAGACTTGACTTACCAGACTGAGGAGCTAAAAGTATGGCGAAAACAATTAGTGGAAGAAATGGTTGATAAAGTCAAGAAATTGGATCGCAATAGGTTCGATGTGTGGCAACACATTAAATTTGTGGATTTATATTCTAATGCCGAAAATTATAATTCTTTGACTTACGAAAATTGTTTGGACGTAAAAGAAGAACTTGCACCATTAATTAAACCGGATGATGACGAGATTAATGCGGTTCGATTTGACGCGTTGATGTATGGAATTGAATTGGCTTCTTTGGCGCAAAAAAAATACACTAAATACAAAAAAGATCTTATTAAAAAGGTCAAGGGCATTGCAAGCGTTGCCAATATCCCTGAAATACAAGTGCAGTCCGAACTTTTAGATAAAATTTTACATACAAATTATTTAGATGAGTGCGATATTGATGATTTCGAGATCATTAGAAAAAATTTGCGCGATTTGATAAAGTACATCCCTCAATCAGTAAAAATATATACGACCGATTTTGAAGATGATATTTTGTCTATAAATTGGAATCAATCTGATTTGGAGAACGATGATTTACAAAATTATAAGGATAAGCTCGAGTATTATATAAAAGAACATCAACAAGATAATCCAGTAATCATGAAGTTAAAACAAAATATGCCTTTGAACAGAAATGATATGGATGAGCTTGAAAAAATCGTTTGGAATCAACTTGGAACAAAACAAGATTATTATTCCGAAATTGGTGAAAAACCTCTGGGTGAATTTGTTCGAGAAATTGTTGGCTTGGATATGAAAGCTGCGAAAGAAGCATTTTCAAAGTATTTGGACGATCGTGTAATGAATAGAAATCAAATCTATTTTATTAATCAAATCATTGAATACATCGTTCGGAATGGAGTGATGAAAGATTTGTCTGTTTTGCAAGAATCTCCCTTTATTGATAAAGGAAACGTTGTGGAATTATTTGGGAATAATATCAGTATGTGGAGTGGTATTCAAAACGTTATCAATAGCATCAATAAGAATGCAATTTATTTTTAGTATGAATTTTTAGCTGGGCAAGAATTCGCAATTCTATATATCGATTTTATGTAACTTTATTATTGGTGATACGTCTTCAAGCGATGGACTTCGTTTATACCAATATCATCAGATGTGCCTATTATCATAGCTTAATATACGATATATCAAACAAGAACACGATGAACAAAGCTTCGATAGAAGCACAAACTACTTTAGTCGTATAGGAAGGTGATAAGGAGATAGCAGCATATGAAAATTATCGGTTCAATTGTGAGATGTTTGATTGCATACGAGACAGTGCATATCAATTTGAGATCTTTTTAAATAATCGCAAACAGTGTTTTGACCAATTGCATGAAAATCTACTGGTTAAATAAACAGGAATCACATTAGTCGGTAGTGGAACTGGTTCTACATGTGCAATTACAGCAAAACTGTTTATTAAGAAAGTATTTCATCTCAATACTACTTGGTATATCCAACGGTATTTATGGATCATACCAGTGTATACGATCCCGATCGCCTCTATGTGTTTATTTTGCAAACCAGGACATCGTCTTTGACCAATAAGGCATTGGAATTGGCACTATCCAAAAAACTATTTTGTGCCACGATGTCGGAGTCTGATAGCACACCGCTTGCCAAACATGATTGTCGATTCATCGATATGGGATGTGGATATGATGAATATCCGATGCGCACACCGGTTATTCCACCAGTGTCTTTACTTTTTGTGGTTAGGTGTCGATCTGGCATGGTTTAATCATTTGATCGATGATGATCAAGTTAATGAATATCATCAGGATGCATTACGGATGATCGAACAATATTAATCCATCATCGATCAAACATTGCAATGGTGACGTTCAATAAACGGAAAATGCTACAAAGCCAGTTTTTGATGTTCGTCGAATCCGGTCCATATTATGGTCTGGCATTGGACGCAGCAATGAAGATATGGGAAACACCACAGATCGCAGCCATGGGATAAGAATTAGAAGAAAGTCTGCACGGACCAAATTTTGGTTATACCAGCAACCATTGTTTGATCGCATTGGATGATGGTGTAAGGACACATTAAAATCACAGGCATTGATTCGTTATATGAAAGATGTGAAGGATCATGATTTTATCATCGGTCCTAATGTAATCGATCATGAAGATTTTAAATTTATCAGTGCATGTGAAGTGTTTAAACCACTACTTTATGGTGCCATTATTCAAACATTGGCTTATAAACTGGCTAAAGACCAGGGAAGAGATTTAGTGGCTAAACACGATAAATTTCTGATGCAGTCTTATTTCATTACCCATGGGAAATAGCCATAACAAAAAGAATACGGTCTGTTTTTGTTAGGCATTCCCATGGATCAAACACTATGAAAACCATGGTATCCACTTAGTTGGATCATACGCTACAGTCCCTTTGTTCAACCATGGTAGAATAATGATACCAAGGAGAATATTATGAAAAGTCGTGTGGTTTTGATCAGCGGAATGTCCGGTGCCGGCAAAAGTTCCGTCGGTGCCGTGATGGAAGATATCGGTTATACCTGTATCGATAATCTGCCCGTCGAATTATTGGATGATTTCATCAATCAATGCATTGCCAATAATACCAATCCCCGTTACCAAAACGTGGCATTATCCACCACTGCCAATAACTTCATGGATTTTGTCAAAGCATTGACCAATGAAGCCATTGATTTGATCATCTGCTTCATCGATGCTTCCAATGACACCTTGTTGCATCGTTATAAGTCCACACGAAGGATGCATCCGCTGTTATTGACCAATCAAGCCACCACGCTTGAAGAAGCCATTGCGGTGGAACGACGTCTGTTTCGCGTTTATCAGGATGTGCCACAGATCACGATCGATACATCTTTTTTAACACCGTCGGCGTTAAAAAAGAAAGTGATCGAAACGTTTAAGTTGACGGATGCGCCTGAATTTTCGATTTCCTTTATTTCATTTGGATATAAAAACGGGATCCCGATGGATGCCGATATATTGATCGATGTGCGATTCTTGCCCAATCCCTATTGGGTGAAGGAATTGACACATCTAAGTGGTGATGATCAACCGGTTTATGATTATGTCATGGATTGTGATACGACCAATGAATACATGAAACGTTTGGAATCCTTTTTGGATTACTCATTTGAGCAATATATCAAAGAAGGCAAAAACCATTTTACAGTAGGTATCGGCTGCACCGGTGGTCAGCATCGCAGTGTGGCGGTCGCCAATGCGTTGTATGCGCGCTATTGCAAGTTATATCGCTGTTATAAAAACCACAGAGATAAGGTGGGATATTATGTCCAATAAACAAAAGGAAGTGGTGATCATCGGGGGTGGCCATGGACAATCGTTGATCTGCAAAAGCATCAAGGATATCCCGGATATCCACGTGACCGCCATCGTCACGGTGGCAGATGATGGGGGTTCCACCGGAAGATTACGCACGTTGTTTCATTTACCGGCCATGGGGGATATCCGCAATGTCCTTTTGGCATTGAGCAATGATCAAAATGGGATATTGACAGCGTTGATGAATTATCGATTCACGGAAGAGAATGGTTCCACCACCAATGAAACGGATGTCTTGGGTCATAATCTGGGTAATCTGATCTTTACCGCATTGGCCAATACCACCCACTCTTTCGAAGAAAGCATCCGGATTTTAAGTGATCTGTTACATACTGTGGGGGATGTTCTACCAGTGACGGAACAGATCGTGACGTTGAATGCATTGATGGAAGATGGAACACGGGTACGGGGTGAAAAAAACATTCCAACGATGGTCAATACCATTTCCCGGGTGTTTTATGATGTGCCGGTGCATGCCAATATCAATGCGGTCCAAGCGATTTTGAATGCGGATGTCATCATTTATGGGATCGGTTCGCTGTATACCTCGATTTTACCCAATGTCATCATTCCGGAGATCACGGATGCATTGGTGCATTGCCATGCGCCGAAGATCTATTTCTGCAATGCCATGACCCAACCCGGGGAAACCGATGGTTATACCATGGAAGATCATGTCCATGCTTTGGAAAGTCATCATTGTCCATTGGATACAGTGGTGATGGCCAATGATGATATCCCGGAATATATCTTGGATCGTTATCTGGATCAACATTCCATAAGAGTCAAGGCTACCTCATCTTCTCATCCGTATTCCCTGATCCAATCGTCGTTATTGACGTTTGATCATGATCTAGTAAGGCATGATCCAACCAAAGTCAAAATGGTGATGGAACAGTTATTGCATGCGGTGGTCCAACCATGAGTTATGCATCCGAGATCAAACAAGAGATCGCCAATAACACCTTAAAACCGTGTTGTATCAAAGCCCAATTGGCCGCATTGGTCCAATTGTGTTGTACTATGGTGATCCATAACAAGAACACCGCTTTGGTTTTTAAAAGTGAAAATCCAACGACGGCGAAACGGTTTTTGATGTTGGTCAAAACCATGTTTGATGTGACCACTGAATTATCGATGATCCATAAGATGAATTTAAAGAAAAATAACATCTACCAAGTGAATGTTTATGGTCCGATCAGTGACATCCTGGTTGGATTGGGTTTGATGGGCAACCAAGGCTTGATGGATCATCCATACGCGTTTGTGGTACGAAAAGAATGTTGTGCCAGAGCGTATCTAGCTGGCGCATTTATGGCCAGCGGATCGATTTCCAATCCCATCAAAACCAATTACCACCTGGAAATCGTCACCACCAAAGCGAGTCATGGGGCATTCATCGAAAAATTATTAAATCGATTCGATTGCCATGCCAAGACCATCACACGCCGTCATCAGATCGTGGTGTATGTCAAAATGAGTGAACGCATCGGCGATTTCATCCGTTTGATCGGTGCCAGTGATTCCCTGATGAAATTCGAAGATATCCGTATCCAGAGGGATTTTCGCAATAATTTGACCCGATTGGACAATTGTGAGATCGCCAATGAAATGAAAACACAAAAAGCCGCGGGTGATCAGATGAGTGCCATCCAGAAATTATTTGATTATGGTCTGTTTGATCAATGTGATGAAAAAGTACGCAGCATCATCGATTTGAGGATCAACTATCCGGATGCATCGTTGAATGAATTGTGTGGTCATTACCAGGACAAATATGGTATGAATTTAAGCAAGAGCGGGTTGAAACATCGGCTCAATAAGATCAATGAACTCGTGGATGATTATGAAAGGAGGAATGCGGATGCAACGGAATAATCCATTGGCGATATGGATCGTGGTCCTGTTATTGATCCTTTTCGCATCCCCTATTTTGAAACTGGCATTCAATATCATCATTGGTTTGATCATCGGTTTACTGATTTTTGGCGTTTTTACCTATTTTTCAACCAAAAAGAAAGTGGAAGATGCACAAAAGCAAGCCAAAATGGATGATGTTTATGAGCATTTTTATGAAAATAAAACCATCGGAGAAAGTGGTTTTGACAAAGAGGCATTCTTTAGTAATGATCAGTTTCATGATGGTGATATCATCGATGCCAAGGTCGAACCATTGAGTAAGAAAGGCAATGACCATGATTGATTGGGCAAAACGAGAAGATCGGGGAGAGATATTGGCATTGAAGCGTATGGTTTTACCATTGGCCAGTGAAAAACGCAGTGGTTATATCATGGATCATCTGTATGATCCAAACCATACACTGGTCTATCGTCAAAACAATCATGTATTATCCATGATCGAGATCCATCAAACCAATATTTTATTGAATGGTCGTTACATGAAAGCCCATTATTATTACCAATGTTTGACAGATCCCAGATATCGAAATCAAGGTTTGATGGATCAATTGATGCATTATGCATTGCAATACAGTCAATCCACGGTATTGGTTTCCCTGTTGCCGGCCAGCCGGCAACAGTTTGGTTCATCCTATGGTTTTACCACGACTTATTTTAAAGCACGGTATACCTTGGATAAGACCATGGTCAATCCCGATACCACCGGGGTGTCATTTCATTTCAGGCTCGAAGCCATGCGGGATCTGTATGGTTCATTCATGCAACGATTCAATGGCTTTGCCGTACGTACAGTGGATGATTTTTCCACATTGGTCAATCTCAATCGCAACGATGATCGGGAATTGATTTTCTATTATGATGATAATCGGGTGATGAAGGGTTATGCCATTATGCATTTTAATGGCACCAAAGCCATTTTAAGTGAAGTGGTCTATCTGGATTCGTTGGCTTTGACCCGTTTGATCGCATATGCGTTGAGTCAACGACCAAGCGTGGATGTGATCGTATCCACCAGTGAAGATCTATCGGTCTGGTTCCCGAAAGCCAGTGTGGTTCGATATGACTATATGATGAGCAGAGTTAATGATATGGCATTGATGCAACGCATACTCAATAGCAATGTCGATTCCACAGTATCGTTATATGCATTAAGTTTTAAGCCGGGTACATATATCAGCATTGAATAGAAAGAAGGAAAAGTTATGGTTTTAACCACAAAAGGAAAGCTGACCATTGCATTGATCGTATTGGTCGTTATCGCTTTGATCGTATGGCTGGTCTATACCATCACTCAGGGTGGTGACAGTCAAGCCAACAGTGATACTGCAGGTGTGATCCAACAGTTATCTATTGCCTTAAAAACAAATGGTTGGACCATTGTCTAAGTGCATGGTTCAACCAATGAAATCCCTGATTATTCAGGGATTTTTTAATGGTATGAACCATGAATGTATTGATTTAATCAATTCCATTACTGTTTTTGTGAAAAATCAATTGTGATGAACTTGTGAAATAATCGTTGAATCTTGCGATGGATTCATTTTAAAATGAACACAGTGCTATGCACATTTTGGAAAGGGGAATAGAAATGAAAAAGTTATTGTCTGGCGTTTTGACCGCCGCAATGGCCTTCAGCTTGGTAGCCTGTTCTTCCACCGATAATGGTGGATCAACGGGTTCATTCACACCCGGCACGTATGAAGGCACTGCTGCTGGTCGAAATGGTGACGTGACCGTTTCCGTGACGTTAACGGAAAATGAAATCAGTGAAGTCACCGTCACAGCTCATGAGGAAACCGCAGGCATCGCCGATCCGGCGATCGAACAGATCCCAGCGGCGATCGTTGCTGCGCAATCCACGCAAGTGGAGACCGTTTCCGGCGCAACCATTACCAGTCAGGCGATCATCGATGCAGCCAATGCTGCCCTTGAATCTGCTGGAGTGGATCCATCCACATTGACTCCGGGTGAAGTCGAAGCTGGTGAAGTCGCCTTCACCGCCGGTACGTATACTGGAACTGCTCAAGGTTACAATGGTCCGGTCAGCTTAAGCGTGACCTTTGATGAAACCAGTATCACGGATATCCAACTCGGGGAACACAGCGAAACTGACCATGTCGGCACACCGGCATTTGATATCATGATCCCGGAAATCATTGAAGCTAATGGTACCGGTATTGATTCTGTATCCGGAGCGACATTTACTTCTGCAGCCATCAAAGCGGCAGTGGAAGATGCAGCCACGCAGGCGGGATGCGATGTCAATGCATTGCGTGGTAATACCATCACACATCAAGCCGGTGAAGAAATCACCGGTACCTGGGATGTCGTCATTGTCGGTGCCGGTGGTGCCGGCATGATGGCAGGTGCTCAGGCAGCACAAGATGGCAATACCGTATTGATCATTGAAAAGAATGCTGAGATCGGGGGCAATACCCTGGTCAGTGGCGGCGCCTACCAATCCGCCTTTGCACCTGTGGTCTGGGATCCGGAAAACCCGGATGCCACAACCGGAGAATACAATGGGGAAACCTATGAAAAGGTGAAAAACGACGCCGGTCGTATCGATACCTTGAAAACCATTCTGCAATGGAGTGAAGAACCGTTTGACGGCACAATCGATGAGGATCATCCGTTTGTTGCCGGCGATGTCGCCAGCAATGCTGTGCGTGGTGTTCACGAAGAATATCTGCCGGTATTACAGGCTTTAAAAGCCGAAATCCAGGAATATCTGGATTGGGCTCAACCGCAATTGGATGCTGGCGTCCCGGAAACTCAGCTGACATTGTTCTCAACGGACAACTTACATATCTTCCAGACCTATTACGGCGGGTTAAGACCCAATGCGGATCACAGTGAGTGGATCTATGGCGATGTGGATCTGGTCAGTCAGTTTGTTACAGAAGGTCAGAATATCGCGGATTGGCTGGAAGCTCAAGGCGCAGATATCGATCGCAGTCGAGCATTCACGTTGATCGGCTGTCTGTGGCAACGTGAAAATGCCGTCAACGGTGGTACCGTGGATGGTGAATTCTACGGCGAAAAATGGGGTGGCTACTTTGCCGTACCACGCAATACGATTTTAAGTGCCAACGAAGCCAATGAAATCATGTTACGTACCACCGCTACTGAATTGGTCGTGGATGAAAATGGTCGCGTCAGCGGCGTCAAAGCGACCCAATATGATGGCACTCCCGTTAATGTGACCGCCACCAAAGGTGTCATTTTGGCCACTGGTGGTTATGGTGCCAACATTGAAATGGTTCAGGAAACCAATGATTATTGGGATGATGCATTCATTGCCGACAACATTGGTACGACCAACCGTTCCAGCTTGGTCGGTGAAGGCATCGATATGGCCGTAGCCGTTGGTGCCGCAACAGCGGGCGAAGGTTGGACGCAGATGATGCCGTTAGGCTGGGTCGACAATGGCAACTTGGCCGGTGGCGCTGGCGAAAACGTCATCTACGTCAATCCAAGTACCGGTAAGCGTTATGTGGATGAATCCGCAGAACGTGACGTGCTCAGTGAAGGTGCTTTCGAAAATGGAATGAGCCAGGAAAAAGCGGAAGAGCTGGGCTTGAAATATGTTCCGGGTATCTATGTTGAAATCAGCAACACTGGCACCACTGCCGGAACCGGTGGATTCAACAATTTACCGGAAGATGTCGAAGGCCGCATGATCTTCAGAACTGTTGAAGAAACCGCTGAATTGATCGGCTGCGATGCAGAGACATTGCGCCAGACCATCATCGACTATGACAATTTCGTCATGGGTGTCAGCGACGAACTCGAAGTTCCGAAACTGTCCTATCGTGGTACGGTCGGTGATGTTGAAGTGGATGAAAATGGAAATTACCTGCCGGAAACCTACAATCTGGATATGATCCGTGTACGTTTCATGGCACCGTCCACTCACCATACCATGGGTGGTTTGGTCGTTGACTTGGACCGCCATGTGTTGGATGCAAACAACGAAGCGATCGATGGTTTGTATGCCGCTGGTGAAGTCACCTCCGGATTCCATGCAGGTAACCGTCTGGGTGGAAACGCCATTACCGAAATCATCGTTTCCGGACGTGTTGCTGCTCAGGCAGTTAATGCTGACAATCAATAATTGAAGATTGGTTGGACCATTTATATCAAAGAAGTATCTGCTACATGTGGCGGATACTTCTTTTTTTAGGCAGTGCCTAAACATCAACCATGTAAAATCATAAGAAAGGATATTCGATTGAATCGATTTGAACAAATCGATCACTGATATTGTGAAAAATCAATTGTGATGAACTTGTGAAAAAATTGATGTCTGTGTGTTGATTTTACGGGCAAACGTATCTTAAAATTTGAATAGTGCTACGCACAACAAGAAAGGGAGGAAAAATGAAAAAGTTATTGTCTGGCGTTTTGACCGCCGCAATGGCCTTTAGCCTGGTGGCATGTTCCTCTACCGATGAAGGTGGATCAACCGGTTCATTCACACCTGGCACCTATGAAGGCACTGCCGCTGGTCGAAATGGTGACGTGACCGTTTCCGTGACGTTAACGGAAAGTGAAATCAGTGAAGTCACCGTCACAGCTCATGAGGAAACCGCAGGCATCGCTGATCCGGCGATCGAACAGATCCCAGCGGCGATCGTTGCTGCGCAATCCACTCAGGTGGAAACCGTTTCCGGCGCAACCATTACCAGTCAAGCCATCATCGATGCAGCCAATGCTGCCCTTGAAGCCGCTGGTGTGGATCCATCCACATTGACTCCGGGTGAAGTCGAAGTCGGTGAAGTCGCCTTCACCGCCGGCACATATACCGGAACGGCCCAAGGTTATAATGGACCGGTCAATTTATCCGTGACCTTTGATGAATCCAGTATCACGGGTATCGAAGTCGGCGATCATTTAGAAACCGAACATGTCGGTACACCGGCATTTGATATCGTGATCGCGGATATCTTGGAAGCCAATGGGACCGGTGTCGACTCCGTATCCGGTGCAACCTTTACTTCTGCAGCCATCAAAGCGGCTGTTGAAGACGCGGCGACACAGGCAGGGTGCGATGTCAATGCATTACGCGCCAATACACTGACCCATGAGGCTGGTGAAGCGATCGAAGAAACGTATGATGTGGTCATCGTCGGCGCCGGTGGTGCCGGTATCATGGCTGGTGCTCAGGCCGCGCAAGATGGCAATACCGTATTGATCATTGAAAAGAATGCCGAAATGGGTGGTAATACCCTGGTATCCGGTGGTCAGTACCAAAGCGTGATGCCATATTTGGTCTGGGATCCGGAGGATCCGGATGCAACGAGCGGCGAATACAATGGTCAAACCTACGATAAAGTCAAAAGTGATGTCGGCCGTATCGCCACATTACAGACCATCATGCAGTGGAGCGAAGAACCGTTTGATGGAACCATCGACGATGAACATCCGTTTGTTGCCGGTGATATCTCTATGCTGATCGATCGGGGTGTCCACGAAGAATATCTGCCGACGTTACAAGCGTTGAAACAAGAGATCCAGGCCTATCTGGATTGGGCTGAACCTCAATTGGAAGCTGGTGTGAATGAAAATCAGCTGACACTTTTCTCTACGGTCAATCTCCATATCTTCCAGACCTATTATGGTGGATTAAGACCAAATGCTGAACACACCGAATGGGTGTATGGGGATTATGATCTGGTCAACCAGTTCATTATCGGAGGCCAGGATGTCAAACCATGGTTGGAATCCATGGGTGCTGAATTTGACAATGCTGCTCAATCCACATTGATCGGTGCATTGTGGCAGCGTGAAAACCGTCAGTTGCAAAGTGTGATCGATGGTCAAACCTACAATGGCAACTGGGGCGTTTATTTCATGGCACCGTATACGGCCATGGTCAATGCCAATGAAGCCAATAAGATCATGTTGCGTACCACGGCGGAAAGTCTGATCACAGATGAAAACGGTCGTGTCGTTGGTGTCAATGCCACGATGTATGATGGTACCCCAGTTACAGCCAATGCCACCAAAGGTGTCATTCTGGCGACTGGTGGCTTTGCAGCCAACATTGATGAAGTATTGGAAACCAATGACTACTGGAGCAGCGAATATCTGACAGATGCTATTGGTACGACCAACCGTTCTTCCATGATGGGTGATGGTATCACCATGGCTCAAGAAGTCGGTGCCGGTGTCACCGGTATGGAATTCACCCAGTTGATGCCACTTGGCTGGGTCGATGGTGGTAACTTGGCATTCGGTGGTGGTGAAGATGCGATCTATTTGAATCCGACTACCGGTGTCCGTTATGTCGATGAAACCAGTGAACGTGACGTTTTAAGTGAAATGGCATTCGAAAACGGCATCGAAATGAATGGTGTCAAGGGCGTGTTCGTCGAATTGTCCAACCCATCCACCGTTATCCCTGGTTTGACCATGTATGATGGCTCCAGCCAGACCGTTGAAGGCCGCATGTATTTCGGTACGCCGGAAGAATTAAGCGAAATCTTAGCTGAAAACGGCATCAACTTGACCGCCGAACAGTTAACCGAAGCCATTACATCCTATGATAATTACGTCATGGGTGTTACCGATGAAATCGATGTACCCAAAGCCGGTTATCGTAGCCTGATCGGTACTGCGACTCAGAATGAAGATGGCTCTTATGATCCATCCACCTACGAGGTCGGTACGATCCGTATGCGTTTCATGGCACCGTCTACCCACCATACCATGGGTGGTTTGACCGTCGATGTGGATCGTCATGTATTGGATACCGATGGTAACATCATCGAAGGGCTCTATGCTGCCGGTGAAGTGACGGGTGGTATCCATGGTGGTAACCGTTTGGGTGGTAATGCCATCGTCGAAATCATCGTTTCCGGTCGTACTGCTGCGCAAGCGATCAGTGCTGACAATCAATAGTAGATACGATTGATTCAATCGGGAATCTTAATGAAAATGCGTTCACTTGATGTGGACGCATTTTCATATTGGTTTAACCATGGTTTCTGTTTTACAATGCTCGTTGTGAAACCGATCACACTGACACATGGTAGTATCATCAAAGCATTGGTTATTTTTGCATTGCCGTTGATGGCTGGGAATCTATTGCAGCAATTGTATAACGTGGTCGATACCATGATCGTCGGACAGTTTCTGGGAGAAAACCCACTGGCAGCGGTTGGATCCAGTTATACACTGATGACGTTTCTGACATCTATCTTATTGGGTTTATCCATGGGCAGTGGTGCCATGTTATCGATCCGTTATGGCCAGCAAAACGTTTCTCAGTTTCATAAGGATATCAATGCATCCTTTGTGATCATTGCACTGATTACACTGGTTTTGACCATCGTGGTGTATGGTTTACTGGATGAGATTTTGATATGGATGAATGTACCGAATAATGTGGTTTCATACATGCGAAACTATCTGTTTTATATTTTTGCAGGTTTAGGTGGTGTGTTTTTGTATAACTACTACGCCTCTGTGTTGCGTGCCGTCGGAAATTCGGTTGCACCATTGATCTTTCTGGCACTATCGGCCATCTTGAATATCGGATTGGATTTATTATTGGTGGTCGTGATTCCCATGGGTGTAGCGGGTGCGGCCATTGCAACTAGCATTTCCCAATGGGTATCGGGGATCGGGTTGTGGTTGTACCAGCGCTATCGTTATCCGATACTACGATTGGATTTTTCTTATCCGATCAATGGTTTTACCATTAAAGAAATATTCAACGCTTCTTTTTTGACCTGTTTGCAACAATCCGTGATGAACCTTGGGATATTGATGGTCCAAGGCTTGATCAATAGTTTCGGCTCAGTGGTCATGGCCGGCTATGCTGCAGCGGTCAAGATCGATTCATTTGCTTATATGCCAGTGCAGGATTTTGGTAACGCGTTTTCAACGTTTGTCGCCCAGAATTACGGTGCTGGCAAGGGAGAACGCATCCGCAAAGGGATCCAGTATGCATTGATGCTGGATATTGTTTTTTCTATTGCTGTTGGTTTGATTGTCGTAGCAGGATCGTCTGGCTTGCTGACCTTGTTTATTCCGGCTGATAATGTTGCTGCGATTCAAGCCGGTGTAAGTTATCTTCAAATCGTCGGGTGTTTCTATTGCGGTATCGCGGCATTATTTTTGCTTTATGGAATTTATCGCGCGATTGAAATCCCATGGATGTCGTTGGTTTTAACCATCTTATCCTTAGGCACGCGGGTTTTGCTCGCTTATTACTTGGCTGGGTTGCCGCAATTTGGTGCCAATGGTATATGGTGGGCAGTGCCCATCGGGTGGATATTAGCGGATGTTGTCGGTGTTGGAGCGTATGTGATTATTTTTGGCAAACGGATGCATGCAAAGTTAGAATCGATGCGCCAAATGGCTCGGTGAAAGAGTTTGGACCACAGTGAATATACTTACATCAGTGTACAGTTGGGATCAAAAAACATTTTGACAATTGTCTTGAGTATGATATATTACTTCTGCACTTGTTAAAGCGCATGGGGTCTTAGCTCAGCTGGGAGAGCGCCACGCTGGCAGCGTGGAGGTCACGGGTTCGAGCCCCGTAGGCTCCACCAATTTACATGTCCATGACCTGTTCTTTTGATTGAAAAACGGGTCTTTTTTTGTTTTTTGGGTTGCGTCCCTATTTTGACCTGTTTTTTGGGTGCAAAGTGGGGGAATTGAAATTCACAAAATGGTTTCACCATGATCAGAAATGGTGAAACCATTTTGTTTATTTCAGTTTCATATGCATCAATGAGAAACTGTATCCTTCACTTTCAAGAATGATATGGTAGGGATCATAACCATGGATCATCGCGTTCGGGTCTGTTGAATAAATCAATTCGACCTCTATGGTTTGACCATTCCATCGTTGATTCATGGCATCTAGATGCAGATTCAAGATATCCCGATGATCGTACGCATTGGCAAACGCAATCATGTATTCATTGGTCAAACCATCCACTTCAATGATACTTCCCACTGCCAGTATATCCGGATAGTCGAACCATAATGGCCAATGATGGTTCGATTCAAAGAGATTGGTCTTAACCAAATCCCTCACTTTGATCAACGATGAGAGATCTTTGACCAATTCTTCTTCTTTCCAGTCAAACCAGGTAAAGTCAAACAATCCCAATTTCCCATAACGCGGATCATCTTTGGGATAGGCAAATTCATCTTGAGCTGATGCATCCAAGCCAATATTCAATGGTGCTTTTTCATAACATTCCTGACCATTGTTGATAAAGGGAATGCCATTTGGCATGAATAAATTCAATAATGTGACCATCCGTGCAAAGGGTTTGCCGCCATTTCGTTGGACGAGTCGTGGCGTATCGTGGCTTTCCCCTAGCGCAAAGACCGGCAGATCCAATTGGTCTGCACCATAATAAAACTTGGATAGGCGATGTTCCAAGATCCGGTGTTCTTCACTGAATCCGTTTCCACTCAATACATCGTATCCGGCCAATTTGGTCGCATGGTGATTGGTCGTATCCAATTCTTCGGCAATAAATACACATTGGGGATCATTGGCCTGGGCATTATGAATGATCCCTTGGATCAATTCATCCGGCAAGGCATGACCCATATCCAACCGTACTCCATCAATGCCAAACTGGTTTTGCCAATAGGTGACGATATTTTCCAATACATCCCATAATGGCTGATTTTTGATTTTTCCAGGATTCAAGGAAGCTTTGGCTGAATCAAAGAAAATATACGGCACATCGCTTGGATAATACTTCTGGGCAATGGATGGTGCATCCAGATAAAGACGGGTATAGGCCACATCACTCCACGGTGCCTGATAATCGTTGAGTCGATCGGAGAATGCAGAGCAGACGCTGATGCCAAAACATTGTTCGATCAAGTTCAGATAAACCGACGCATCGCCATTGGCTTTTTTGACACAGTTGAGATATAAATGCTCATCCAATGTTTTTGGATCAAAGCTGAATTGACCAATGTATTCCTGGATGGAGGGTTCATTTTGATACACCATCTCCATGTTTTGGGGTGTAGCCAATGCCAGCTCTTCCATGAATTCACATTTGGGTACCCAAAATGGATGATCTGTATGGATCCAATAGAACCACTCTGGATGATTAATGATGTAATCACTGTCCAGTGCCGCGGTACGGGGGATGATGTCGATGATGGTTTTGATGCCTAAACCATGTGCCAGTTCAAAGAATGCTTTGGCTTGATCCATCAATGGCAATGATGGGACCATGGGATCATATAAGGTTTCATCCAGCTTGGTATAGCAGCTGATGGCATAGCTGGAACCACAATCCCCTTTTTTATTCCGTACGCTGTGTTTGAAAAACGGTAAAAAATACAACGTATCTACCCCGATATGGATTAAATGAGGCAATAGCCAGATCATCTTGATGAATGTTCCAGCTTCGTTTAAACCATGGATATTGGTGGTGGAAATATATCCATCCTGGTCCAGATCATACGCAGCGGCTGAGCGGATCTGGGTGGAATAAACCACGGCATCTTTGATCCATTGGGCACCTTCACCTGGTTTTTTAAGAATGGATGTACTCAAGGAAGATGTGGTTTGATCCATCAATGCATCGATGGTATATAAAAGATGCTGATACGGATTGACCTGGATGGTTCCGTAAAACGTTTCATGTACCAATGGATTATTCACTTTATTCCATAATCTCGGGATGGTCACCATAACATCTTTATGGTCAGACCATTGTTGTTTCAAATCTGAAATCAATCGATCCATCACTTTGTTTTTCATAATCACCATTGTATCAAATCCAATGGTCAAACCATCGTTAAACATGGTTTGACCATCCAAAATGTAAGCGTTTTACATTCTCTTCATATTTTCTTAATCGTTGCATGTTTGATTCACTGACAAAACGAATTAAAATCTAACTAGAAGCTATTCATAGCTTATACGGAAGGAGATTTCATATTGTTGTAATCGCTTACATGATTCTTGTTATAATTTAAAAAGGAAGGTATTTTATGAAAAACAAAATGGTAGCTATGATCCTTGCCGGTGGAAGAGGATCACGACTTCACGAATTGACCGAAAAAGTCGCCAAACCGGCCGTTTATTACGGCGGCAAATACCGTATCATCGATTTTCCCCTGTCCAATTGCGCCAACTCGGATATCAAGATCGTCGGTGTATTGACCCAATACGAATCCGTATTGCTCAACGCCTACGCTTCCGGTGCCCAACGCTGGGGCTTGGATACCGATGATGCCGGTGTGTTCGTATTGCCACCGCGTGAAAAACTGGAAGGCGGATTGCAGGTTTATCGGGGCACGGCGGACGCCATCGCGCAGAATATCGATTTTCTCGATCAGTATGAACCGGAATATGTCCTGATTTTAAGTGGGGATCATATTTATAAAATGAATTATGATCTGATGCTGGAATATCATCAGCAACGCAAAGCGGATTGTTCCATCGCTGTCTATGAAGTCCCCATCGAAGAAGCCAGTCGCTTTGGCATCATGAACACGGATTTGAATGGTCAGATCAAGGAATTCGAAGAAAAACCCGAACATCCCAAATCCAACCTCGCTTCCATGGGCATCTACATCTTTAATTGGAAGACATTACGTAAATATCTGGTCGATGACATGAAAAAAGACACCGATCATGACTTCGGTAAAAACATCATTCCGCAGATGCTGGATGATGGGAAACGTCTGTTTGCTTATATCTACAAAGGCTATTGGAAAGATGTCGGAACATTGGATTCCCTGTGGGAAGCCAACATGGATCTGATCGACAATCCGGATCAGATCAACCTTAACGATGATGGATGGAAGATCTATACCGATGATTCCAACACCCCGCCGCAATATGTCGGAGACGATGGTGAGATCATCAACTCCTATGTCGATCAAGGCTGCGTGATCGAAGGCAAGGTCGATCATTGTGTCTTATGTACCGGTGTCAAAGTCGGCAAAGGTGCAGTGGTCAAAGATGCCGTGATCCTGCCACACAGCGTGATCGGTGAAAATGCCGTCGTTGAAAAATGCATCGTCGGCGAAAAGATCAAAGTGGCCAAAGGCGTACACATTGGCAATTCCAGAGCCAAGAAAGTGACCTTATATGCCAAGGATGTGAAAGGTGGTGAAACCAATGCGTAGAACATTAGGGATTATGATTTTCACCCACGACAGCAACAAGATCGAAGGGATCGGCGATTACGTTTCCGCTTCCGCCGTTTCGTTTTTGGGCCGCTATCGTGCCGTGGACTTTGGATTGAGCAACATGGCCAATTCCGGAATCGACTCCATCCAGGTTTTTGTCAAAGAAAAACCCAAGAGTCTGGTCGAACACCTTGATTCCGGACGTCAGTACAACATGAATACCAAACGGGGTGGGATCCGCATGTATTTTGCACCCGAACATTACTCATCCATGACCAATTACCTCACGGATGTGTCCACGTTGTACTATAACAAGATCTGGATCGAGCGGGAAAACAAGGATTATGTGTTGATCACCAATTCCAATATGATCTTCTCCTTTGATTTCAATAAACTGTTGGATAAACATAAAGAATCCAAGGCGGATATCACGGTGATGTACAAGGAATGCAATAGCGCCAATAAGCAGTTCATCAATTGTGATGTGGTCGAACTCAACCGTCAAAACGGGGTCAAGACCATCACCCAGAACCATGGTGACAAAGCCAAACGCAATATCATGATGGGAACCTGCATCATGAGCAAGGATATATTCTTGGGTATGATCGATCAGGCCTACCATACATCGCGTTTGTATTGGTTAAGGGATATTTTATCCGATGCCTGTGAGTATTTGGATGTGCGTGGGTATAAATACGATGGTTATTTTGCCAGCATCAATTCCTTCAAGAGCTACTATGATACTTCCATGGAACTGCTGGATACGCGCAAGCGCAATCAGCTGCTGCAGGATGAGTGGCCGGTATATACCCAAACCAAGGATTCCGCGCCGACCCGTTATGCCAATGGTGGAAAAGCAGTCGGTTCGTTGGTTTCCAATGGTTGTCTGATTCAAGGTGATGTGGAACATTCCATCATTGGACGAAAAGTCAATATCGGCAAAAATACCGTGATCAAAAACAGTGTCATTTTCCCGGATGTTGAGATCGGTGACAATGTGGTGATCGAAAATGCGGTGGTGGATAAATATTCATCCATTCATAAGGTCAAAGAAATCAAAGGTACCGATGAACAGCCGTTTTATGTACGGCGGGGAGATACGATTTAGCGTATGGAAATCTGTTTTGTCGCAAGTGAATGCTCACCATTCATCAAGGTGGGCGGACTAGCGGATGTCGTGGGCAGTCTGCCCCAGGCATTGACGCGCAATGGAGCCCATTGCTGTGTGGTCGTACCATTGTATAAAAAGATCAATGACAATTATGGACATCAGCTGACCTATCTGGGTGAATATCCGGTGGATATCAACTACACCCAACGCATCGTCAAAGTCATGGGGATGGATAAAGATGGGGTCACCTATTTCTTTATCCAGCATGCCGGCTATTTTGAACGGGAAGGCGGTATTTATGGCTTCATGGACGATGGTGAACGGTTCGCTTTCTTCCAAAAAGCCGTGATGGAACTGTTTAGAGCCATCAATTACTGGCCGGATGTGATCCATTGCCATGACTGGCATACCGGGATGATCCCGTGCATGCTCAAGGAAAACTATTGGTATGATTCCCGATATAACCGCATG
The DNA here is from genome assembly GCA_944327105.1 of uncultured Erysipelotrichaceae bacterium. GTDB lineage: Bacteria > Bacillota_I > Bacilli_A > Erysipelotrichales > Erysipelotrichaceae > CALVGN01. The sequence goes on along the minus strand of CALVGN010000024.1, from coordinate 54,201 downwards.
AAAACGGTCTATACCATCCATAATCTGGCCTATCAAGGTAATTTCCCCAAATCCATGCTGGACAGTTGTTTGGGTTTGAGTTTCAGACTGTTCGATAATGGCAATGTCCGCTTTGACGGTGGGATCTCATTTATGAAAACGGGAATCGTCTATGCGGATAAGGTGACCACGGTTTCACCCAACTATGCCCGTGAAATTTTGACCAGTGAATATGGCGAGCATCTGGATCAGGTGTTGATGATGCGCGGCAGTGATTTGTGGGGCATCGTCAATGGCATCGATACCTCCGTATGGAATCCAACGACGGATAACCATTTGGCCTATAACTTTGATCGAGAAAACTGGCAGGAAGGCAAAGCGGCCAATAAAGCGGCATTGCAAAAACAACTCGGTCTGGATGAAGATCCCCATTGCTTCGTGTTGGGCATGGTGACCCGGTTAGTGGATCAAAAGGGGATCGAACTGGTGATCCAGCAGATGGATGAGATCGTCAAGATGCCCATGCAGCTGGTGATCCTTGGTAACGGCAACGCCGAATACGAACGGATTTTGACAGATTGCGAAAATGGCAATAAGGGCAAGATCTGCTTCTATAACGGCTATAATGAGCCATTGAGCCATTTGATCTATGGGGCATGTGATGGATTCTTGATGCCCAGCAAATTTGAACCGTGTGGGATCAGTCAGTTGATCAGTATGCGTTATGGAACATTACCGATCGTTCGTGAGACGGGTGGTTTGAAGGATACGGTGAATCCGTATAATATGTTCAATGGTGATGGCAACGGATTCAGTTTCTATCAATATGATGGATTGGATATGAAAGAAGCCATCTGGCGGGCATTGGCTGTTTATTATGATGTACCGCAGCATTGGACGAATTTGGTCTATCATGCATTGGATACGGATGTATCGTGGGATCATTCGGCCGGCATCTATATGGATCTTTACCATAATTTAGGGGTGTGGTAATGATAATCAAAGGCTTCGCTTGGATAAGCGAAGCCTTTTTTCAATGGTTGAACCATCAACGAGAGTGGTTATTGTGCGCTTTGAGCGTAGTCTCCACCTTCGACGTTGAAATATTCTTCCATGCACAAACCGCTTTCTTTTATATCTTGTGCAAGTTCAACCCCGACATAACGATAGTGCCACCACTCGTCCACATAGCCAGTGATATCTTGTTTATCGACAGGAAAGCGTTGGATGAAACCATAATCAGCGGCATGTTGGGCCAACCACAGGGAAGCATCGGAGCCTTCACATTGCTCGATGGGACAATCAGAGCGCGTGGAGGCATTCATACGGGTATTGATGCCCATGATGTCCATGGCTAGACCCGTTTGATGATCGGAATAACCAGCGCGTGAGGAATAGGTATCTGCGGCTGCGGCACCATCGCGATCAGCATACGATTGCCATAAGCTGACTTGGGTATCATAGGAGCGGTATCCGCTTTGGGTATACAGTGTCACCCCATCATTATCGGCTGCAGACAGCAATGATTCCATCGCTTCGGCAGCTTCTTGGCGCATATATTGGGTCCCATTGGATCCAGGGTGCGAAACGGCGATCAAATCAGACGGGGCATATTGGCCGATGGAATGTTTTTTATTGGCGATCACGGTAATGGAAGAAGGGGTGGTCGTATCATAAGTGGGTGTGGGTTGGATAGAGATCTGTGGAGTGGGCGTGGTTGGAACCATCGACGATGATGGTGAGACCACCGTTGCATTGGAATCGGAGATATCGTTGTTTGCAGGATTAGAAAATAATAATGTTTTGAATGCAAAACCAATCGCAACCAGTAACAGGATGATCAACCCCATCAACACATAAGCGATCGGTTTCAGTTTTCGACGACGACGATGTCTTTTCGTTTTCATGGATATTAGTCTAAGCCTTTTATGCGATTTGACAACTATCACATGGTTGTAACCATCGTGTTGGGTATAATGATGATCATGGAAACAAGCATGAATGCATTATTGTTATTAACTCCGAAGAATCAATTGAAGTTTTTGGATGCATCCAACACCGCTTTTCAAGGGGTGGAAAAGATGCGTGTGAGCGGGTATACTGCCATCCCGGTAGTCGATGGTCAAACCGGCGTGTATGTGGGAACGGTATCACAAGGGGATTTTTTATGGAAATTGGTGGATTCACCCAACCAGAATTTATTTGATCTAAAGCAGGTGAAACTCATCGATTTGATCGATTCGAATCAATATAAGCCCATGCATGTGCAATCGTCCATGGATGAAGTGGTCGAAGCCATCATGAACCAAAATTTTATTCCATCGGTGGATGATCGAGGTGTGTTCATGGGGATCGTGACCCGACGGAAAGTGATCGAATATTATTTCAAAAAAGAGAAAAGCCATAACGAATGATCAATCGTTATGGCTTTTGTGGTATATAGATAATCGTGAAATTATTGAAATGGATCTATTGCCATTTGCTGATGGTGTTTCTGATCAGCGTTGGTGTGGTGGTCGCAAGTTATTTATATTTTATCCCGATATTGAAACAGGATGTATTCACCTTTGAATATGGTTCGACCATACCCAGTGAGAGTGGATATTATTTTTATGAAATCGCCAAACAGGATGTGGATCTCAGCAAGGATCTTTCATCCGTTGGTGATACCATCGGACGTTTTGAAGTCACATTGCATTATGGTGTGTTTCACTATGATGTGACCATCGATATCGTGGATACGATCGCTCCAGTGATCACCTTAAATCAAAATCATGTCGATGATATCGATCATATCGAATCGATCGTTTCAGTCGATGATGCCAATGATTGTACCACCAGCATCGATTCCATCAGGGATCTGACCCATTCTTTGTGTTATTCGACCAATGGAATGAAACTGGTCAATGTTGTTTTCTCTGCTCAAGATGACAGTGGCAACCAAAGTGAACCATTGAATGCATTGGTTTGGATCGATGGGGATAATCCCGGATATATCGACAGTGGGTATGTGAAACAAGGTGTATCACTGGATGATGCCATTTTTGATTATGTCAATGATCAAGGATATACCTTGGATGATTTATCCTATGGTTATACCAATCTTTCAACGGGTCAAACCATTGTTCATGATGCTGCTCACTGGCGCATTGGTGCATCCACATATAAACTACCGTTGAATATGTTGATCCAAGATGGTATCAACAGTGGTTTACTTCATACAAATGATACCGTTTTGTTTGAAGCGGATGACTATGAGATATCGGCGGGAAATCTTATGATCGATTATGATGTGAATGATCAGATCCCCTTGGATTATCTGATGTATGAATCGTTGTTTTATTCTTCCAATACCGCATCCAGGATGCTGTATAAACTGTTCGACGGATTCAGTGCATTCAAACACTATTGTGATCGTTACAGTGATGTCGATTATGCATCCACTGGTGAAAACAATTGGATCAATGTGGACTTTTTAATGGATGTAGTGACGTATTTTTATAACCATTTGAAGGATTATTCAAACATTGCGATGTTGTTATCCAACGCCATGCCTCATGATTATGGTGCCTATTATCTGCAATGGCCAATGATCCATAAATACGGACATTATGATACCGCCATCAATGATGTTGGAGTGGTCAATGGGGCATATCCGTTTTTGTTTGTGGTATTAAGTGAAAATATGGAAACGCAGGATGTGGGGATGATCGTCAATATCATGGCGGAATATACGGAGGTTTCAACCAAAAAGATGCAATGATCATCTATCGCGCGTTTAAAGCCACGTATATTCAATCTGTTGTTGCATTGATGCGTCAAAGCGTGATGACTCAAGCTCAGGGATACTATACAGATAATCAAATCGATGCATGGGTCAACTCTGGCTTGAATATCCGTCATCTATTTCATCAATTGATGGCATCACATACAATCATGGTATTCGATGGTCGAACCCTGATCGCTTTTGGCGATATCTTTGATGACGGATATTTGGATTGTCTATATGTGGATGAAGCCTATCAACATAAAGGAATCGGGAAACGATTGTTACACCATCTAGAGTCGATGGTCGATACGGATCAGATACATGTGGATGCTGCGATCAATGCGATGCCTTTCTTTATCAATCAAGGCTATCTTTCCCAAAAAGAGAATCGATTATTGCGAAATGGAGTGGTGATGACCAATATCGCAATGGTCAAACCATGGATTCCACATTAATTCATGGTTTTGACCAACTTATGCAACCATAGCCGTATCTTTCGAGTAAAATACTTGTGGAAGGAGAAATCGAAACACAACAATGAACAAGACGGCGATAATTCTGGCGGCCGGCAAGGGAACACGAATGGTTTCCGAAAAACCGAAAACCTTGCATCGGGTAGCCGGCCGGCCGATGGTATTGCATGTATTGGATGCAGTCAAACAAGCTGGGGCCTCCCGTGTGGTCACGGTGATCGGATACGGTCGGGAAATGATGGAGCAGGCATTGAAGGATCAATGCGAACTGGCGATCCAGGAACCTCAACTGGGGACCGCACATGCGGTCATGTGTGCCAAACAATTGGAAAATGAAAGTGGGTATACCTTGGTCTGCTATGGGGATGCACCCTGTATTACGGTGGAAACCTATAAAATGATGTATGAACAGATCGCGGATGCCGATATGGTCGTATTAACGGCCAGAGTGGCGGAACACAATCATTTTGGTCGGATCATTCGCAACCGTAATGGTCATGTGGATGCCATCGTGGAATACAAAGATTGTGATGAAAACCAAAAGCAGATCGAAGAGATCAATACCGGGATCTATGTATTCAAAACTGAACTGTTGTTCGCGCATTTAAAAGAAGTCAATGATTACAATGCCCAACGGGAATATTATCTGACCGATCTGGTCAAGATCTTCAACCAGCATGGCTTGACGGTCAAAGCTGTATCATTATCCGATAATCGGGAAATGATCGGTGTCAATGATCGGGTGGATCTGGCCAAAGCCAATGCATTCTTGAATCAAAAGATCTGTGAAAAATGGATGCGCAAAGGGGTGACCATCATTGATCCAACCAGTACATATATTGGTTATGATGTCACCATTGGTGAAGATACGACACTGTATCCCAACAGTTTCATTACAGGGAATACCACCATTGGGAAGAAGAATACGATCATGATGAACTGTTATTTGGAAAATGCCACCATTGGGGATGGGAATACCATCGACAATGCCCGCATCATCGACAGTGAAGTCAAAAATAATTGCAAGATCGGACCGTTTGTTCATTTAAGAAACGAAACCATCGTGGAAGATTGCAACCGTGTCGGAAATTTCGTGGAATTCAAAAATACACACTTTGGTTATGATTCCCGATGTGCTCATCTGACGTATTTGGGTGATGCGACCATTGGCAGCAAGGTCAATTTCGGCTGTGGGGTCGTTACCGTCAACTACGATGGTAAAAACAAGTTTCATACACAGGTAGAGGATGGTGCCTTCATCGGCAGCAATGTCAATCTGATCGCACCGGTCCATGTTGGAAAGAAAGCCGTTTGCGCCGCTGGTAGTACCATTACTGATGATGTGGCCGATGGGGAGATGGCCATTGCGCGCGATCGTCAGACCAATAAACCTGGGTACGGTTATACCTATTTAAACAAGGAGAAACAATAATATGATGAAAGAAACCGTGATTTTCTCATTGAGCAGCTCTAAAGCGTTGACTCAGGAAATCTGCAGTTTTCTCAATCTACCGGTCGGCGATATTTCCGTTCACCATTTTGCCGATGGTGAGATCTTAGTCGAACTGGAACAGACCGTCCGCGGACGGGATGTGTACATCATCCAATCCACGTATGCACCGGTCAATGAAAATGTCATGGAGATATTGATCGCCTGTGACTGTTTAAGAAGAGCCAGTGCCCATTCCATCAATCTGGTCATTCCATATTTTGGATATGCTCGGCAGGATCGCAAAGCCAAGGCGCGTCAGCCGATCACGGCCAAGTTGGTTGCCGATCTGTATCAGACCGCCGGTGCCAGTCGGGTGATCACCATCGATCTGCATGCGGCACAGATCCAAGGATTCTTCAATGTACCCATTGATGATTTGACAGCGATTCCGATGATGGGTCAGTATTTCAAAACAAAGCATCTGGAAGATGTGGTGGTGGTCTCACCGGATCATGGTGGTACGACCAGAGCACGCAAATTAGCCGAGATACTGGATGCACCATTGGCGATCGTGGACAAACGCCGTCCTAAACCCAATGTCTGTGAAGCCATGAATGTCATTGGTGATGTCAAAGATAAAAACGCCATTTTGGTGGATGATATCATCGATACCGCTGGGTCATTGGTCGCTGCAGCCAAGATCGTTAAGGAGAGTGGCGCTAAAAACGTTTACTTTGCTGCCACGCATGGGGTATTGAGTGGTCCGGCCATGGAACGGATCCGTGATTCGGTTTTAAGTGAATTATTGATCACCAACACCATTCCCTTATCCGAAGAAAAGAAAGCCGTTACCGATAAGGTCAAGGTATTAAGTGTCGGTTACATGATCGCCAAAACCATCGAAGCCATTCAAAGCCACACACCGGTTTCGGATGTCTATAACTATTTCTCCAGAGAAGATTAGTTTATCCTTAAACCATCCCATGGTTTGACCATGGGATGTTTTTTTTTCGTGGATTGGACCATCCATCACGACAATTGTTGAAAAACCGATTGACAAAGTACCCGGTGTTTGCTAAATTAATAAAGCGCTTGAGGGTGCACGATGGAGACTTAGCTCAGTTGGGAGAGCGTCTGCCTTACAAGCAGAGGGTCAGCGGTTCGAGCCCGTTAGTCTCCACCATACGCCGACTTAGCTCAATTGGCAGAGCAACTGATTTGTAATCAGTAGGTTGTAGGTTCAAGTCCTATAGTCGGCACCAGGCTAAGATATGGAGAGGTAGCGAAGTGGCTAAACGCGGTTGACTGTAAATCAACTCCCCATGGGTTCGGCAGTTCGAATCTGCCCCTCTCCACCACCTTGTGTTTTCTTTAGCATTGGGGTATAGCCAAGCGGTAAGGCACAAGACTTTGACTCTTGCATTTCCCTGGTTCGAATCCAGGTGCCCCAGCCATTTTTTGTCCCGGTAGCTCAGGTGGTAGAGCAACTGACTTTTAATCAGTGGGTCGGCAGTTCGATTCTGCTCCGGGACACCACCTTGTCTTGCGGATGTAGTTCAATGGTAGAACTTCAGCCTTCCAAGCTGACTACGTCGGTTCGATTCCGATCATCCGCTCCAATGAAAATCAAGTAAGACCGAAGTTTGTGCTTCGGTCTTTTTGCATGATTCAACCATATAAAAGTCAGGTGCCTATTCGAGGCACCTGACTTATGATTGAGTAACAGACTTAGTTAACTTGGCTGATCAGATCGATGCTTTCAAGACAATCGATAAATGATTTGACCAGATGATCATCGGTTTTATTGATCTGTGCGGATACCATTTCGCAGATCTGATCCACGGTGCGTTTGCCATCGATAAAGAATGGGATCTCCATGGCGTACATGCGGATGGCTCGACCATCGGAAAATGAGACTTTGCTGAAGAATTCGTCGAGTTGTTTTTTATACCCTTTGAAAGCATAGTCATCCATGGAATAGATCGGACCGACGAAATTGCGTTTAAAAACGCGGGTATCACTAACGTCGTGGTGGATATCGGGAATATGATGGAATTGACGATATGCATGGATGGTTTGAACCATATATGTTTTGGTTGTATCGATCCAAGATGGTTCAATATCGATCAAACTTGCGATGTTTTCTACACTGGCACTATAGAAAGATTCAATGGCATTGAATTTATAGGCCAATAAAGTCGAATCGATCTTTCCGTTAAGGAAGGCATCATAGGTAATGGACATATGATGGTTGAGATTTTTGCCCATTTCGTTGATTATTACTGGAAGGTCTTTAGCGGATAGCGTGGCCAACATATATGTAAAACTGGCAGCGACCATACTGGAGAATTTCAGTACGGCAGGATCGATCACTTCCAACGTATCCCCACTGGTGTGATAGAAACGATCTGGCCATTGACCAAGCATGCAACAAGGAATATTGATGGTTGGATCACTATAGAAGACATGGTCCGAACCACCGGAGAAATTATCAGTAATAGCATTGGTCAATGGGATGGCATTGCCATCATGGGAAACGGATTCGTTTCCCGCCATGGCAAGGGCCATCGTACTTAATTCATTGATGATGGATGGTGTAGACCATGGCAGCATGGTTAAGGTGATCGGACCATTGGTACGATCCTGTCTGGCACCAACCATATCTAAATTGATCGCACCAATGATGTCGTTATCCAGATGATCACTCATATACGCATATGCTCCGGTAAATTCGGGCATGAGGATGCATTGGATCGTATGCTGTGGTTTTTCGATTTTCCCTTCCTTGATCAACGAATCAATGACATGCATCGCTTCCAATGTTGCGGAAACACCGGACGTGTTGTCGTTGCACGAAGGATTGGGATGGCATAGATGCGCTGTCATTAGTACCTTCTTATCATCTTTGCCGGGAATGGTTAAAACCACGACTTCAATGGCACCATCATATAAACTGGAGTTGACATATGGTTTGACCATGACTGGTTTATGGTCTTTCTTATTTTTCTCAAACAGTTCGGCCAGCTGATCACCCATTTGCGGGGTGATCACAAACCCGAACTTTTTGGGTTCGTTTTCCCCATGGTTATGCCAGAAGGAGGTATAGGTGCGAATATGGTATTGATCATGACGGCTTCGTGTCGCATCGGTTCGAACAAAGTCCGTGAGAATCCCGATCGCCCCTCTTTCATATGCCCATTTGTATTCATCGTGCCAGGTTCGTGCAAAAATCATTTTCCCGGTTAGATCAAGGTCGGTGTAATTGGAAGGATCAGATCCTTTATCCAGATAGATCAGTTCCACTGGATCATGGCGATGATCCACGGGATAACTTTTTTGGATCACGGAGATGTTGCAGGCAGAAAAATCACATAAACGGATATCTGGTTCGACCAGATCCAGTGTGGCTTCTTGGATATCCCATTCCTTGAACATTTTGTTTTCTAAGTACCAGTTTTCTCCAGTCGCTGGATATTCCAGTAATTTGGTGGTCAAACCATAGGATTTTGCCAGTTCGACAACATGATTGGCGGCTTTGCGGAATGTGGTGGATGCTTGAATACGGTGGAAACAGGAGATTTCTTTGACCTGTTTGTATAACCGTTCTTCGTTGATCGCATCATGGATGAGTTTAAAACTTGGTTTCATGAATTTCCTCCCTATTAATCGATTTATTTGTATTTTCTTTGATTTTGAAAGAAATGTCACTGTGAGTTAATTGAAACATTTTCAAATATTTGAAAATGTTTCAAGCAACAAATCTTTAATCATATCATGGATTCTTAAAAGTATAGTTGCAGCAACGCAACTCTACTTTTGAAAAGCCGGTATAAGATAAAGTGGCATTGAAAGGAGGAAAATAGGATGAAATCGTTGAACAAATGTCTGTTGATTTCATTTGTTATCGGCACTATGTATGGTATCTATTCCCTGGTTTATTGGGGAGGTGCGATAAGTGGTGAAGGCAATGAAGGGTTAAGTGGTGCATTGGCATTGACCATGGTCATGCCACATTTGGTCTGTACATTTGTGGCGATCGTATTCAATGGACTTGGATTGTTTTTGAAGAAACAGTGGTTTGCGTTGGTGGGTGCCATATTGTATACAGTGGCAATGATCTTATTTCCGATGTATTTCATGTTTGTCATTATTGAGATGATACTTAGTTATATCGGGTTTGCTCAATTGCATAAGCAGAGTAAAACCATGCCCACTGAATAGGTAGCTGTGATACCATGGCGATATCAGAGGTATCGATATGGAATGGATGATTGGAAGTGGTTTGATCATAGTTATTGTGATATTGATCATTGGGATTGGATATATCAAACATAACAATGATCAATTGATTGCACAGAACAGACAATTGATGGAACGGATTTCACAGAATGTGAATGATCAATTCCTTGCCGCGAATCAATCGCGGGGCAAGGAATTGGATCTGATTTATAAGATCCTTTCCAATGCGGATGAGAAGCAACAGCAACAGTATGTGGATCTGGTCAAGATTGCGGCATCGTTGAAAACCAGTGAAACAACTATGCGTTCTTTATCCGATTCAGTGGGATCACTGAATCGGGTATTGAATGATAAAAAGATCAGAGGTATTTATGGTGAAACCATATTATCCAACGTCTATGAACAAGTGTTTGGTTCAAACCATAAATACTATGATCTTCAGTTCCAGTTAAGCAATCATACCATCGTGGATTCTGTGGTGTATTTACCAGAACCATTGAAATTGGTCTGTGTGGACAGCAAGTTCCCGTTGGAAAATTATAATCGATTGATGAATTGTGGTTCCGACCAGGAAAGAAATGGGTATAACCGTCAGTTTGAATCGGATGTCTTAAAGCATATTCAAACCATCGCATCCAAATATATCATTCCCAACGAGACCGCTGATTTTGCAGTGATGTTCATTCCTGCACAGAGTGTGTATGACTATATCGTGGATCATTATGATCGAGTGATCGAATTAGCGAATCGATATCATGTGGTGCTGGCATCTCCGGTGAATTTATTGATGTTGGTTGAGACCATGGCAGTTCTGTATGGCAAGATCAGTCAGTTTGAACAAAGCAATGATATTGTTGATGAAATACGTAAGCTAAATATTGAATTTGATCGATTCAAACAACGGTGGACGGATCTGCGTCGTGATTTGAATAAAGTGGTAACCGATGCGCATGCATTTCAAATTACTGTTGATAAAATTAGTGATCGGGCGGAGCAAATCACCCGTGGCGATATAGAAGAAAATTAAAAAATGCAAGGTCAATTGACCTTGCATAATACGTTTTCGATTAAACAACCTTGTAAAGGATCGTCTATGTTAGCAGTAGTGCCAGATGTAATGCAGCCTACAACAGAATCTGCAGCTTTCCTTACAGCATCTATCAATGGATGCTGATTCAAAAGCATTGATATTACGATGGAGTCGAAAATATCGCCCGTTCCAGGAAAATAACAATCGACATATGGATTGGATACGGTTTCGAGTAAATTATGGGTGATTAAAATGTTCTGGATTTCGGAATGTGCATGAATACCAGTAAGTATAACGGATGCGTTCGTTATACTTTTTAAATTGGTGATGCAACGATCTACTTCTGATTTATTGACTATGGTTTCTGCTGGTTTTTGGTTTAACACTAACGCTTCGGTTATATTCGGTTTAATCAAATTCGCTCTTTTAATCAACGGTTTCAAGGCTTCAACATAATCCTGGTCTTTACCATGGTAAAACTTGCCATTATCCGCACAAATCGGATCCACGAAAACAAATGCATCTGGATAATGATCCAGTAATTTCATGATGGGACCAATTTGTTCTTTATTATCCAAATATCCAATCAAAATCGCATCGATTTTTTGCTGATGTTCAATCAGATCATCAATGGTTTGACCAAAGAAATCCCCTAAGTGATGCACTTTAAAATTACTAAACCCAGTATGACGGGTCAACAACACCGTCGGCACCGGGATCACCTGATGACCATAGGATGAAATGATCGGAATATTTGCCATTAAAGCGGCTCGTCCCACATACGAAAGATCATTGATCACCACAACATGTTTCATGGATCATAACCCCATCAATGCCATGATCAAACCATAGGTGGCATTGACTCCATCCATATGTGAACGTTCCATCCCATGAGAAGCAGCGACACCCGGGCCGATCAGACCACCTTTGATATTGTTGCCACCACGTAATGCAGCGCCGGTGTCGCTGCCATACATGGGATAAATATCCACAACATAATCGATATGGTTGGTTTTACTCAGTTCAATCATGGTTGAAACCAAATCATAATCATATGGACCACCACTATCCTTGGCACAAATGGACACCTGTGTCTCTTTGCAACTCAAGTCTTCTCCTACACACCCCATATCCACGGATATAAACGTTTCGATTTCTTGTGGCAACCACGATGCGCCATGGCCCACCTCTTCATAGGAAGAGAAGCAGAACCAGGTATCTTGTGATGGAACCATTTTGTTATCTGATAAGGCTTTTAATACAGCTAATTGGATCGCTACACATAATTTATCATCTAAAAAACGGGACTTGATATAACCACTCTCACAGAATGTCGTTTTTGGATCATACGCAATGATGTCACCATTGTTGATCCCCAGTTTTAAAACGTCGTCTTTAGAATTCACCACTTCATCGATCCGTACGATCATATGGTCGATATCACGCGCAACGGTGGATGCATCCTTGAACACATGCACGCTAGGGGATGTGGAAAGGATGGTTCCACTGTAGCGTTTGTTATCCCGGGTGATCACGGTACAGTATTCCCCATCCAAAGTTGGCAGACAGGGTCCACCAATGGTGGTGATGGCCAATGTACCATTATCTTTGATGGATCGAACCATTAGGCCTAAGGTATCACAATGGGCGGAAAATGCGATCGGGTGATCATGGTTGGAACCACTTACTTTGACATAAAGGTTCCCTTTATGATTCATAGAAGGGGTATATCCCATCTGCGTCAATTCATTTTGGATATAATGCATGGCTTCCTTGGTATAACCAGAAGGAGAAGGGATATCCATGATGGACTTTAATGTCTTTTTAAAATACTCAATATTCATAATCAATCCTTCTTTATAAACTGTATGCATTGTAGCATGGTCTAACCAAAGAATAATGTTTTTCGATAATCACACATTGGTTTGACCACTTTAGGATAGAATAGAACCACTTGTAAAAATAAAGGATGGTTGAACCATGTTAAGAATATATAATTCCAATTTCAGAACCAATAAACAACGCCTGATCGCTGCTATAGCGATCGGCGGCATCGCCGCCGTTCTTTCAGCAGCGATCCTGGCGTTTTTCTGCTCCAAAATCAATTTGTTCAATACCATATTCGATATCGCCATTGCCTATATCGTTTCCTTTGCCATCAAGGAATACAGCCATTGCATCGATGATAAAGTCATCATCATTGGTGGGATCTGGTGTGCGATGGGTATGTTGATCTATGAATATCTGATGATCTTTGGTTTTACCATGATGCCACTACTAACCGCACCCATGGAAATATTCAAGATCATGTTTACCATGTGGTTCAATGTATCGCTCAATGGATTGCTTGGTCTAATCATACGCGCAATGGGGATTTATTATGGTGCCTACAACAGTAAAGCAATCTGACATCTCCATTACCACATCGCTCAATGTCAATCTGGATGCCATTGCCACCAATATCGAAACCATCAAAAAAAGACAACCCCATAAAAAAATGATCGGTGTCATCAAGGCGAACGGCTACGGATGCGGGGATGTGGCCATGAGCCGAATCCTTGAAAAACACCAATGTGCCATGCTGGCCGTATCCAGCATCCGTGAAGCCGTTCACCTGCGCAATCATGGCGTGGTCTTACCCATTTTAGTTTTAGGTGTCACTCCTAAAGATGATCTAACCATCGCGAAAACTTGTAACATCATCATTACCGTTGCTGGTTATGACTGGTGTCTGGAATGCAATGATCAATTGGAAAATTTAAGAGTCCACATCAAAATCGATTCCGGAATGAATCGATTAGGATGCAAGAGTGAAACCGAATTTAAGCACTGCATTTCGATTTTAAGCGATAAAGGAGCCCGGATCGAAGGGGTGTTTACCCACTATGCCAAAAGCGATGACAAAGATGATGCATTTTCGATGCATCAATTCAAACTCTTCTCATCCTGGGTGAAGGCCAGTGGATATGACTTTAAGTGGATCCATGCCGACAATACCGATGCCACCATCAAATTCAATGAAGACTTTACCACTGCATTTCGTGTCGGCATCGGTTTAGTCGGCCTTTCCTCCACATCGCTTCGTCTTTATCCCGCCGTCAGCTTCACCACAAAAATCGTATCGTGCAAGCCCGTCAAAAAAGGTGAGCGCGTCGGATATGGATTGACCCACATGTTTATGGATGATGGTTTTGTGGCGGTATTGCCCATCGGCTACGATGACGGATTTTTGCGTATGAATCAGAATCGCAAAGTTTATATCAATGGTCGCTACTATGATGTGGTCGGACGTGTGTGCATGGATCAATGCATGATTTATTCCAAAAATCGGATCAATCGAAATGAAACCGTTGAAATATTCGGGCCACACATTCCCTTACCGATTATTGCCAATGAATTGAATACCATTCCATATGAAGTGTTGTGCATGATCAGCGATCGTGTACCACGGGTGTACTATCACAACAATCATATCGAAAAGATCGAAGTGTTTCGGTTTTAATCATTTTTCAATCCGCATTTCCATCACAAATCATTCACTTGAATGAATATTCATCGACACTTAAAATACCTCTTTGTGCCCCTGGCACAAAGAGGTATTTGATTTAATGAAACACAAGAAACGCAATATCAAGAAAATTATATGGATTACATTATCGATCGTAGTTGTTTTGTTTGGTCTGACCACTGCCATCATTGGTAATTATCTGGTCGATTTTGCTTTAGTCAATCAACCCGGCAAAGACGTTACGCCATCTGCAGAAACCAATAAAGCCGATGATGAAAACAGAGCCATCATTGATGCCAATAAAGCCATTGAAGATCAATTGATCCAACAATGGGAAAATGAAGTGACCATCGACACCGTGGATATCACCAGTCATGATGGATTGAATCTGGTTGCAGATCAAATCCTTTATCCGGATTCACATCAATGGGTGATCCTGGTCCATGGCTATCAGGCAGATCGTACGATGATGCGTGGTTTTGCCACACAGTATTATGATCGTGGTTTTAACATCCTGATGCCGGATCTAAGAAGTCATGGTGACAGTGAAGGGGAATATATCGGGATGGGATGGTTGGACCGATTGGATCTGTTACAGTGGATCGACCATGTCATATCACTTGATGAGGATGCCAGTATTGTTTTACATGGTATATCCATGGGTGCAGCCACGGTGATGATGACCAGTGGTGAAACCATGCCATCCAATGTCAAAGCCATCATTGAAGACTGTGGTTATACCAGTGTATGGGATATTTTCTCCGATGAATTAAGTGCATTATTCGGTTTACCTGAATTCCCGGTTCTTTACATGGCGGATCTGGTGGCAACATTAAGAGTCGGCTATGAATTCAAACAAGCCAGTGCTCTGGAGCAAGTAAAAAAATCCGCCGTTCCGATGTTATTCATCCACGGCAGTGATGATCGATTTGTTTTTACGGATATGCTTGAACCCTTATATCAAGCCTGCCCAAATGAAAAAGAAAAATTGTTGATCGAAGGGGCAGGCCATGGTGAAGCCAGATTAAAAGATCCGGATCTATACTACGACACCGTATTTGAATTTATTGATCGTTATCTATAAATGAATTCCAGAAACAAAGGATTTATTTATCTTGGTCGCTATTTCTTCTTTTGTTCTTTAAAATTTCGAGTATTTGCTCAACGTTATTTTGATCGATTTGTCCAGGATATTCTATATTGAAGTTGTTTAAAAGCCGTTTGTTATTCAATTCAGAATTCCGAGCCTCCTGATAATTAGCAAACGAAATTTCTATTTCTGATACATTTTGAAGTAGTTCGAGTGCTTCTTTAGACAATACGGACAAGGATCCATAAAGATCGATTACAGCTTGCTTAATGCTATTTGCCGTAATGTTGTGCTGTTCTTCAAATAGAATTCCGTAAATGTCGGATAAGTCATGTTTATATAATCGGTATGCACGTAGCTTCATTGCAATCAAGTATTCGGCTGTAATTGTTCGAATGGTTAGAACATTTGAAAATGTACATAAATACTTTGAGTATTGAATTATTTTGGGTGTATACGATTCTGTATATTTGAAATCATCATTAATCCAGTCATGCGGCAAATTATATTGATCAGCTATACTGTGCGCAGCTTGTTTAATGGCAGATGATGTCAAAAAATAGGCATCGATATCTTCAGTTTCATGTCGAAAAAGGCAATTCAGCATAATCGAACTACCGCCGACGATGATGATTTCTCCGGGGGTGTGTTTTCCACCGAGCTTTCGATATTCTTTCGCAAGTTCCTTTAGATAAAACAACACATCCTCTTTTGTTACAAATTTAGGCGACATCTCGAATATTACCTTCAATGATATTGTGACGAATGAACTCTGGGATGGCGTTATCTTTAGCCTTTTTTAGGTAAGATTTTCCTGAAGGATAACTTGATTGAATCCGTATGCTTAGCGGTATTACAGGAGAAGGTAATTTGACATTTCGAAGATGGTTGTAAGCAGTACATAATGGAATATTATTTATACGCGAAAGATAATCTATGGTTGCAAGTAGATAAACAGATTTAGTGTATTCTTGCTGTTCATATAATTTATCAATGGTTTTTTCGCTTAAAATAGTATAGATAAATTCCAAATCGCCTTGCGATTTAATTTGATGAGCTATATTGCTACGAAAAACGTCAAAGTCAGCTAGTTCTTTATGGATTTCTTGCATCTCCTTTAACATCGAATCTTTTATCAGTGATTCCATTGAAACATTTAATGCTTTGGCGAGCCGATATACTTTTTCACAACTGCATTTATGGATAGGCGTAGTCCCTTTGACTAAATCACTTAGTGTCGAATAAGGAATATGAGTCACGTGGGATAACTCATAAATTGATATATTTTTTTGTAAGATTAATTCTTTAAGTTCCATAAAAAACCCCTAATTGCTATCCAATATTATAACGGTATACCGTGACAAAACACAAGAATTGCTCAGATATTTAGATACTTTCCGGTAATGCTTTGCGGATTGTTTCGGACATTTTCTGGAGTTCCGGTCGCAATAATTTGACCACCGTTGATCCCGCCACCCGGTCCCATATCGATGACGTAATCTGCATTGGCAATAAAGTCAAGATCATGTTCAATGACAATGACGGTTGCACCATGGCTGACTAATTCATCTAATGTATTCAATAATGTGGCCACATCCTTTGGGTGTAACCCAATGGTGGGCTCATCAAAGACAAATAATGCATTGGTTTGGTCCATGCGCATCTGAGCGGCTAACTTCAGGCGTTGCGCTTCACCACCGCTTAATGCGGGGGTGGATTCATTCAAGGTGAGATAGCCTAAACCTAATTCATCCAGTATGGAAAGTTTGTCGTGGATCTTGGGAAGGTGGATGGTTAAACCAAGGGCTTCATGGATGGTTTTGGATAAAAACTGTGGTAATGAATAAGCAATGGTCGAACCATCTTCAAGCTTGAAATCATAAACGATTTGATCAGCTCGATCCGCGTATCGTTTACCATGACAACTTGGACACTGGATTTCCACATCGGGCAAGAATTGAACATCCATCAGGATGTGGCCGGTACCATCACACTCTTGGCATCGCAACGATCCAGTATTATACGAAAAATCCGAAGCCTTTAATCCAAGGGAACGTGCGTGTTGCGTTTTGGCATACAGTTTTCTTAATTCGTCCAATATGGCACTGTAGGTGGCCATGGTGGAACGAACATTGGCACCAATGGGTGTGGCATCGATCAGATTCACGGTGGTGATACCATTATGTTCAATGGTTTGAACATGGCTAGGTAATGGTTGATGCGCAATGGATGCAGTGATGGCTGGGATCAGACTTTCTAAAATCATGGTCGTTTTGCCGGAACCGGATACACCGGTGACGGCAATCAACCGTGATTTAGGGAAAGTCACATCCAATGGGTGGACGGTATGGATCGTATCCGTCACCATATGGATCATCCCATGGTCAAACATGGTTTTTGGATCAGCTTTTTCTCGTACATTCATGAAATGGTTTGAACCAAGATATGGGGCGATCACACTATTAGGATTAGCTTTGATCTGATCGATACTACCCTGGGCGATGATGGTCCCACCATCCACTCCGGCACCAGGTCCCATCTCGATCATATGATCTGCTTGGTTCAACACCCGTGTATCATGATCCACTAAAATAATGGTATTGCCATGATCCAACAGATCTTCAATCATCCCCATCAAACCATCGATATTGGATGGGTGCAATCCGATCGATGGTTCATCCAATACATACATCACTCCATTGCTGCGATTGCGTACCGCTCGGGCTAAAGCGACACGCTGGCGCTCTCCCGTCGACAAGGTGGCACTGGTGCGATCCAATGATAAATATCCCAACCCCAGATCCATCAGTCGATTGGCCATATGGTTGAACGCATCGATAATGGATTTCGCCATTTCGCGCATATTATCCGGCAGTTGTTCGGGAATGGTATTGACCCAAAGAATCAATTGATCCAGTGGCATTTTGCAAATCTCATCCAAGGATTTTCCACATAATTTCGATGCACGCACGGTATCGGAAAGCCGTGTCCCGTTGCAATAGGGACAGGGTTCAGTTTTTAGAAATTTTTCCACGCGTTTCATGCCTTTTTCGTCTTTGACTTTCGCTAAGGCATTTTCAACGGTATAGACGGCATTGTAATAGGTGAAATCGAGTTCAGCAAAATCATCGCCTTTTTTGGATCGGTAAAGGATGTGTTTCTTTTCTGCCGGACCATGATAGACGATGTCTTTTTCATGGTCCGTCAATGCTTTAAACGGCACATTGGTCCTCACACCCATTGCCCGGCAGACATCGACCATCAAGCTCCACATCAAAGAATTCCAGGGTGCCACTGCGCCTTGTTCGATGGTGAGATTTTCATCCGGTACCAAGGAGGTTTCATCCACGATGGTCAATGTTCCGGTTCCGCCGCAATGGGGACAGGCACCAGTCGAATTAAAGGAGAGTGCTTCGGCACTTGGGCCATGGAATTCATCCCCACAGATTGGACAGATCAATGGTTTACCCAGGGCATTATCGATGGTTGGACCATGCAGATGGCCGTTTTTACAGGGATGACTACCTAGTCGAGAAACCATCAAACGAATGGTATTGAGCAATTCGGTGGCAGTACCAAAAGTGGAACGGATCCCACCGATACTAGGACGCTGATGCAGTGCTAATGCAGCCGGGACGTTGTCGATCTCATCGACATCGGCTGCAACGGCACTGCTCATGCGTCGACGGGTATATGTAGATAGATTTTCCAGATACCGTCGGCTGCCTTCGGCATATAAAACCCCCAATGCCAATGAACTTTTCCCGCTACCGGATACACCGGAAATAGCGACTAACTGGTGTAATGGGATATTGACATCGATATTTTTGAGATTATGGACATGTGCACCATGGATGGTAATATGAGTGGGATTGTGGTGATGCATGGTCTAATCATCCCATCCATGGTGCATATACAGCTGATCATCGATGGTATAGATGGTAAAACCATCATCATCAAGAATGCCATAGGTTTTTGGATGACCTTCCTTTGGGAAGGTCATCGATCCGGGATTAAGGATATGGATATGCTCTTCATTGGTATAACCACAAGGGATATGGACATGACCATAGAGGAAGATATCGTTTTCATTGAGGTATTTAAATGCAGTGGAAGGGTCATCGTGATGCCCATGGGTCATCCATAACTTATGATGGTTGAACCATAGAAAATTATTTAATGAATCAATGGAGAATGGTAAAACCATTTGATCCACTTCCCCATCACAGTTTCCTTTGACACAGATGATTTTCTTCGCATATGGACTAAGATCTTCAATGACCTGCTTGGGATCATAATCATCGAATAATCCATTCCGTGGACCATGATAAAGCACATCCCCACAGCATAGGATGAAATCAAAATCATGGGTTTCCATCAAGGATTTGATCTTATTCGATGCGATGGTTGAACCATGGATATCTGAAATCACTAAAACGTTCATAAATTCCTCCGTATGATTTCATTATATCCAAATTTATAAGGATAAACCCAACCAAGTCCGCTTTTAAAACATGGTAGAATAATCATGGTTTGACCAACATGCCGTTGATCGTTTTGACAGCGAGCTTATCCGGTCTTTGCCATCAAATAGCATGAATTCATTGGATCTTATATCAAGACCGACAGGAGGTAACATGCGCAACCAATCGTTTCATTTAGCCAGTTGGGCGATGTTTATCGCGTTGCTGTGCTTACTGACATTTACGCCGATCGGATTTATCCCACTTGGTCCGATCAAAGCTACCATTGTTCATTTGCCTGTTATTTTGATGGGTATGATATTTGGTATCCAAGATGGGATCATGGCAGGATTTTGCTTTGGTTTGGCATCATTGCTCAGCAATACGATGATGCCGGGAGTATTATCTTTCGCATTTACACCATTTGTCGAAGTGGCAGGAATCGGTGGGAATATTTTCTCGTTGATCATCTGCTTTCTTCCACGGATCATCCTTGGTCTGACCAGTGGATATTGTGGAAAGTATTTATCCAAGCGCAATGGGATGGCATTATCCGCATTGGGGATATCCCTGTTGCATTCTATATTGGTTTTGGGGATGATCTTTTTGTGTTTTAAAGATGAATATGCCTTAGTCATGGATATATCTTCATCCGTGGTTCTTACCACGATCCTGATGACTTTTATCACCCAGTCCATGGTGGAAGCCATACTGGCCATGGCTTTCATCTTCTTGATTTATCCCTTGATTCAAACGACGAAAGGACGACATTTGGTATGAAAACAGTATTAGTTGGGATCAGTGGTGGCATCGCCGCCTACAAAGCAGCACAATTGGTCTCGGATCTTTCCAAAATTGACGATATTCATGTGGAAGTGTTGATGAGTAAAAATGCGTGTGAGTTCATCACGCCATTGACACTGCAGACGCTCTCACACAATCGGGTCACCGTGGACAGCTTCGATACCAATTATGCCTATGATGTCCATCACATTTCCCAAGCTAAGAAAGCCGATCTGTTCATCATTGCTCCTGCCAGCGCCGATGTGATTGCCAAAGTAGCCCATGGTATCGCCGACGATGCATTGACGACGACCTTTTTGGCGTGCAACTGTCCAAAGTTGATCGCTCCGGCGATGAATACCGGGATGCTGGAAAACCCGATCACGCAGAACAATCTGAAGACCTGTCGCGCTTATGGTATGACCATTTTAGATGCTCAAAGCGGCTATTTGGCTTGCGGTGATTCAGGAAAAGGTCGATTGGCGGAAGTATCGGTTTTAAAACAGGCAGTGCTGCATCATTTATATAAAGACGATACCTTAAGTGGAAAGAAAGTACTGATCGATGCCGGACCGACACAGGAAGCGATCGATCCGGTGCGCTATATCAGTAATCACTCCTCGGGTAAAATGGGGGTATCACTGGCCAGATCGTTTGCACGAAAGGGTGCACACGTCACATTGGTCATTGGTCCAAACCATTTAGAAATGCCTTATGGGGTCAATGTGGTGGATGTAATCAGTGCGAAAGATATGTATGAAACCATGATGGAATATGGTCCAACCAATGACATTATCGTTTGTTGTGCCGCAGTGGCGGATTACACACCAAAAAATGTTGTGGACCATAAGATCAAAAAGCAAGGCGGTGGTTTGACCATCGAATGTAAACGGACCCAAGATATCCTGCAATCCCTTGGAGAAAATAAAAAAGAACATCAATTGTTGATTGGTTTTGCCATGGAAACCGATGATATGGAAAACTATGCCAAAAGCAAATGCATCAAAAAACACTGTGATTATGTGGTGGGCAATACCATCGTTCAAGGTGAAAGCGGGTTTGCTACGGATACGAATCGAATCATCATTACCGATGGTTCAACCATTGAAGGTCCATGGTTTGGCAGTAAAGATGAAATGGCAGAGATCATTGTCAAAAAGGTGGTGGAATCATGTTATTAACGGTTGATGTGGGCAATACCAATATCACCATGGGTGTCATGGATGGTTTAACCATCAAAGCGTCCTTTCGCATGACCACTAAAAGTGAAAAAACCAGTGATGAATTTGGTTTAACCATCCTTGAATTTTTGGTCTATCATCAAATCGATCCGCAATCCATCCATGGGATCATCATCACTTCCGTGGTTCCTAAATTGATGCATAGTCTGACCAATGCATTCGTCAAATATTTTCATCAAAATCCATTCATCGTTAAATCCGGGATCAAGACCGGTATCAAACTCAATAATGACAATCCAAAGGAAACCGGTGCCGATCGTCTGGTCACCGCCGTTGCCGCCCATCATATCTATGGCGGCAACTGCCTGGTGATCGACTTTGGCACCGCAACCACCTTTGACTTTGTGGCAGAAGATGGTTCCTTCAACTACACCGTGATCGCTCCCGGTGCCCAAATCTCGGCCAATGCGTTATGGACCCAGACAGCCAAATTACCGGAAATCGAGATCGTGGCCATGGATCATATCTTAGCCAGAAATACGATCAACGGCATGCAAGCCGGGATCTATTACGGTTATCTTGGATTGGTGGAAAAGATCATAACCACCATGAAACAGGAACTGAAGGTGGATATGATCAATGTCATTTCTACGGGTGGCCTGGGACGACTTTTTGCCAATGGATCCCAGTCAATCGATGTGTATGATCCAGATCTTATTTTTAAGGGGATGGCGATTATTTATGATAAAAACCACAGAAAGGGGAACACGATATGATCCACCGCTATACGCGAAAATGCATGGATGAGTTATGGAGTGACCAGCATAAATTCGAAACGTATCTCAAAGTAGAATTATGGGTCGATCAAGCCTGGTGTGAATTGGGTGAGATCCCTAAGGAAGATATGGAGAAATTATGGTCCAACGCATCGTTTGATCTGGGGCGGATCAATGAATTGGAATCCATCACCCATCATGATGTGGTGGCATTCACCCGTGCGGTTTCAGAAACATTGGGGGATGAAAAGAAATGGATCCATTATGGTTTGACCAGTACGGATGTGGTCGATACCGCTTATGGTTGTCTGTATAAACAAGCCAATACCATATTGGAAGATGATCTTGACCATTTCATGGATGTGCTGAAAACTAAAGCATCACAGTATAAACATACCCCCATGATGGGGCGTACGCATGGTGTGCATGCGGAAATCACCAGTTTCGGCTTGAAATTTGCTTTATGGTACGAAGAAATGAAACGCCATATGGAACGATTTGCTCTAGCACGAAAACAAATCGAAGCAGGTAAGATTTCCGGAGCGGTCGGAACATTCGCCAACTGCCCGAGTTTTATCCAGGATTATGTGTGTGAGCACCTTGGTTTGACCAGTGCTGCCATTTCCACACAGATATTGCAACGGGATCGTCATGCGTATTACTTTGCCACATTGGCATTGATCGCTTCATCCCTGGAAAAGATGGCCACTGAGATCCGTCATCTGCAACGTACAGAGGTACGCGAAGTCGAAGAGTATTTCGCCAAAGGCCAAAAAGGCAGTTCAGCTATGCCGCATAAACGCAATCCGATCGGTTGTGAAAATATCTGTGGCTGTGCGCGCATCATGCGTGGGTATATGGTTTCAGCCATGGAAGATATGAATTTATGGCATGAACGCGATATTTCCCATTCATCTGCGGAGCGGATCATCGCGCCCGATGCTACGACCTTATTGGATTATATGCTCAATCGTTTTGCCAATATCCTCGATCACTTGACTGTCTTTGAAGATCGGATGCTGGAAAATATCCAGCTCACCCATGGCGTGATTTTCTCCCAACGCTTTGTTTTAACATTGATCGAAAAAGGGTGTTCGAGAGAACAAGCGTATGATCTGGTGCAGAAAAATGCGATGAAAGCATGGAACGAAGGCAAATCTTTCCGTGAATTGATGGAACAGGAGCCGATAGTTCATTCATTGATGACTCCAAAAGATATCGATGATTGTTTTGACATCCAGTATCATCTACGTAATGTGGATGAAATATTCAAACGAGTGGGGATCCAATCCACAAATGAATAAGAAAATACCCGGCAGATGGTTCCCATCTGCCGGGTATTTATTAATGATGGTCAAACCAATTCGTATCGATCAACCAATGATAAAGTACATCAATAATGGGATGCACAAAATATACATCGCAGGATGAATTTCCTTGGCTTTACCAGTGATCAGTTTGATAAAGACATGGGCCAGTATACCGGAAGCGATACCAGCAGCGATGGAAGCCATGAATGTACCAAACATGATCATCACAAATGGACCAAAGGATTCAGTGAAATCACTAAAGTCGATATCCTTGAATCCACTGATCATCAAAAATCCGACAAACACTAATGCCGGTCCGGTCGCACAAGTGGGGATGATGGAGACCAATGGTGCAAAAAACATGGCAGCAAAGAAACATAATGCGGTGACTACAGCTGTCATGCCGGTGCGACCGCCGGCTTCGACACCACTGGTGGATTCGACAAACGTGGTGATGGTGGTACAACCAAGCAACGCTCCGACACAGGTACCGATGGCATCGACCAGAAATGGTTTTTCGATTCCGGGGAGGTTGCCTTTTTCATCGAGCATATTGGCTTTGCTGGCGACTCCTAATACCGTTCCTAAAGTAGAAAAGAAATCACCGAAAAAGGCAACGAAGACCAAAATCAATCCACTGGCGGTAAATACACCTTCAAAGGATATGTTGAATATCAGATTGCCGATATTGGAAAAGTCTGGTAATGCGACGATGGCAGTCGGAGCCGTAGTGACACCAAGGGGAATCGCAATGATGGTGATGGCAATGATCCCGATCAAGATGGCCCCTTTGACTTTATAAGCGGTCAATGCAGCGATCAACAACAGACCGGCTAAGGATAATACTGTGGATAATTGGGTAAAATCACCCATGGCCAGACCAGCGGAAAAATCACAGATCCCGGCATCTTTCAATCCAAGATAGGCGATGAAAAAACCAATGCATGCAGAGATCGCAACTTTGATGTTGCGTGGGATCATCCGTACGATCAGATCCCGGATCCCGAAGATGGACAAACCAAGGAATATGATCCCGCTGATCAAAATGATGCCCATGATCGAACCAAAGGATAATTCTCCATTTTGGACCATGGTGCCTAATAGAAAATTCGATCCCATCCCACAGGACAGTGCAAACGGCATATCCGCATACAATCCCATCAATAATGTGATTACAAAGGATACCAGTGCAACTAAAACCATCACGGCTTCTTTGTTGAGCAATACACCGGCACAGTCGATCATATCCGGAGCGGAACCGATCATGGCAGATGGTTGGACGATCAAGACATACGCCATGGTCATGAATGTGGTGATACCGGCGATGATCTCGGTTGAGAGCGTGGTTTTCCGTTTGGAAAACCGAAAAAACTTTTCGAGCATTCTTTCCTCCTTCTCTTTTCAAAGGAGTCAAGCGACAAATATGAAAAGCATTTGTCATAGTACTTGGTTTACGGCCAAGTGTAGAAACTGCCTTCCGTATCAAGGCAATATATGACACCTTTGACGCTATTATCCTAGCAATGGAATTGATTATTTCAAGGGGAGATGGGAATGTAGCCGCTTACATTGAAAGGTTTTATGCATCGGCTAAATTGATTGATATATATAAGCCCGTCACTGCATGGAGTGGCGGGCAAATTTGGAGAATGGATAAAGAAGTAGCGTACTCAAACCATCTGATCAAAAGGGATGGTGGTTTCGAGTGTACCATCGGGTGTGATCGGGTAATCACTGGGCGTGATCGGAATCACTTCCGTCATGTCATACCCATCGAATTGAAGGGTTAAATCCACATTGATGGGCATAGCGGAAATGGTGATCAATCCGTTAATGTCGGCCGATGTGATTTGGTTATTTCGATAATGGATGGCCATATTGAATTCGATATTTTCGATTTGATCAAAGTTGGTATTCTCTTCACCAAACATGGTGGTCATCTTTGCCATTTGATTTTCAAAATAGGCCATATCCATGATCATGGTGATGATATTTTCATCTTGATTTTGAGTCAGGGTCATTTTTAGATTGGAGTCATCCAGACTGTCACGGGTCAATTGGTCATTGAAGGTATAGGTGGAATCCAGCATGAACCGTAATGTTTCATCCATGGGGACTGCCCCTTTTTGTCCCATGACATCCAAATAGACATATTGGTCACGGATGTAAAAGTTGTAATCGATGGTTTGACCAACGATGGAAAGAGTGAATGTCAAATCCATATTCATGGTCTGGTTCAAACCATCGGCATTGATATCCATGGTAAATGGCATGGTCAAACCAAGGGTACTGTCGGGATTATCGGGATCAATGGGAATATCCATATCCAGTTCACCCTCACCAGAAATATGGTAGCTGTCATAATCAGCCATATTGGCATATAACTTGAGATATTCCTCTTTGGGATCGGGTTTTTGACTGCAGGCAGATAGCAGGAACAATGGTAAAACCAGGAATAATTTGATCGATTTCATTGGATATCCTCCTTGGTATCGATGGTTTGCATCGGCGCCAGATGCATCCATCTGGCCACGATGGAATAGGGGAATTGGAAAAGGGATTGATTATAGAGATGGATATACCCATTGTATTGGTTACGGTATTGGAGCAATGGTTCAACCATGGTATACAGCGATTGATAAGCATGTTCATTGGGATCGCTCTGTTGAAGATAATCGAGTCGATTGAACAGTTGTTCATATAAAATCGGTAATCGAGTGGGTTGGCAGCGATGGATCTCTTTGAAACAATCGATGATCCGTGATAATTCATGCTGGTCCAGATGGTCGAAACCATTCAATGTTTGGATGTAACCATAAGCATTTTTCATGGTCTTATCCATTGCTTTTCGGCAGTTTTTGATCGCTTTGATCAATGCTGAAAAACGTTGAAAAGCATTGGTGATCATCACCAATACAATGATTATGATCAACACGGGTATGGTCATGATATCCATGGATGTTCCTCTGGTTCCATTATATCGGGTTTAACCCGTATCACTATGGTTCGATCATCTAAATTTATGTTATACTTTCAATCACTGGGGATGTTATTGGTATTCGACAAGCTTCAGTTTGATTCAGATTGCAGTGGAGTGATGGCCTAACCATCAACCAAAAATAACTGGAAACAGAAATTACAACCTGGCCTACGCTGCTTAATTGATCGAAGGATAGTAGATCGCAGCACCCATCGTGGTTTTACCCTTTTGACATGATGGTGATGCCACTTCAAAACGGGTTACGGTGAAAACGGGGTAACCGACCGTTGATCCCGACAAAGACCGGTTCATTCGATTTCGGTGTTCGTCCGTTTCTCTTCGAATTCGTCTTATTTAAAGCGGAATAAACTGTAGATATCTGAATGTGGAACGTGGTTTGGACACGGGTTCGACTCCCGTCATCTCCACCATATGATTATCTGACGACCTCTTATTTCTTTTCGAATAGATTTGCAATAAGGGTTAGTCTGAACATAGAAGATCATCGCTAAGGTGATCTTTTTTTATCACACGTGCATTTGCAATCAGAATCAATAGAAATATGTTGAATCCAATTACTTATCTACCACCACAACACACAATTTATTTATTTGCTAAAACTAAGCCAATGCGCAATCTTTAGTCATCCCAAAAGTACCATAGTGCGCAGTTTATGAGCATGTTAAACTACTGGCCATCTTTTACGTCTTCTTATCGTGAACATCATTCAGTTATATTTATTTATGACTGTATCAAAATATCGAATAAAAGGGGGTCATTTATAACATATGCATTGGAGTGGTCGATTCGCTTTGTGGAACACAATAAAAATGCGTTCACATGTGAACGCAAACGTGAACGAAACAACGTTTCGTTCATAATGATTCAACCACAATTGTTAGCGTGATCGAAAGTGATCGATACATATTATTGTTTTTGCAATCGTCCGATTCGTATCAAAGAACGCTGACTCATTCTGGCGTGCCGTATTGATGCGGTACAACTTCATCATATGGTTGAACCATTCCGGTTAAAATAGAGTCAACAATTAAAGGAGATATGACGATGAGTGATAAATTACTCGAAATTCAAAACGAAGTTAGAGATGGTTATGCCAAAGCTAATCCGGATTGTGATAAGAAACAGATCCTGTTTGTTGGTAGTTCCCTGATGCAGTTTTTCCCAATTGACGAATTGCAGAAAGATCTCCATTTATCCAAAAAAATCTACAACCGCGGGGTACTTGGGACTGAAACCGGTGATATGCTCAAGCACATGGATTTACTGGTGTATGATTTAAATCCCAGTGTCATCTATATCAATATCGGAACCAATGATATTGCGCATGGCTGGAGTGAAGATGAAATCATGGATCGATATGATCAAATCTTAACCCAGATCGAAGATCATCTGCCGCAAGCAAAAATCGTGATGATGGCCTATTATCCCGTAAATGAAGCCAAACAAGAAGGCAGAAAACATCCGCGCAGCAATGCCACGATCCATCATTACAATGATTTGACCAAAGCATTGGCGTACAAGCACCACATCGAATTCATCAATGTCAATGACGGATTATTCGATGAAACCGGGAATCTGAAAGCGGAATATACCGAAGATGGCATCCATATGATCCCGGATGCGTATAAAGTGGTTTTGAAAAACATGATGCCGTATCTGGAAAGAGATGCAAAGCAATGAATGTTCCAATTGACTTGTCGAATGTGGTTTTGACCACAACACGATTGATTCTTAGACCATGGACCATGGATGATCTGGATGATTTTTATGAATATGCCCGAGTCGATGGAGTCGGTCAGATGGCTGGGTGGGAACCCCATTCATCCATTGATAAGTCCAAAGAGATTCTGACCCATTTCATTGAAGAAAAGAAAACCTTTGCGTTGCAATATCACACAAAAGTAATTGGATCTTTAGGCATTGAACCCTATGATGAAACCAAGTATCCCGATTTCAAAGAAGACAGAGCGCGAGAGATCGGCTATGTGCTATCGAAAGATTTCTGGGGCAAAGGATTGATGCCGGAATCAGTCAAACGCGTGATCCAATATTTGTTTGATGATCTTCATCTCGATTTGATATTCTGTGGCCATTTTGTCAGTAACCGTCAATCGGCACGTGTTCAGGAAAAATGTGGTTTTCACCATTATAAAAATGATCAATACACCACACGCATGAAAACGGTGGAAGATCATATCCAAAATATACTGACGTATGATGATTATCTGAAAATCAAAAATCAATGGTAAAACCAAACTCATCCCGGTTCGAAAGAACCGGGATGGGTCATTTTTATGGTTTAACCAATCATATTGAGTGTAGATGCCAGTAATACACCAATGGCAATGGAACAGATGATCATGGCCATCGTCGAGATGCGCTGCTGGTCTTGGTTGAGACCAAAACTTTTCGTCAATCGATTATGGTAGAAGAGAATCAATGCAATGATGCATCCGGTGGACACCACGGCCAATAATAATGGAACCACGGTTGCCTGTGGGTAAGCCATCTTGATAAAGAAGGAGAAGATGGCGATGGAACTCAATACGATGGAAAAACCAATCGTGGTCAGACCAATGTTCAATTGGTTGGAAAATTTCATGGTTTCCCCTCCTTTCAAAATAGGAATTCATGAATACCTGGAAGATTGCAAATCACAGCAGAAGTCAAAATCCCTGCAACGACAAGTAAGCACAGGATGACATCCACATCGATTTTTGTGGTCAAATACGGAAGCAGTGATTCCTCGTGGTGGTGCAATATGGGAATGATGAAAAAGACGGGCATGAGTATCACTGTATTTGTGACATAGACCATCATCATGACAGCAATCGATGAAAACCATATCACAAAATAAGTTATACATGTCTATAGTCGGTTGTTCATTCGACATCATCCTTTCGACAGTTCAAAACTAATCCAAACCATTATCGAATACCAGGGATATTACGCACGATGGCAGCACTGAGAAAACCAATGACCATGGTGAATCCGTACAATCCTGCAGTGGTACGATGATTCTTTGCATCATCTTTTAACCATGCATCGCTTTGAGTTGTCACTTGACGGACCAATGCCAGTATCGGAACGACCAGCCAATACTGATTCACGGTTAGAATCATAAATGATGTGGTAAACGATGCAAACCAAATCGTCAGATGAATCATTACCGATGATACTGTACGTTTCATGGTTCCAACCACTTCCGTTTCTTACACCCATATTTTATCATGGTTCGACCATTAAAAAACCGCATCCTAGCGATGCGGTTTATGGTTCAACCATTATTTACTCGAGTCGTCTTTAAAAAAACATTGTTATTTTATATTGATGGATAGGTGGATATCAATGGTGATATTTGGTATACTCCTTTCTGTTTACTTGGTTTTAACCAAGAAAAGGAGAATGCATGAAGGAAAATAAACTGATTGTGGCGTTGAAAGGGTTCATCATTGGTGCAACCATGCTGGTTCCCGGATGCAGTGGTGGCTCCATGGCCATGATATTGGGCATTTACCATAAGTTGATCACATCGATCAGTAATCTGTTCAAAGAATTCAAAGCATCCATGTTATTTCTGATCGTGTTTGTCATTGGTGCAGGGGTCGGGATGCTTTTAGTGGCGAAACCATTATTGGCATTGATCGAAACCTATCATCTGCCGATGATGTATTTCTTTATCGGAGCGGTCGCCGGTGGTGCACCGTTGATCTTCAAAGAAGCCAAGGTCAAAACGTTTTCCATCAAGATCCCAGTTTATATCATCATCGGTATTTTGATGATCTTATCCATCAATCTGTTACCGGAAGGCTTATTTGGTGCAACCGAAGGCATCATGGGTATTATTGCATTGATCATTGCCGGTATTTTAGCAGCGATCGCATTGATCCTTCCTGGCATCTCCGTTTCGTTTTTCTTACTGATGTTGGGATTGTATGAGCCGGTGATGAATGCCATCGCTTCCATTGATGTGGTCTATCTTTTACCCTTATTGGTCGGTTTATTGATCGGGGTTTTGGCCACGACCAAAGTGTTGGAATATTGCATGGATAGCCATCCATATATCACGTATCTGATCATTTTGGGATTCGTATTTGGTTCAATGATCCAGGTGTTCCCGGGATTGCCGAGCAGTATCATGGAATGGATCATTTGTTTGATCATGCTGGCTGCTGGATTTGGGATCATCTATTGGATGAGTGTTAAAGAAGCGGAATTAAGCAAATAATATGGTTTTATCATCCGAAAAAGTGGATGAATGGATTCATCCACTTTTTCTTTATGCTATAGTCTTTAGCGCATGATCAAAAGAATTATTCAAATCGGATTTGCACTGATGTGTGCCGTTGGTCTAACCATCGTATCCTATAACGACATTGATCAGATCAAGATCATCTATGCCAATTTTCAAGATGTCACTTTATCCTATGAACAATATTTGGATATCGAAGCAGCTTATGAAGTCATGGATGATAATGGATTGATCCAAAAAATCGATCCATTGTTTCAAGGTGGATTAAGTGGGATGACCAAATACTTCGTGGAAACGTGCGAAGCCAAGAATCTACCGTTGGATCTTGCATTGGCTATCACATTGCATGAAAGTGCGTATGGGCGTAGTAACTTAGCAGTCTATAGTTATAACTTTGGTGGTTTACGTTCAGGAGATGGATGGGCGTCGTTTGATTCACCGGAAGCGGGAATCGATTTTTACCTGTCTTTGTTGGATGAATCGTATTTTCAAAATGGTCTGACCACCCCGGAATTGATCCAACCTGTATATTGTCCAGGATCCACCTCTTGGGTAGGACAGATCTATGACTATATGGCTCAAATCAATCAATTGATTAATAGTTAAAACCCATGGGCATCTTCTTTGCAAGATGCCCATAGTTTTGTTAATGTAGGGATAAAGAAAACGAAGGAGAACGATATGATCCAGTTGAATGATAACAATATCCACGATATGGAAAGTGAAGCCATTGCGTTGGTGGAATTTTCTGCGCCATGGTGTGTGTATTGCAAACGGCTTGGTCCAACCATGAAAATGGTGGAAAAAGAACATGGGGATATCCCCATGTATGAATGCAATATCGATGAGATGGAAGCATACAGTGACAGCCATGGCATCGATACCATCCCGACATTGATGTTATTTACCAATGGTCAAACCAAAGCATCCATTGTCAATCCAGGCAGTAAAGCCATCATCGACCAATGGCTCAAGGAAAATCTATGATCTATGATGTGATCGTGATCGGTGGAGGACCCGCCGGCTGTACAGCCGCTTTGTATGCATCCCGCAGCAAACTGAATACATTGATCATTGAAAAACTATCTGCCGGCGGTCAGATGGCATTGAGTAGCCAAATCGATAATTATCCTGGTTTTGACGAAGGGATCGATGGGTTCGATCTGGGCATGAAAATGCAGGCGCAGGCGGAAAAATATGGTGCGACCACGGTGTTGGAAGAAGTTACGTCCATCGAAGATCAGGGTTCGACCAAACTTGTTCATACCAATGAAAACGTATATACCACCAAAACCATCATCATTGCCACTGGTGCCTTTGCAGCCAAGATGAATATTCCAGGTGAAACCACCTATACTGGAAAAGGCGTTGCCTATTGTGCCTTATGTGACGGTCACTTCTTCAAAGGAAAGAATGTGGTGGTGATCGGTGGCGGTAACAGTGCCGTCCATGATGCCACTTACTTGGATGGTTTATGCCAGAGCGTGACACTGATCCATCGTCGCGATCAACTTCGTGCATCTCCGGAATATCTGGATGCATTGCATCAAGCCAAGCATTTAAATATCCGTTATGATACGGTGGTGGATGAAATCATCGGGGATCAAAAGGTCACTGCAGTGAAAATCCATGATGTCAAAACCAATGTATCCATGGTTTTACCATGTGAGGGTGTCTTTATATCTATCGGTCGTATTCCCGATACTGGGTTTGTCAAAGGCTTGGTGGATATGGATCCGAAAGGATATATCGTTGCGGATGAATCGTGTCGGACCAATATCCCCGGTATCTTTGTCGCCGGCGATACGCGTACGAAAATGGTGCGACAAATCGTCACCGCGGTAGCGGATGGTGCAATCGCAGCGACCAACGCATTGGCGTATATCCATTCGTTACATTGATTTAGATTCCAGTCATGGGAATGGTCTAACCATTCCCTTTTTATGTGGTTTCAACCATGATTGCATTCTATTTATGAATTGATATCATAGTGATTAGGTTATGTATTTTCAAAGGGGAGGAAGTTATCATGACCATATTAGAAGCCATCGAATCCCGGCATTCGGTACGCACATATTTTGATAAAAAAATCGAACCGGAATTGATGGTGAAAATCAATGAACACATCAATGCACTCAACAGTGTATCCGGATTACGTTTTCAGGTATTGTTTGATCAACCCAAACCATTTGACAACATGGTTGCCCGCTATGGTGGTTTCAGCAATGTGCATTCCTTTATCGCATTGGTTGGAAAAGATACGGATAAATTGGATCATTTGTGTGGTTATTACGGCCAAATGGCCGTATTGTACCTGCAAGGACTCGGTTTGAACAGTTGTTGGGTCGCATTGACTTATTCCAAAAAGAAAACTGAGATCCATGTGGATAAAGGCGAACGGTTGGTGGCGGTGATCACATTTGGCTATGGTAAGACCCAAGGAAAACCCCATCGTAGCAAATCCAGAGAAAAAGTAACCGTGTTGCACAGTGTGGCCCAACCCTGGTTCTATAATGGTGTGGATGCCGCTTTATTGGCACCGACTGCACTCAATCAGCAGGAGTTTTCACTGGAATTGCTCAACGATACGGTCCAATTGGTCAAAAAAAGTGGCTTCTATGCCGATATCGACATGGGGATCATTCAATTGCATTTTGAATTGGGAGCCGGTAAAGAAAGCTTTGTATGGAAAGACGGATGGATGGAAAATTTGAAAAAACATGTCCGTTTGCATGCTCAGCAGATCAAATGGTGCAACCAGTGATAAAAATCGATATGGTTTCGATCATTATGCTTATGGTCAAACCACATCCGTAATTTAATGAAAAACATGGGTGGGAAAGTATGGACTTTCCCACCTGTTTTT
The DNA here is from genome assembly GCA_944327105.1 of uncultured Erysipelotrichaceae bacterium. Classification (GTDB taxonomy): domain Bacteria; phylum Bacillota_I; class Bacilli_A; order Erysipelotrichales; family Erysipelotrichaceae; genus CALVGN01. The sequence goes on along the minus strand of CALVGN010000024.1, from coordinate 20,049 downwards.
CGATAATAAGACCTCAAGAGGAGGTTTTATTTATGATCAGTGCACCCCAAATCAAATCCATTATCGCTCGTCTTGAACGTATCGAAGGAAAGGCAGACGCCTTGGAACCATACGATCTTTATCGTATCTTCGATCAAATCGATTCGATCGTTGCAATGGGTCCCAACAAACGGCGAAGTATCTGGCTTATGGCGGATCGGGGAACGATTCAAGACTTCGCTCGCTACGACGACTATATCGATGAAACGTCGTTTCGATCCAATCCGGATGAATGCAGACGTGTCTATAATGAATATTATCCGCAAAAAGACGTTTGGATCAAACTGTTGGCATACCAGATCCCATCAGGCGAACGGGTGATCTGTTTGGATGATGCAAAAATTTATGATGAAACCATAAAAACGGGAGTTGAATATCCAGGATATTTCGAACAAGAAGAATTGGAAACGTTCTGTTTTTGGTTATATAACGCACTTCAGATTTCCGTTACCCGTGCGATCACGGGTCAATATGAAAAGGACATGCAAAAACGACTGCCCTATCATCGCCGTTACGGGGTGATCGAATCCAAAAAGTACTGGCAGGTTTTTCCTGAAAGATGGTCTTATTTCATTGCTGACTTGCCAAATGAAGAGATGTTCGACTTTTTGTCTGACATCGTTGAACAGTCGAATGATCCTGCTTTTCCGATCGGGGATCGTCTGCCGTCTTTGACGGCCCGTCAGTACTACCATTATGTGGCGATGCTATATAAGGCGTGTGGATATGGTAATGATAAAAAAGAATTGGAGAATGCCGATGATAAACAATGGTATTACCATTTTGCAGATCGTCGCGATGGTGGATTGAAGCACATCGATATGGATGATCCCAAAGCGTTTGAGCAGTGGGCGAAAAATAAAAAGGGGGATGGTCACAACCATGAAATCGTTGCGGGGAGTAGTTCAAGTGCATTATGGTTGTATACACGCTATTCAGACAAGGGTATTTCCTTTGAATTGCGTTCAAATGCGTTTGGTCGCACCATCGAATTGATCAAGATGTATAACGCGTTGCGTCGTGAAGGGGTAGCTGTGTATCTTCATCATGGTGATGTGATCCGCTCACGGATATTGCAGACGGATCTGATCGGCATCGTTCCTTCTAACGTATGGCCGTATCATTGTGAATTGGATTTTCCGAATCATCGGATCGTCGATTTCATGCGTCTTCCGGAAGAAAAAGGGGATCAATTGCTGAAATATATCACATGGCTACCGGAAGAACCACTGATCTATCGGTTCAAGGGATCGTATGTTGTCATTGATGATGAATTTTGATGCTGACGATAGATTTAAATGGCAGGGACATTTGTCCCTGCCATGTGTTTTGATGGTTGAACCAATGGATCATTGGCTCTTTTTCAATTCCATGATGCGTTTGGCCAGACCATCCAATTGCGAGGTTGGAATGGAGCAGATGGCTACACGCAGTCCTTTGTCGACTTTACAGATATAGATGCGTTGTTTCACACAAGCATCGAATAATCGATCCCGTTGGTCATTGTCATTGAACCGCAGGGTGACGAAGAAACCATCGCGATAGGGATAGTGGTCAAGACCAACCGCATCACATTGGTCGATAAACAGTTGACTTCTGGTTTTCAAAAGATCGATGTATTGCTGTTTTTCGTGAATGAAACCATTCTGATTATGGTCCATCATCCAGACAAAGTTGATCATTGCGGAATTGTTGGGATTTGACCAATAGGTGCGACAGGCTTTTTTCATGGTCAACACCATTTCATCCAGATAATCGGATTGGTTGCCGATCACTATCACACCCCCTAACCGTAAACCATAACTGGTGGCGGTTTTGGATAATGATACACATAATGCAACCATCAAATTGGGATGCAGATCATTGAATAAACACATCTGATCATGATTGTGGTTTTGATCAGTACAATAATCGATATACGCCACATCATTGAGCAATAAGATATTGCCCAATGATGCCAACTGGTTCAACCCATTGATCAATGTGGTCCACTCTTGAATATCCATGGAATAACCACTGGGATTATGGGCTGGATCATTGATGATCAACAGGGCTCTGCCCTGTTGATGCAATGATGCTTCCACTTTCTGCAATACGTCATCGATATTGAAATGATCATCTTTGAAGTTTTCATACCAGTCGATGGTGTAACCATAGGTTAATGACATCGTTTCATAGGATTCCCAGGATAAACGCGGAATGATAATGGTTTGACCACGGTCCAGAAACGATTGCATGGAAATGGATATTGCACCGGATCCACCCATGGTCGCGATCATGCGGCAATGTTCCGGATCCACTTTACCTTGGGTAAACCACGATCTTAAATGGTCCAGATAATCCGGATTGCCGGCAAAGCCGGCAGCATATGCCGCATATTGACGATGACTTAATTGACTATAGTGGTCGAAATAACTGTCCAGTGCCACCAAGTCACCATTTTCATCACAGAGTGAACCGATCGTGCCATTCAATGCTCCGGCTTTGCCGTTTTGAGCAATATCGGCTTTATATAATGCAACGGTGGAAAAGACATTATCGATCAATGGGGATAAATCGGCACTGGATTTGACAAACATGTTAATTCTCCTTTTTGGGTTTGAAAATTGTCATCGGCAGATATTGGGATTCGACCAATCCTTTGGATATGAGCAATGGTTTGACTAGTCGTATCACAAGATAAGCCAATAGGATCTCAATCGGTAGTAGGATCAGATTTTTAGGTAATCTGGACAATACGGCTGCCGGATAGGCGACTTGATACAAGTGCCATACCAGTAAAGAGTTGATGATCACATTGCAAAACAGATTATTGATGGTTTTGACCACAGCTAACCGTGCCACTGTAATGGGTTTGTGGTGCAAACCGATCCAATACAGGGACGTCTGCAATACGGCAAACGCCGTATAGCCCCAATAGAATGGTCCACTTGGAAAAACCAACGCATTGAGGATATCCCCGATGGTAGCGGATAGAACCACTAATGGATAGTCGAAGATCAGTGTTTCGATCATGATAAACACAAAAGAAAAGCTGATCATCAAAGATTCCGTTAACGGAATGCGAAACATTCCAGCCATCACGCGAATGGCAATGAATAGAGCCAATAAGGCAAGTTTGTAGGTTGATGTGGTTTTAACCATAAGATACCTCCTCTTTCATCCGTTCCATGAGATCCGAATGTCAATCAGGGATATCATGGGATGCCATTGCACCGCAAGGAATCCTTTTCGTCCATAAGTTCCCTTCTTATGGCACTTAACGCACAATGGTACCACCATTATAGTGAATTTGAATCCACGTTAAAAGACACCCAAAAGAATTAGTAACGTCATCAAGACAATATCGAAATCATAATTGATGTAATTCCTTATGGTATAAATCCGAAAAGCTGAACCGATGCACATTATTCGGATTGTGTTTCAGATAAGCGTCGTCCTAAATACGACACTAATATTTCGATAAAGGTGAAATTGATCACCTGAAGATCAAAAAAATAACGCGATGAAAAAGTATCGGTTGATGGTAAAAAAAGCGCAAGTTTAGCATATTTGAGCATTTTACTGTCACGATTCATTGTTACGACCACCGTAAATACATTTCGTCGATAACTATTTTCAATGGCTTCCATAATAATCGGTGTTTCGCCTAGTGTGGAAAAGAAAATATGCACATCTTTTTCATGACCTTGCCGAGCGACTTCCGGAATCAAAATATAGTCAGTTACCGCTTCGCCATCGAAATCAATTTTATGGAATCGTTGACGCAATTGTTTTGCGGCAAGGCCCGTACGGTTGAGTCCAAAAATTTTGACCTTATTGGCAATAACCAGTCTGTCGACCAGTTTTTGTAGTGCTTTCTCGTTCAAAGTATCCTTGATTGCCGAAATACTACGTTGATAAATATCCACAATATAATCAATGGATGTTTCCTTAGGGTCGTCATTGTTGAAATTTCCACTGTGTACCAGTCGTGAAAAGTCGTATTTAAATTCTGAGAAACCGACGTAATCAAGTTTTTTGGCAAAACGAATGATTGCCGTTCGTGATACGCCGATCCAGTCTGCGATTTCATATACGTTACCATGAACGACTTTATTTGGATTGGCCTGTAAATACTGATAAATTTTATAATCTGTTTTAGTAAATTTATGCTTGTTGAGTTTGATACGATCACTTGGGTTCATTGGTCACCTCTAGACCTATTTTAGCATTTGAAGGCATACACCCTGAACCTTATGCATTTTTAGACGGTTGAGAAAGCAAACAATTTTTTATTTTTTGAACAATATCACAAAAAATTAAAAATATCTTGAACTTTATTCCGAAAAAATTCTATAATTTGGGTACCAAAAAGCTTTTTGTTCTTACGTGGAGGTAAATACAAATGAAAAGTGAAAAGCTTAACGCTATATTGGAGAAGATAGCGGCCTTCTTCAATACCCAGCCCCATGCTTCCTCGATTAAGGATGGCTTGGTGGCAGCAACGCCATTTACCATCATTGGAGGTATTGCGTCGTTGATTGCAAACCCACCGATTTCGGCCGACTTTGATGGTTCAGGCATCTTTGGTTGGTTTTTGAGTGGCTGGAAGGCCTTGGCCGATGCTGTGGCACCCTATACAACACTAATTAACAGTCTGACGCTTGGTATTATTTCTGTTTATGTGGTTTTCTTTATAGCTTATTTGCTGGCTCAGAAAAAGAAAATCAATCCCGTAACCACAAGTGCTGGAGCGTTATTGGTATTTCTGATGATCGCCGGTCCGGTTACATCCATTGAAGGAACAAATGCCATTCCAATTGCTTATTTGGATGCGAAGGGTATGTTTACTGCAATGATTGTTGCGTGTGTAACCGTTGAAATTACTGCGTTCTTGTTTGAAAAGAATGTCAAAATCCGGCTGCCGGAATCAGTTCCACCAATGGTTTCTGCTCCGTTTGAAGCGTTGATTCCGTTTATTATTAACATTCTTGTATTCTTGTTGGTTGATGTTGCCTGCATGAGTTTGACAGCACAGCATTTACCGGCGTTGATTCTGTCCTTATTTATGCCTTTGGTATCTGCATCGGATACGATTTGGGCAGCTATTGTTTACGCATTCCTGATCAATGCACTTTGGTTCCTGGGAATTCATGGTGCGAATGTGGTTGGAACCATTATGAATCCGTTCTTTCTGATCAATTTGACGGCGAACCTTGATGCTGTAAATGCCGGGCAGGCAATGGAAAGCGTTTTGGCGAGCAACTGGAATATCATCGCATGCAATTTCGGTGGCGTGGGTTCTGCTTTGGCAATTGTAATCGCCTCTTTGGTTGTTGCTCAATCCAAATATGTAAAATCCATTATTAAAATTGGCGGTATTCCAGCGATCTTTAATATCAGTGAGCCCATTACTTTTGGTTTACCAGTGATGCTGAACACTTATTTGTTCATCCCGTTGCTACTGGTGCCGATCATGAACAGTGCTGTGATGTATCTGTTGATGGATTTGGATATTATCGGAAGGATTTTCATCAGCGTGCCGTGGACGTTGCCATCTCCAATTGCAGCATATTTTGCGACCCTTGATATCAAAGCAGCACTTGCTGTAATCGTGTTGCTAGTTATTGATGTGGTAATTTACATTCCGTTTATCAAGAAATACGATCAAACCAAACTTGCAGAAGAATCTGGAAAAGTAACTGAATAATTTATCCGAGTTTTCTTTATTGGGTGTTGACATGGCTGAAATAATAAATCATTTCAGCCATGTATCACCCGCAGAAACGTTGTACAGTTTGGAATGTTGTGGAGGTGGAGATGTCTGCAAATCATACGATGGATTATTATATCCATAGGTCGATTGAAGAAATTCAAATGCGATTGAAATCGGACTACGGAGAAGAATTTGTCAATTATTTAAAGAATCAACCAAAAAGCGAAGTGATTTTTATCGCTTCCGGATCGTCATTTAATGCCGTTCAATGTGCAAAGGATGTTCTTGGTAGAAAGTTAAACAAAAAAATAACTGTATTTTATCCTTATACATTTGCGTTGGATGGGCTGGCCAGCAAAGATGCGAATTATATCTTGATTTCCCAATCTGGGCGAAGCACAAATACATTGAAAGCAATGCAAGTATTAGAAGAAAACCAGATTCCTTACTTGTTTATTACTGATAATGAATCAATCCAATCGTCTAAGTACCGTCATGTTCAATACCTTGAAGTTGGAAATGAAGAGGTTCCGTTTGTCACAGAAGGTTTTTCATTAACATTATTTCTGTTAATTCAGGCGGCATATCGATTCAGTCATTCTGAAATATCCGAATTGAGTCAGATTCCGATATTGATGAAACTCAGTGTGGAAAAGGCTCAAACATTTTTTCAAGCAAATGATTTAGGTCTGATGTCGCGTGTACATTTTTGCGGCCTTGGAAGCATGGAGGGTGCGTCAAGAGAAGCGGCTTTAAAATGTTGTGAGACACTGCAAATTGCCGGAAGTGCATACGAGCTTGAAGAGTTCATGCATGGTGGATTCTTGGAATTGACGCAAAACCACTACGTCTTTTTATTGTTCAGCCAAGATGCCAAAGACCGCATTGGTTTGTTAGCGGAATACCTGCCTGATTTATGTGGTCACGTCCATGTGATAGGTGAATACTTAGATATTGATGATGATCTTAAAGCGTTATGTGTCATCCCGTTTTTCCAGGAACTTGTTTATTTGATGAACGTTCAAAAAGGAAATCCGATTCCGCTGATGGATTCGAAATATGTAGAATTCGAAAAGAAATTAAAATCCAAGACAATCGGTTATTACGAGTGAAGGAGCAGAAAATGAAAAAGTTGAAAGTTGTCACAATTGGTGGAGGAAGCAGTTATACGCCGGAACTTATTGAAGGTTTCATCAAACGTTATTCTATCTTTCCGTTGACTGAATTATGGCTGGTCGATATTGAACCAGGAAAACAGAAGCTCGAAATTGTCGGTGGCTTGGCAAAACGCATGTTTAAAAAGGCTGGTTTGGATGTCGAGGTCCATTTAACGTTGGATCGTCAACTGGCTTTGAAAGATGCAGATTTTGTTACAACACAGATACGTGTTGGCTTGCTCGATGCACGTGAAAAAGACGAATTGATTCCAATCAAGTACGGCGTGATTGGTCAGGAGACTAATGGTCCTGGGGGAATGTTCAATGCTTTAAGAACGATTCCGGTTATTTTGGATATTTTAAATGACTGTCAGCGTCTGTGCCCGAATGCATGGGTGATTTCGTTCAGCAATCCCTCCGGCATGGTTGCAGAGGCGGTTTTCCGCCATACGAATTTCAAAAAGTTTATCGGTTTATGCAATGGGCCGATCAATATGAAAAAGGATATCGAGAAATTCTTATCGGTCGGTGCGAATGATGAATTGGATGTAAAGATTGGCGGAATCAACCATATGATTTATGCGCTTGATGTACGCTTGAATGGCGAAAACGTAAATCATCGTCTGATTGATACCATCGCTCAATCTCAAGTCGGGGAATCGTTGAAAAATATTGAAGATATTCATTGGTCGAAAGAATTTATAAAAGGACTGGGCTATTATGGTATCGGATATATCAAATATTATCTGCAAAAGATAGATATGATTAAGGCGTGTGAACGTGATGCCAATATGCATCGGTGCAGAGCGCAGGTCGTTAAAGAAATCGAGAAGGAACTCTTTGAAAAATATGCGGATAACAGCTTAGACGTTAAACCGAAAGAATTAGAAGAAAGAGGTGGAGCTTACTATAGCGATGCAGCATGTAGTTTGATTGCGTCGATTTATAACAATACAGGTGACATCCAGGTTGTAGATACTCTCAACAATGGTGCAATTACCAATCTTCCAAATGATGTTGTGGTTGAAGTCAGTTGTAAGATTACCAGTGATGGTCCAAAGCCAATTTGTGTCGGAAATCTTCCGCTGGAAGTGATTGGTTTGATCCAACAGCTGAAGGCGTTTGAAATACTGACCACTAATGTTGCTATTAGCGGTGATTACGACAAAGCGTTATTGGCTATGACAATTAACCCGCTAGTACAAAGCGAGAAGGTTGCTAAAAATATACTTGATGAAATGCTGGTCGCGCATCAAGAATTTTTGCCGGAGTTTCATGAATATTTTGAAAGGAAGGCGAATAATGGCGAATAAACCGAATGTTTTGTTTATTGTGGCGGATCATTTCCGAAAAGAAGCACTCGGGCATTTTGGCGAAAATGCGAACACTACCCCCAATCTTGATCGATTTGTCGAAAGTGACGCCATGTCGTTTGAAAATGCATATTGTCAAAACCCAGTCTGCGTCCCTTCCAGATGTTCATTTATGACTGGAAGGTATCCGCATGTTGGCGGGTATCGCACGATGCATCATCTGTTGGATGACAGTTCCTTTAATCTTTTGTCGGAATTGAAGCATAATGGCTATTACGTCTATTTTGGCGGTAAAAACGACCTTTTTAAACGAGAGGTTGATAAGTCGTATTATTGTGACTATCGGTCCAATGCATTTGAGGAATACAATTGCCGTCTGGCTGATAAACCCATTGATAAGGATTTGCATCACTTATTAGATGGATATGATACGGCATTATTTAAAGAAGCAGAAAACGCCAAAACCGAATCTCGTCATGAAGCAGACAGCAAATATTACTATAGTTTGTATCAAGGTGTAGTGGATGATCCGAATCCATTTAAGGTCGGGTATACCGGACTGGAAGATGTTCAAATCAGCAATGCAATTGATTTTATTACGAAATATCCGGATGACAAACCATTATTTATGTATTTGTCGTTGATGTTGCCCCACCCTCATTATGCTGCCTCTGCCCAAGATTACAATCAGATTGATCGTTCAAAAATAAAGCCGCCGATTCGTCTGAGTGAGTTACAACGCGACCTCAAACCCTCAATCCTTGAAGGGATGCGTACAAATCATCGTCTGGCGCAATGGGATGATGATGAATTACTGTCATTTAAACAGACATACTATGCCATGGTTGCTCATTGTGATCGAAATTTCCAAAAAGTCATGGATGCCTTAAAGGCTAAAGGGATGTATGACGATACAATCGTCGTCGTATTTTCGGATCATGGTGATTATGCGGGTGAATATGAAGTTGCTGAAATCAATCAGAATACCTTTGATGATTTTTTGACTAATGTCCCGTTGATTATCAAACCGCAAAAAGGTGTCAATTATGTTCCGGGTATTAAAAAAGGGATGGTTGAACTTTTGGATATTCCCAAAACCATTGCGGATTTAACTGAAATTAAATTGTCTGAATCGGATTTTGGGCGTTCATTTGTACCAGCGTTTATGGACAACAATGCGCATTTAAGAGATTATGTGTATTGTGAAGGTGGGCGACTGAATTACGAAAAGCATTGCACGGATGGTGGTCACAGCCCAAGTAATTTATATTGGGCCCGTACTTCCGTTCAGGAAAGAATGCCGGAGCATACAAAAGCCGTAATGATTCGAGATGACAAATTTAAATATGTTTATCGGTTGTATGAGAAAGATGAGTTCTACGATTTAAGTATTGATCCATATGAAAAGGATAATCGGATTGATGATTCGCAATATGTAGATGAGATAGAGCGATTGAAACATAATTTGTTGGATTATTACGTTGAAACTTGTGATGTTGTTCCGAAAAAACGTGATGAGCGCTAGTGTCGATGATTTAATCAATCAATGTTGATTGCGTTGATGCATTAATCTGACAGTATAAGTGAGTCTTGTGTCTTTTGGCAGAGGATTCACATTTTCAGTGCGTTATTTAAAGGGGTATTGAAACGGTTAGTGGTAGAATTGGTAATGCAATGAGTATCAAACGGTTGTTATTGACAGATTCAAAGGATCTGCAGCCTTATCTGGATAATGGAATTAACCATTATTTATTTGGAATTGATGGTTATACCACATGCGGATATGGAAAGATCAATATCGATACATTCTATGCCATGGTTCAAACCATCGTAAACCATGGTGGAGATGTACTGGTATTGGCCAATCGATTGATCCATGAACATGAACTGGATGATTTTCAATCGTATTTATCCATGGTTGAAACCATGGATGGTATCGAGGGTATTGTCGTTGGTGATCATTGTGCCTTATGGTTAAACCATAAATATCACTGGTGTAAACCACTCATCTATGCCCCAGATACATTGATGGCTTCCACTCTGGATATCGAAGCCGCATTGTCTTTAGGGTATCAATCTGTTCAGATCGCCAATGAAATCCAATATAACGATGTGCTTTCCATACTTGAAACGTATGGAAAGCATTGTATGATCCAAACATTTGGGTATCTGAAAAGCAGCATGAGTGCCCGACATTTATTGACGGATTATATGGATGAGATCAACCAGGATATGGTTTTAACTAATCGCAATGATCTGTATCTTGTCGAAAGTACCCGTGATCGGCATATGCCGATCGTGCAAACCCCTTATGGTACGACCATTTATACCGATTACGTCCGCTATAATCCAGATATGGAAAATAAAATGGATCAAGCAAAAGAACACTGGATATCCACATTATTCCTTGATCCAACCACTGTACTTTCAGCATTGAATCAAACAGCGGATCCAACGGATCCACTGTTTGATTGCATCTATTGGCGTCATGGTTCAACCATCGTCAAGGAGGAACCATGGAAACGATAGAGTTATTAGCTCCCTGCGGGGATATTGAACGTGCTAAAGTGGCAGTGGATTATGGAGCCGATGCCATTTACCTTGGTGGAACTAGTTTTTCTTTGCGTTCTAGAGCCAGTAATTTTTCATTGGATGATATTCGATCCATTGTCGATTATGCGCACCAACACAATGTCAAAGTCCATGTTACGGTCAATATGATCCCCCATCAATCGGATATCGATGGTTATGCCACGTATCTTTCTCAATTGCAATCCCTGGGTGTGGATGCCATTATCGTCGCTAGCCTGGGTGTGATCCAATTAGCCCGCAAGGTTGCCCCCAAATTACAGATCCATCTATCCACCCAAGCATCTGTGTTGAACCATCGATCGGTTGACTTAATGGCACAATATGGTGTGGATCGGGTCGTACTTGGCCGGGAATGCACATTGAAAGATATCCGTTCGATCTGCACACATTCCAAAATTGAAATCGAAACATTCATCCACGGTGGCATGTGTGTCAACTATAGCGGAAGATGTACATTAAGCAATTTCATGACCGGTCGAGATGCCAATCGGGGTGGATGTGCGCAAAGCTGTCGATGGAAGTACCATCTTTATGATGGTTCAAACCATGAATTGAGTGATCCCAACCACTTATTCAGTATGAGTGCCAAAGATCTGTGTGGTTTAGATGTGATCTACGATCTGATCCACTGTGGTGTATCTTCCCTAAAAATCGAAGGTCGCATGAAAACCGCCTATTATGTGGCAACAGTGGTCCAAACATATCGCAATGTGATCGATGAGATCACAACCAGTGGCAAACCATTATCGCGTGATCGGTTGATGTATTATCAACAGGAATTGAAAAAAGCAGAAAACCGTCCCAGTGCTTCGGGTTTTTACCACGGGTTGCCCGATCATTCCACATTACTGTATGGAGTCAATGGTGCAGGAGTCACCCATGATTTTGTTGGAGTCGTTAAAGCACTCGATGATCATGGTTTTACCATGGAATTAAGAAATGTCGTGGAAAGTGGCGATACATTGGAATGCTTTGGTCCAGGCCACAATGGTTTTTTTACAATGGTTGAAACCATGCAAGATGAAAACGGAATGCCCGTATCACGGGCATTCCGTCCAATGAGTCTGATCCATATCGATTCCATGGTTCGACCACAAATCAATGATATGGTCAGAAAGGTGGATGGTTCGTGATCGTTGAAGGCAATGTTTCCGTCAAAGCAGTGTTGGAAGGCAATAAACGGAAAGCAGAAACGTTATATATCAAAAAAGGAAAATCCAGCAAAGATATTGCATATATCCGAAGGATCGCAATCGTACATGGTGTAACCATTGAAATTTTGGATGAATCATCCTTCCGTGGAATCGCGCCGGGTAAAACCAACGGTGGGATTGCATTAAGCTGTGGTTCAAGAAAGCGAGAAACACTGAATGATTTGGTTCAACCAAACGCGATCGCCCTATTGGAAGGGATCGAAGATCCCTTCAATTTGGGGTATTGTATCCGCTCCCTTTATTCTTTTGGGTTTGATGCAGTGGTCTTACCATTGCGCAATTGGGATAATGCGACACCCCAGATCATCAAAAGCAGTGCCGGTGCATCGGAAAAGATCAGTCTGATCTTTTCCGACGACTTGGTTGAAACCATTACCACCATTAAATCCCATGGTTTTACCATGGTCGCTGCGCATCGCTCCAACAGTATTTCTTTAATGGATTATACGTGGCCCAACCCTGTGCTACTGGCCGTTGGCGGAGAGATGCGCGGACTGAGCAGCAGTGTGATGGCATTGGTGGATCAAAGGATCTATATTCCGTATGCCAATGGATTTCGCAATGCATTGAATGCATCCAGTGCCATTGCAGTATTGGGGTATGAATGGATGCGCAGCAGAAAGGATGGTCTTGACCATGAATGAAATGATCGTTTCACTGACCAATCCCAAAGTAAAACAATGGCTTAAACTCAAGCAGAAAAAATACCGGTTGCAAACTGGTACATTTCTGATCGAAGGGGAACATCTGATCCAGGAAGCCATGGATGCCAAATGTCTGGATACATTGATCGTATCCGATCATTATACGGGTGGTCTTGACTATTTGAATAAAATCGTGGTTTCACGTTCGATCATCACAGCTTTATGTGCGACGGAAAGTAAAAGTGAGTGCGTTGGTATTGCCACGTTACCGATGGTCCAACCATGGCATGACCAAATCCTTATCCTTGAACACATTCAAGATCCTGGCAATCTAGGCACCATTATCCGTTCCGCATTAAGCTTTGGTTTCAATACTATCATCGCTGTTGATTGTGTGGATCATACCAATGATAAAGTGGTTCGATCCACTCAAGGTGCTCTGTTTAAAATCAATTACATCACTTCCCATGATCTTGAATCGATTTATCAGCAATTGAAGGTTAATGGTTATACCATTTACGCTACTGCATTGACCAATGCATCTTCTTTATCTTCGATATCATTTGAATCCAAATGTGCCATCGTGATGGGCAATGAAGGCAATGGTTTGACCATGGAAGCTATCCATGGTGCTGACCATATCGTCAAAATCGAAATGGCCACCTTTGAATCCCTGAATGTTTCTGTTGCTGCTTCCATCATGATGTATATGGTTTATCAACAACAAACGGGTCAGTCTCACTGACCCGTTTGTGTGTTAATTGCCGTATCCAAAACTGTTTTCTTCTTTCAAAGGAATCGATTTGCATGAGTAATTGTCGACTCGGATAAATCGATCACCCTGAATTACGTGATGGACAAATTGATCCAAAATGGTTTCATCACCTTGTGCCTGGATCTCCACATTTCCGTTTTCAAGATTTTTGACCATTCCGGTCAATCCGTATTCATGTGCCAGACGGTAAACAAAGTAACGGCAGCCTACACCCTGCACCCTGCCAGAGAGGATGACCAAATAGCGTTTCGTATTTTTCATGTATTGATTTTATCATGGAATTGCTTTACACTAGTGACCGTTACATGAAATTGCCCCATAGCCAAGCGGTAAGGCAACTGGCTCTGAACCAGTCATTTCCCAGGTTCGAATCCTGGTGGGGCAGCCATTATAAAACGATCGGTCGATGCAGTGCATCGACCGTATTTTCTTATGGTTGGACCAGATTAGCGAATGGTGATGACAAAATCATCACGACGCGGTTTACCTTCACCGGTTGCAGTGTTTTTTGGATGACCGATAATGCATACAGCCACACCGTTGGCACTCTCCGGCAATCCCCATGATTTTTTCAATTCGACACCTTCAGGGGTGGCAAACATTTCATACGCACGGTTGATCCAGCATGCTCCGATACCTAACGCTGCCGCGGCATTCATCAGATTGCCCATCACCAATGCGCCATCCTGACGCCAATTGTTGGGGGAGACGGCACTGTCGGTAAAGACGATGATGGCCTGGTGTGCACCATAGAAAGGATCGTTGGTGGCATTCATCACGTTGGCATTCATGGTGGATAATGTTTTCATCAGTTCGGCGTTGTTGACAACCACGACCTGACTGGGCTGTTTTCCCATGGCACTGGGTGCATAACTGCCGGCTTCGACAATGGCATTGAAGTAGTATCATCCACTAATTCATCGGTGAATGCACGACAGGAACGGCGGGTTTTCAGAATTTCAAGTACAGCATTATTCATCATTGAAACGCTCCTTTTCTTAATTTTATTTTATCACGATGGTCGAACCATTCAGTGACATGAATCATTCAAATTTGGTGGTTGACAACGAAAAATTGGACTGTATAATGACATTAGTTAGATTAATTTAACTCTAACTGAACCATGATTTCCCAGGAAATCATTCATTTGATTTATCTTCTTTTACTGTCAAAAACCGAAGCCTTCTCCTTGCTCGCTAACGTGGCTTCGGTTTTTGGCACTTTAGACTTATTCCTGTGGTCATACCATCAAAAATCTTAAAACCATCGACTATAAAGAATGTATAATGAAAGTAACTAATAGGAGGATATGACAATGACATTAGTTAGTGCTACCGAGATGTTGAAAAAAGCACGCGAAGGCCATTATGCCGTTCCCGCGTTCAATATCAACAACTTGGAATGGACAAAAGCAATTCTGACCGCAGCTCAGGCCTGCAATTCCCCGGTCATGCTGGGTGTTTCTGAAGGCGCCGGCAAATATATGTGCGGTTACAAGACTGTTGTTGCAATGGTCAAAGAGGTCCATGACTTCTTGGGCGTGACCGTTCCGGTCGCATTGCATCTGGACCATGGATCATTTGATGGTGCCAAAGCCTGCATCGAAGCGGGATTCACTTCCGTCATGTTTGATGGTTCCCACTATCCGATCGATGAAAACATCGAAAAGAGCAAGGAAATCATTGCATTGGCTCATTCCAAAGGTGTTTCCGTTGAATGTGAAGTTGGTGGTATCGGTGGTACCGAAGATGGTGTGACCAGCAATGGTGAAGTTGCTGATCCGAAAGAATGCGCTGAAGTTGCCGGTTTAGGTGTGGACTTCTTGGCTTGCGGCATCGGTAACATCCATGGCAAATATCCGGCTGACTGGAAGGGATTGAACTTCGAAGTACTCGAAGAAATCTCCAAAGTCACCAATGGTATTCCTTTGGTTCTGCATGGCGGTTCCGGTATCCCGGCTGATCAGATTGCGAAAGCCATTTCCATGGGCGTAAGCAAGATCAACGTCAATACCGAATTGCAGCTGGTTTTCGCTGATGCGACACGTAAGTACATCGAAGCTGGCAAAGATCTGGAAGGCAAAGGCTATGATCCGCGTAAACTGCTCGCTCCGGGCTTCAACGCAATCGTTGACAAGTGCACTGCCATGATCAAGGAATTCGGTTCCTACGGCAAAGCGGAATAATTGGTTTTGACGCATTAACGTTTTATCCTGCACTACGGATGCGTGCGTTTATTCGCACGCATCCGTTCTTTTTATATAATGGTGGTATCACAAGGAGCGAATTATGAAGAAATTATTGGTTGTGGTGGATATGCAAAAGGATTTTGTCGATGGGGCATTGGCGAATTTTGAAGCACAAAAAATGGTTGGGTCACTTGTGGATTATGTCATCGCATGGTTGGACCAAGGGAATGAAGTGGTTTACACCATGGATACGCATGACTCGACTTATCTTTCCACTCAAGAAGGGAAACGGCTTCCGGTTGAGCATTGCATTCAAAATAGTGATGGATGGCAGTTGATTGAACCATTGCAATCCGTATTAAAAGAATGCAAAAAGTTTGAAAAACCCACATTTGGTTCGATCGAGTTAGCTCAATATTGTATCGGTTATGATGAGATCACGTTCTGTGGTGTCTGTACCGATATCTGTGTGATTTCCAATGCCATGCTGGTCAAAGCCTTCAATCCTCAGGCCCGCATTGTCATTTTGGAAGATTTATGTGCTGGAGTTAGCGTTGAAAGTCATCAAACTGCATTACAAGCCATGCGCAATTGTCAGATGGATGTGATGTACTGCTGATCTTGGTTGAACCACGATTCCCTCCACCCTTTGAACCCATGCATTTCGATGCTCGAAATGCATGGTATTTCTTTATGGATTGTGGCATAATCGTTCACGTTTTATGAAAAAAGCAGTGTTGTTTGATTGTGATGGGGTTTTGATCGATTCTGAACGGTACTATCTGCAAGGAACCGTTGAGTGGTTGAACCAAATGCGAATCTTGGTTGAGATCAAAGATTTGATTCCCATGATCGGAACCACTTATCAACGTACCATCGAAATATTGATGCGCTATACAAATGAAAGTTATGAAACGACACTCAAACGCAATGAAGATTATTTTCACGAGCATCCATTACCATTTGCACAATTGGTCAAACCAAATGTGTATGCATTGCTCAAACAGCTAAAAGCGATGGATGTCAAAATGGCGATCTGCACTTCTTCGCCGGTAAGGGATCTTAAGTTGATTCTAAAACAAACACATTTTGATGATTATGTTCATTATTATGTCTCCGGGGATGAATTGAAAGCATCCAAACCGGATCCGATGATTTATCTACAGGCTGCAGGAAAGCTGATGGTCGAACCATCGCAATGTCTGGTCGTGGAAGATTCACCGATCGGCATTGCCGCAGGCAAAGCCGCTGGTATGACCACTGTAGCTTTGGTGGATCCACTGCTTAATCTAGATACAACAAAAGCGGATGGTTTAATCAATGATATGATAGAAGTAATGGATTGGGTAAAGTAGAGCATGGAAGAAGTCATTCAAATTGAAGGTGGTCACCGCCTCAATGGTGAAGTGAGAATATCCGGTGCTAAAAATGCCGTTGTGGCATTGATGCCGGCAGCCATTTTAGGCAATGGTGTGGTCACCATCCACGGTGTCCCGGATATCGAAGATGTCAAATCATTGGAAACATTATTAAAGGAATTAGGTGTAACAGTCATTAAAAATACCCGCGATTCCTATGTATTGGATACCTCCACGATGAAAAACACCACATTGGAACATCGTGCCGTATCCAAATTAAGAGCATCCTATTATTTCATGGGATCTTTACTTGGTAAATATGGCTATTGTAAGATCAAGATGCCGGGTGGGTGTGACCTTGGACCACGTCCTTTTGATATTCATTTAAAAGGCTTTGAAGCCCTTGGTGCAACCATCGAATATGAAAAAGGGTACTATACGTTAAAAAGCGATCAATTGATCGGATGCAAAATTTATTTAAATTTTGCATCCGTTGGTGCCACTATCAATATCATGATGGCGGCCGTGCATGCCATTGGTCGAACCACTATTGAAAATGCCGCCAAAGAACCCGAAATCATCGATGTGGCCAACATGCTCAATAAAATGGGTGCTAAGATCCGCGGCATGGGGACAAGCGTCATCACCATCGATGGTGTCTCCGTCGATGAGATGGGCGGCTGTACCCATGAAGTGATCCCTGATCGCATCGAAGCCGGTACCTATATCATCATGGCGGCAGCTGCCGCGGATTGCATGAAGATCACCAACGTGATCCCCACACATATCGAAGCATTGTTAAGCAAATTGGAAGATATGGGTGTCAACATCGACCCGGATGTGGATAGTATCACAATCCGTAAAACTGAACGGTATTTGCCGGTGGATATCAAAACATTGGTTTATCCGGGTTTAGCTACGGATCTGCAACAACCGTTAACTTCTTTATTGACCCAGGCGGAAGGTATATCCACTGTGGTGGATACCATCTATCCTGAACGATTCAAAAATTGTACCGAACTTACCCGCATGGGTGCGGATATCAGTGTGGATACTGGTAAAGCCACTATCAATGGTCCAACACCGTTATATGGTGAATTGGTCACAGCCACGGATCTAAGATGTGGAGCTGGTTTAGTCATTGCCGGTCTGATGGCTCAAGGTACGACGACTATCCGTGGTGTGCACCATATCTATCGTGGTTATGAACATATCGTTGAAAAACTGAGTGCATTGGGTGCAAAAATCACCAAAGCAACATTGGAATAGAAACCTTTTTCATGAATGTTTTGATTTCTATAAGTTTCTGTATGAAAGCGATGCTAAAATAGCAATCGTGATAGAAAAAGTGCTTGACAGCAAAATCGAAAATGCCGCACGCTTAAGCAAGCAAGCAAGCAAGCAAGCAAGCAAGCAAGCAAGCAAGCAATAACTATGGCTTAGTTAATTGTTTCAAACGATTAATATCTTTGAGTGAGCATTAGTGTTTTGAGACACTGATGCTTTTTTGTTGTCTTGAGAAAGGAGAAAGTATGAGAAAATTAGTTTCTATCTGCTGCTCATTATTGTTAGCAGTTTGTCTGATGACAGGATTTTCAACAGAAGTTCGAGCTGAAAACATTTCATTTGAAGATTTTGTTACGGATCTGATGACCGATGGTCAGTTTGATGGAGAAGGCAAGGTTGTTGAATGGACTCCTGATGAAAATAAAGTTACAATTCAGCGAGTTCAAGTTCCAAATGCTCAATATCAGTTTGACTTTAGTCGATCGTCGGTAGGCTCAGCAACACCGGTTGTCATTAAAAATACAACCTTCCATTATGTAGCTGCCGAAATTCCATCACATAGCGATGCTTGGAATACAGGTGAAACCACTTATACTAAAGAACAGGTTCGGAACGCAGAATTTCAGTTCCTTAATGCAGGGAATGTCATCATAGAAAACTGTCAATTTGAATCTGTAATTATCAGCCCATATGGAGCTGGAAATAAGCCGTCTAGTGACAATTCAAGAGCATTTACAGTTAGTAACTGTACTTTTAATAACGTTTGGAATGCATACGCATTAAAGGATATTTATCCTGCTAGTGCTGTTATTTCGAACAATAAATTCAATAATTGCTCTGGAGCAATCTATTTCGAAGGTGCGGCTGACCGTAGCAACATCGAAATTACAAATAACGAATTCAATACTATCGATCAAAATGCGGCTGCGGGTAAAGAAAACACTCGAGGGATTATTCAATTGAGTGCTGCATTTACAGTTGGTAGTAATACAAATTTGGTTGTCCAAGATAATACTATTACTGGTAATTTGGTAAAGAATTCGAAAGAAGATACCAATCATTTACCAGTCATTCGTCTAATCTCGACAACACCTGGTCTTTCGTTAAATGGATGGACAGCGGGAAATCCTTTGTCAGTATTGGTGAATACTGCCGGAGCACCACTTCCAAGTCTTTCTACAGATCCTCAGGAAGTAAATGGAGTGACATATACATTCCTTGGGTGGATCAATGAAGTGAACTACTTAGGTGCTACCGCAACCTATCCGGATGTAACTGTATTTATGGAAGGCGGAAATACAAGTACTACTGCCAATCAGTTCTATTACGCCGTGTGGAAAGCTGAAGAAAACCCCGAACCAACGATCGAACCGACGGCTACTCCATCTTCAACCCCAGAACCATCAAACGATGATCATCGTTCCTGTGATATCAAAGGCGATCTGAATTGCGATGGTGTAGTCACCTGCGATGAAGCAATGGGACCAGGCTGGGTATGGAGCGAAGAAGCTAATGCATGTGTACTACCAACACCAGTTGCAACCGAACACCCCAATGTAGTCGGTTTCCAATTGGTCAATACATCGGACAAATAAGCTTCAAATTTCATGTTTCATCGCGCTGTTGATCAGTTTCTGCTTTACAAAACCAATTTGATTTTGGCATAATCATTAAGCACTTACTTTGGACACACAACAAGTGACCAAGGCGGAAGGGAGAAAGAAACATGAAACAGGGCATTCATCCGAATTACCACAAGGTCAAAGTCATCTGCACTTCCTGTG